>JAITJI010000017.1 GCA_031279015.1 Spirochaetaceae bacterium
GTTCCCAGGGCCCGGCCTAAGGTCCTGCCCAGATCCAGCCCACCCGCCCGGGCCACATGGGAGAGGACGTGCCACACAAAACCGGAGCAGTCCATCCCCACCCAGCCAATGCAGTATAAGTAGTTGTACACATCCGTTTCCCCGATGCCCCGGCCGGAAACAAGCACATAGGGCCGGTGGGGTAGACCCCGGTAGGCCCCGGCCTTCATCCGGGCAATGTCAAAGAGGTCCCGGGAACTGGTCCAGGTCCGGGTGGGTATGTCAAAGATGATCACCGTTTCCCGGCCGCCCGAAAGTGTCTCCGTATACCGGAAGAAATCTTCACCCCCCAGGATTCCGTCGATGACGCCCCAGAGATACCGGGGATCCGCCTTACCGCCCCCCAAAAAATCCCAGCCCTGTCCGGCAAGTTCATCCCGTTCGTTGTTCTGGGCAAAGGGCATACGGAGGTTCATCACCCTGCCGCCGATAATGTAGGTCTTAAAGCTGAGCCTGTAGGCCTCCTCGACAAGACCCTCGACGCCGCCGCCCCAGATCCGGGCAGGATCGGCAAAAGCGGACAGCCGGTCCGGTTCCTCCGTACCCGGGACTTCCCCCGGTTCCTTCCCGGGAAGGATGCCGGTTGAAAGGGAGAAAAACAGCCATAGAAACCAAAAACACCCCGGTTTGTGCAGAAAAGGTCCTGCCGGACCACCGGTTCCGGAGGTCCGCAGGGTTTTATCCCGGAACAGGCTCTTCTGCATGAGGGGATCCCAAAGGCGCCTCCGGCAAAAATTCGTCAAGATCCCATAGGCTCCCGGAGTCCCTCAATATCCCTGAAGTACCGCACCGTCCCGACTTTGAGTTCGTCGGTGGCCGCCTGGTCACAGACGATGATGGCCCGGGGGTGCATCTGGAGGCAGGAGATGGTCCACATGTGATTAACCCCCCCCTCAACAGCGGCCCGGAGGGCCCGGGCCTTGCTATAACCGCTCACCAGGATCAGCACCTCCCGGGCATCCATCACGGTACCCACCCCTACGGTGAGAGCCATAGAGGGTACCCGGTCGGGGATTCCCCCAAAGAACCGGGCGTTGGCTATCCTGGTGTCCATGGTAAGGGTCTTTACCCGGGTCCGGGAGCGGAGGGAGGATCCGGGTTCATTAAAGGCGATATGTCCGTCCGCGCCCATACCGCCAAAGAAGAGGTCGATCCCCCCGCAGGCGGTGACGGCCTCCTCGTAGGCCCTGCACTCTTCAACGAGATCCTCCGCCATGCCGTTGAGGATATGGACGCTTTTCCGGTCAATATCGATATGGGAAAGGAAATTATCCCACATAAACCGGTGATAGCTCTGGGGCTGATCCTCATCAATCCCCACATATTCATCCATATTGAAGGTGATCACCCGGGCAAAGGAAACCTTCCCCGCCTGCCGGAGGGCGATAAGTTCCCGGTAGACACCCAGAGGGCTTGAGCCGGTGGGAAGGCCGAGGACAAAGGGTTTTTTACCGGAAGACCCGGCCTCCGGGACGCTATCCCCCGCGGGGGTTAAACCGTTTATCCGGTCTGCGATGTATCCGGCCGCCCAACGGCTTGCGGAATCGTAATCCCGAAGAATGATAAGGCGCATGATCTACTCCTCCCGGCGCTTCAAAAGACGCTCCGTTTCAGTTCCCCCCCTACAATAACCGCCAAAACAGTAAAATTCCAGTCAAAAATCACGATATCCGCATCGCTTCCGGGGATGATGGTTCCCTTCCGGCGGTAACGCATCACCTGGGCGGGGTTGGAACTGGCGGTCTTTACCGCATCTTCCATGCTGAACCCAAAGCTGGTAAGGTTTTTAACCCCCCGGATCATGGTCAGGCCCGATCCGGCGATAACATCGTCGGCCTTGCGATGGAAGAGGCCGCCGTAGAACAGCACCTCCTCACCGTTGGCAAAAAAAGGGCCTTCGGCCTGCTCTGTAGGTTTCAGGCTGTCGGTTACCAGGACGATCTTATCCACCGGCTTGTCCCGCAGGAGCAGCTTAAAGAGATCCGGATGGACATGAAACCCGTCGGCGATGATCTCACAGGACATCTCCGGATGAATCAGGATGGCCCCCACGGCGTTGGGATTCCGGTGATCCATCCTGCTCATGGCGTTGAACAAATGGGTCGAATGGAGGATCCCCGCCTGCATACCCTCCACCATGTTTTCGTATTTGGCGTTGGTATGCCCTGCCTGGAGGACGATCCCCTTTTTGATACAGAAAAGGGCCAATTCCCGCATCCCCTTGATCTCCGGGGCCACGGTCATGTTGACTATATGCCCTTCCGCGGCCTCCCAGAGCTGTTCCATGTAGGAAAGATCCACAGACCGCAGGGTTTCCAGCCGCTGCACCCCCAGTCTTTCCGGGGAGAGGAAGGGGCCCTCCAGGTGAAGGCCCATGATCCGGGCCCCCGGCTCCCGGCCAATGGCGGCCGCCACACTGGCCACCGCCCGGAGCATTTCCTCCGGCTGGGAGGGATAAAGGGTAGGATTGAAAGCGGTAACCCCGCATTGGGTGAGGAGCCGGGACATTTCGATTACCGAATCGGTGGATGCGTCATCGGTTCCGTAGCCGCCAAAGCCATGGATATGGGTATCAATGAAACCCGGCGCTATACAGGCTTCGTTTACATCGATCAGTAAAGTATCCGGCGGCAAATGCCTCTGTTCAAGTCTTTTTTTTGAAAAAACATCCCCTACCATTCCGTCCTGCAAGAGAACCGCACAATGTTCCATGGCGGCAAAGCCGGTCATCACCGTTCCGTTGTGCAGACAGATGGGCCTCATAACCTTCCTTCCTGTTGGCGCCCTTACCCTTTAATGATCCGCGCCAGTTCCCGGCCCCGTTCTTCCAGAGCGGTCAGATCCGCCGCTGTGGGGGCGCCGGCCCATTCCAGGGCTTCCGTATGGGTCCATTTGAGGCCCTCCACCGCGGCATCGTATTCCTTTTTCGCTCCCCCTGCCCAGCCCCGGGAACCGATCCGGAGGACGGTTTTACCGGTGATATGTTTACGCCGGAAGATATCCAGGGCATAAGCCATAGGGGGAAACATGGCGTATTCGTAGCTGGGCATGGCAATAACCAGACCTGCGCTCTTGTAAACATCCGCCAGGACCCAGGATACGTTTTCATCGGGAACCCGGTGTATGCTGTGGGGAACCCCTTCGGCTTCAATGCCCCGGATCACCGCATCAAGGCCCTGCCGGGTGTTGCCGTACATAGAACCCCAGACAACGGCGATCTCCCGTTCACCCCCGTCCCTGGCATAGGAGGCATACCGGAGGTAACGATCCATGATCCGCCGGGGATCCCTGCGCCAAACGATACCGTGACTGGGGGCCACGCAACGAATATCCAGACCGGCCAGTTTCTGCACCCCCCGTTCCACAAAGGCTGAAAATGACGAAACAATATTGGCGTAGTACCGGAGGGTTTCCCCTTCAAAAAAATCATGCTCCTCCGGGCTGAAGGCATCATCAAAAACCCGGTCCCCCAGAGCGCCGAATGACCCGAAGGCATCACAGGAGAACAGGGTCCCCGAATTGGGCTCCCAGGTAACCATGGTTTCGGGCCAGTGGATGTTGGGGGTTTCAAAAAAACTGAGGGAAACGCCGCCCCCCAGGTCCAGAACCTCCCCGTCCTTGACCGCCCGGAGACCTTCCTCAATGCCGTAAAAAGATTTTACCAGGTTGATCCCCTTGGCGGTGGCGATAATCTCCGCCCGGGGATTGAGGGCCCGAAATTCCCGCAACCAGCCTGTATGATCCGGCTCCAGATGGTTGAGGATGAGGTAATCAACCACGCCAAAATCCGCGCCGGTGGAGGACAGACCCTCCCGGATTTGAGCGGCAGCGTTAGTCCAGTCGCAGAAAAGATCGATCAGGGCGATCTTTTCCCCCCTTACCAGATAGGTATTCAGGGAAACTCCCCGGGGAATAGGCCATATACCTTCAAATAAATCGGTCGTTTCAATATCTGCATGCAAACAGCAAACAGCATCAGAAATAGTATACATTTTCATAAGCAGAGATAATCCGGACCAGAAAAAACAGACAAAGAATCGTTATGACCGTTTTAACACGGAAACAACCCGCTCCAAAACTTTTTTACGGTCTAAAGGCTTTACGATATAGCTTTTTGCCCCCATCAGCAGGGATTTCTTGACTACATCTTCCTTCCCCAGGGCACTGACCATAATAACCTTTGCTTCCTTGTCAAATTCCAATATTTTTTCCAGTGCGGAAACACCATCCATAACAGGCATAGTGATATCCATGGTGACCAAATCAATATTGGGATACAACTCCTTGTATTTCTCCACCCCCTGGGCGCCATCTCCGGCAGTATCGGCGACCTCAAAGCCTTCTGAAGTAAAGATCTGTCCAAGCTGTTTGGCTATAAACATGGAATCATCAACAACAAGAACCCGGTATGCCCCCCCTTCGGGTTTTATTCCCTCCGGAGGTTTCTCATTGATGCTGGGCATGTCACTCTTAGCTATCATGCGGTACGCTCCTCTATCTTCTTAATACTCTATGATATAGATAATTACAAGTCAAGGTCATTTTCTCCAAAAGAACCATGGCGCCTTCACCGGTTCAAATTTTAAAGGCTTATTAAATTTAGAACCGATACTAAGTATACCATGACTGTACCATTCTTCCTAGCACCCATGGCGGAATTGAGTCACCGGGCCCTCAGAGAAATGATAGAGAATTTCGGCGGCTGCGACACCTATTTTACGGAGATGATAAGCGCCGGCGCCCTGGTAAGCGGCGGACCCTTTGAATCCTGGTATACGGACGCCGGCCCCTGCCCGGAACGGGTGGTATACCAGCTTGTGGGCGCCCAACCGGAACATTTAGCGGCAGCGGCGGCCCTTCTGGACCGGTATGAGTGCGCCGGCATCGACATCAATATGGGCTGTTCCGCTCCGGCAATTACCCGTACCGGCGCGGGAGTCCGCTGGATGGCCTCCATCGACCGGGCCGGAACCCTGATGGAACGGGTTCGGAACCACACCCGGCGCCGGCTCAGCGTCAAACTGCGGATTGGTTTTGAGGAGGATTTTGACTATCTCCTGTGTTTTTGCCGCCGCCTTGCGGAGGCCGGGGTGGAACTTATCACCCTGCACCCCCGAACCGCCCGGGAAAAGTTCAAACGCCGCGCTCGGTGGGAGTATGTGGACCGGCTGCGCCGGGAACTACAGATCCCCGTGGCAGGAAATGGGGACATCGCCTCTGCGGATGATCTGCGGCGGCTGGGAAACGGCCAAAGCGCCGGGGAACCCTCCTGGGACGCCGTGATGATTGGCCGCCTTGCCGTCCGGGCCCCCTGGATTTTTGCCCTGGCCCGGAACGGAGAACCCTGGCCCGGAGCCTTTAACGGCAGACTGCATGTCCCCCCCTCCGCCATCCCTGCAATGCCGGCGTCCATTGACCTTGAGGAAGAGGGACTCCGTTTCCTCGACCTTCTAACCCGGTATCAGCCCCCGGAATTCCATTTGAGCAGGGCCCGGCGCTTTTTTTTCTATTTCTGCGATAACCTCACCTGGGCAAATTATCTCAAAACCCTCCTCAACCGGGAAGGGGGCCTGACCGGAATCGCCGCGGTTTGGTCGGCTTATTTCCGGGAACACCCTGCCGAACGGCGGCTGGATCTATCGGTAACACGGCCCGGGCGGAATGGCTAAAGACCCAGGGCCTTTTTGAAATTCTCCACCACCTCTTCCACCGGCGGCCGGGCATCCACATCCACCAGGATCCCCTGTTCCCGGTAAAAGCCGATGAGCGGGGCAGTCTGGTCCCGGTAAACCCGGAGCCGTTTCCGGATCGCCTCCTCCCGGTCATCATCCCGGACATACACCTCACCGCCGCAGGCATCACAGATCCCTTCCTTTTTTGGCTTACTAAAAACAATGTGATAGTTAAGACCGCAGTTCCGGCATACCCGGCGGCCCGAAAGCCGTTCCACCACTCCCGAATCGGGGATATCGAAGTTGATCACCCGGTCTATTGGGGAAAATTCCGCCAGCGCCTTTGCCTGGGGAATGGTCCGGGGAAAACCGTCCAGGATAAACCCCTTTTTGGCATCCTCCAGGGCCAGCCGCTCCTTAACCAGTTCGATAGTAGTTTCGTCATCCACCAGCTGTCCGGAATCGATGATCCCCTTAACCTTAAGCCCCAGGGGGCTCTTCCCGGCAATAGCGGAGCGGAAGATGGCGCCGGTACTGATATGGGGCAGTTTAAGCAATTCCACCGCCTTAACCGCCAGGGTTCCCTTGCCCGCTCCCGGAGGGCCCAGAAACAACAACTTCATGGTATATAACTCCTCTTATATAATATAACAATATATAAGCTCTCCGAAACCGGAAAATCCCGCAGATCCTAACCGCACGTCCGGTCTAGCCAAGTCCTACATCAAGGGCCATCATCAGGGCGAAACCCAGCATCAGCCCCATGGTGGCGATGTGTTCATTACCTTCGGCATGGGATTCCGGAATAACCTCCTCGGCAACCACAAAGATCATGGCGCCGGCGGCAAAGGCCAGGGCGTAGGGCAGGATGGGCCGGATAAAAAAAACCAGGGCTGCGCCCAGGACGCCCGCAAAGGGTTCCACGAGCCCCGACAGCTGTCCGTACCAGAAGGCCCGTCTCCGGCTCATGCCGTCCCTGCGGAGGGGGATGGATACCGCAGCTCCTTCAGGGAAATTCTGGAGACCTATACCCAGAGCCAGGGCAATGGCGCCGGCAAGGTCCGCCCCGGGAATCCCCGCCGCCGCAGCGCCAAACCCGACCCCCACCGCCAGCCCTTCGGGGATATTGTGGATGGTGATGGCCAGAACCAGCAAAACAGAACGGCCCCAGTTGGTCTTTGGCCCTTCGGCATCCTTCATTGGGTATTCAATGTGCAGATGGGGGAGGATCCGGTCAATGATCCGGAGGAAAAATCCGCCCATCAGGAACCCCGCCACCGCCGGCAGCCAGGAGGGCAGGGCCATATCTTCCGCCATGGCTATGGCCGGTTCCAGGAGGGACCAGAAACTCGCGGCGATCATGACCCCTCCGGCAAAACCAAGCATCCCGTCGAGGACCTTTCGATTAATGGTCTTAAAAAAGAAGACCGTTCCGGCTCCCAGGGCGGTTACCCCATAGGTAAAAAGGGTTGCCAACAACGCCTGGACCATGACATTCTGACTGACGAACCATTGCATGGAATTATTATACTAAAATATAATAGACCAGGAAAAGGGATCCTATGTTTCAGAAACCGGTTTTTTACGCAGTGTTGAACAGGTAACAGATATCCGTTGAGCAGGGGGTATTCAGATCATGAATAAAAACCTTTCCGTCGCCGAATTTGCCGCCCGAATCAGAAAAAACATTGAACTGGTGTTTTTGGGGAAAACCGCAGTTGTCGATATGCTGATAACCGCCTTCCTCGCCCGGGGACATGCGCTGCTGGAGGATGTGCCCGGTACGGGAAAAACCATCCTGGCCCGGGCTTTTGCCGCCTGTATGGATCTGAGCTTTTCCCGGATTCAGTGTACCCCGGATCTGCTGCCGGCGGACATCCTGGGGGTTTCTGTGTGGCAGCAGCGGGAAGGGCAATTTGAATACCGTCCCGGACCCATCGTCAACCAGTTCGTGCTTATAGATGAAATCAACCGGGCCACCCCCCGGACCCAGTCGGCTCTGCTTGAGGCCATGGCGGAAGGCCAGATCTCGGTAGAGGGAAAACGGATGCCCCTTCCGTAGCCGTTTTTTGTAATGGCTACCGAAAACCCCATTGAATTTGAAGGTACATTTCCCCTGCCGGAGGCCCAGAAGGATCGTTTCCTGCTCTCCCTGGGGATAGGGTACCCTGACCGGGAATCCGAGGAACGGATACTGGAGGATCAGCGCCGGTTAAGCCACCCGGTTACGGATCTGCGTCCTGTCGCCAGGGTTGAGGAAATTCCTCCCCTCTGGGAAGAGATCACCCGGATACACATGGCCCCCATGGTACGGGATTATCTTCTTGCCCTGGTGGAGGCGACCCGGCATGAATCAAACCTCCGGATTGGCGTTTCTCCCCGGGGGAGTCTTGCCCTCTACCGTTCCGCCCAGGCCTATGCCGCCCTGCATGGCCGGGACTACGCGGTACCCGAAGATATAAAGACGATGGCGCCTGCGGTATTCCGGCAGCGGATACTCCTCTCCTCCGAAGCCTTTGTCCGGGGGGTCAGTCCTGACCGGATAATCGAATCCATCCTTGACAAAACCCCAATTCCCGAATACCGGACAGCTCCGTGAAGGTAAAAACACGGGGCATCGGCTTCATTTTGGTCCTTTCCCTGTTCCTCCTCTGCATCCGTCTTTTTGCGCCCCTTTTTATCGTCCAGTTTATCGCCATGCTCCTGTTTGCGCTGGTCCTGGGATCAAAGATGTACAGTGAGTATCTCCTGCGGAACATTACCCTGCGCCGCCGTGACAGGGAACTCCGGGTGTTCCGGTATGAATGGGTTTCGGTAGAATTGGTAGCGGAAAACCGGGGGAGGCTTCCGGTCTTCATGTTTGAGGTAAAGGACAACCCGGGTATGCTCGCCGTGTTCCGGGATAACAAGATCCTGGGAACCCTTCAGGCGAAGTCCCGGCTCGTTCTCAGCTGGCAGGGATACTGTTCAGACCGGGGGATCTTTAGCTTTGGTCCCGCCCTGATCCACGGACAGGACCCCTTTGGGCTCTTTCCCTTTTCTATTATGCCCGGCGAAGAGACCAGGCTCTTTGTGTATCCCGCCGCCGGAAACGCGGCCCTGGGGAGTCCCGAAGGGATCCCTCTGGGAACCCTCCTCTCCGCCAACCCCCTCTACGAGGACCTTAGCCGGGGGCGTTCCCTCCGGGAATATCATCCCGGCGATGAACTCCGGCGGATCAACTGGAAGGCCAGCGCCCGTACCGGCGCTTTGGCGGCAGGATCTGTCTGTCCGGCCTCCGGAGGGGAGAATCTGCCGGCGGCGCAGGGTCTCACCGGATTCCGCGGCAGTTCAACAACGGGGCTGATGGTAAATGAATACGAATCCACGGTCTCCTGCCCCCTGATCGTATTTCTCAACCTGGACCCCTATGAATATCCCCTGAAAAAACGGGAACTCTACCTTGAACGGGCTATTGAAGCCGCGGCGGCCCTCTGTCTTATGGCTTCCCGGGAACGGCAGGAATTGGGGATCATCATCCATACGCCATTTCACGCCCAGCCGGAATCCGTAATTGCCCCTGCCGCTTTCACCCTTATTCCCATTCTGGAACGCCTCGCCGCCCTGGAACGGCCCGGCGGAAACGCCCCGGAGCAGGTCCCGCGGAGAAGCGCAGTAAACATGCTGGAAAAGGGAAAGTACCTGCCCTGCGGAAGCCGGTATATATATGCGGGTCCGGATCTTGGCGCCGATGAATACATCCTCCTCAACAGCCTGAAGCGGTATCACCTGACCACGGAATACCTCATCATTGATGAGCGGGCTTTGCCGTCAAGGGTTCCCGGAAATTCCCGGCGGTATCAGATAAGGGAAAGGGGCTATGAAATCATCTGAAGGGGGAAAAAACAGCGAAGGATTTTTTCTGCGGGGTCCGGTGTACAGCATCCTGGCGGTATACATTCCCCTCTGTTTCCTCGTCACCCTTTTTGTGATCTGCGCTGCTGCCCTGCCCGCAGCCGGCCTTCCGGTGTCCCCGCCCTATGGATTGTTATTTTTCCTTAGCCTTTTTAGCGCCGCGGCCGCTTCCTGTTATTATTATGTAATGAAAGATGTAAAATCGAATCATACCGCCGCAGACATACGGGGAACAGTGACGCTGTTGGTTCTTATATACGCCGCCGCATCCCTTGCATCCTTTGGCATTCCCCTGGGGAGGAGGTTTTTACCGTCCCTTTCAAACAGCGCCGCCGTCCTGTTCTCCCTCTATACCGTTGTATCTGTGACCGCATTAAAAGAGCTGTTCAGCGCCCGGGAAGAATTTGAAGGATACATAAAAGCATACAGCGGTGAAAAATTGCGGGAAATACTGTCGGAAGATGCGATGGCGCTGCAATACCAGGATGGTTCCATGGGTAAGTCCAAAATAGCCTATGCGCTCCAGCTTTCGATTATTGTAATTATCATCGCAGTCTCCGCCATCCTGAACATACCGCTTCCTCCGGCAGCCTATGTCCTGCCGGTTGTTCTGGTTATCAACGGCATTGTTATTTTTACCTTCATAAACCGCTTTAAGGCTGAACGGTATTACGCCGGGGAAGGGCTGACCCTTTCCGAGGGGGATCGTATTGGACATGGGGCAGGGATCGGCATCTTTACCGCCGCCGCCGTAGGGGCGGCCTTTCTTTCGGTCTCGGAAAAAAACACCCTTCCCTTTTCCCTTATCACGGGTTTTTTCCACTGGCTGCTTAGCCTGTTTCCCCGCCGTCCCCCGCCGGAGGCGGAACCGATCATGCAGGACATGCCGGACCTCATGGCGCCTCCTCCAATGCTCCCGGCCTTTCTCACGGCGGAAGAAATCCCCGAACCATGGCCGGTTTGGGAATGGCTGCAATACGCCCTGATAGGATTTCTGGCGGCAGTTTTTATACTGTTTATGCTAAAGCCGCTTTTCCTGGGGGGGGCCTTGCCGGCGGCAGGCCGTTCCCTGGTACAGAAGCTGCGGCGTATGGCGGACCGGTGGCTTAAAACTCTGGGGGACTTTATACAACATTGCATCGAATATTTCCGGGGAACCAGACCCTCCCCCGGGCCGGCCGGCTCCCTCCGGCTCCGCCGCCTGTCCGCGGATCTGCTCAAGGCGTACTCACCGGCAAAAAGACGGGAAATGCGGAACAGCGCAACCCTCTTTGCCAGGCTTGTCATCTGGGGGATAGAGCATTGCCGGGTACCGTGGAAACCTTCCTGCGCGCCGGGGGAGTACTGTGCCCTCCTGGCCGCATCCCCCGCAGTGACAATCCGGGAAACCGGGACGCCGGAACCCGAAGCCGGCATCCCGGAAGAGGAAGGCAGCCGCCCCTCCGGTTTCAACAGCCATGACGCCGTCATCCGCTGCGGTGAACTTTTTGAAGAAGCCCTGTACTCATCCGTAACGCTGTCCGAGGAGGGGCGGCGGGAATTCAGGCGGCTGGTACAGACCATTACGTCGATACGAACAACCCTCTGACGCCAGGGCCTGTTCACACTACATGGTCATACTCCCAGGGCTTCTTCCGGTTCTTTTTCGGCGGCACTACCGGCGTATATCCCCACTCAAACCCAAGCCACCGAGTCTCCCGTCCTCATAGGCCCTGTCCATAAAAAGACGGAACCTGAGGCTATTCTCCTGCCCCGGTTTTATGTTATAGTTATATCAGGGATAAATATAATGGATATACATGAACACCAGCCCTCCCGGGGGCTTACCGTTGAGGACATCCTGACCATGTTCAGGGAGACGGACCGTCAGTTCAAGGAAATCGCCCTCCAGTCCAAGGAGACGGACCGCCGGATGGCGGAGACGGACCGCCGGATGGCGGAGACGGACCGCCGGATGGCGGAAACAGACCGTCAGTTCAGGGAAACAGACCGCCAGTTCAGGGAAACAGACCGTAAAATCAGCAAATTAGGCAGCAGAATAGGCGAATTAATCGAAAATCTGGTGGCCTCCAACCTCCTCCAGAAATTTAACGACCAGGGCTTCCT
>JAITJI010000063.1 GCA_031279015.1 Spirochaetaceae bacterium
AGGCCATCAAGGCGGACTGGGCCGATTTGGCCGCCCGGTAAGGCGTTTCATCTGATTACCAGAGATGATTTCAAAATCCAGCCGGGTTTTGGAATCACCTCAAAGGAGCCTGAATTATGAAAAGACCGGCATGGGTGTTTTGGGCCTTCCTGAGTCCCGCCCTTTTTGCCTTCACCATCGTGCAGATCATCCCGGCTCTCCGGGGGTTCTATTTTTCCGTTACCGACTGGGACGGCGTGGGTTCCGGGGTCAGCCTTGTGGGGCTGGCCAACTACGCGGGGCTGCTGCGGGATCAGCAGTTTTTGCGCTCCTTTGCCTTTACCAGCCTTTTTACCTTCTCCGCGGTCATCACCATCAACCTGGCGGGGTTTCTTCTGGCCCTGCTGGTAACCCAAAAATTCAGGGCCGCCAATATACTGCGGAGCGTCTTTTTTATGCCCAACCTCATCGGCGGGATACTTTTGGGCTTTGCCTGGCAGTTTATCTTTGTCCAGGTTTTTGATTCCTTAAGTAAAAAATTCGGCATCCTCTGGATGGCCGGCTGGCTCTCCAATCAGGTTACGGGATTTCTGGGCCTCCTCATCGTGATCACCTGGCAGCTTTCGGGGTACATGATGATCATCTACATCGCCCAATTACAGAACATCCCCGATTCCCTTCTGGAAGCGGCGGAAGTGGACGGCGCGAATCCCCTGCAAAAATTACGGCATATCATCCTTCCCCTTATGGCCCCGGCCTTTACCATCGGGCTTTTTCTGTCCATTTCCCACGCCTTCAAACTGTATGACATGAACGTGGCCCTGACCAACGGGGGCCCCTCGGACAGCACCCAAATGCTCTCCCTCAACATCTACCAAACCGCCTTCATTGAGGGGCGCTTCGGCCTGGCCCAGAGCAAGGCGGTGGTGTTTCTGATAGTGATCAGCGCGGTTTCCCTGATTCAACTCAAAATCAGCAAAAGCAGGGAGATAGAACAATGAAAAAAGAACGCGCGGCAAACAAACATCCAAAGAAGCTGATCCTCAAAGCGGTCCTGGGGGCGGCCTGCCTTATCGCCCTGGCCTATCTTTTTCCCGTCTATATCCTGCTCCTCAACTCTTTCAAGGGCCTGCGGGAAATATACCTGGGAATCATGGCTTTACCTGCCGGACTCAATATGGTAAATTACCGGGAGGCTATTGATAAACTTGATTTCTTCGTATCCGTCGGTAATTCCCTGGCCATCACCGTGGCATCCACCCTTATTATCCTTCTTTTTACCTCCATGGCCGCCTGGGTTCTGGTCCGGTATAAAACGGGAAAAAGCAAATTCTTTTTTATGCTTTTTGCCGCCGCCCAGCTTATCCCCTTTCAGTGCGTGATGCTCCCCCTGGTGGATCTTATGGGCAGGCTGGGGCTTCAGAACCGGCCGGGGCTCGTGCTTATGTACCTGGGGTTCGGCAGCAGTATGTCCGTCATCCTCTTCCACGGCTTTATTAAAAATATTCCCCTGGAACTGGAAGAAGCGTCCCTCATCGACGGATGTAACCCTTTCCAGATGTTTTTCCTGATCGTGATGCCCCTCTTAAAAACCATCATGGTAACGGTGGCTATCATCAACGTCATGTGGATATGGAATGACTTCCTGCTTCCCCAGTTGATGATCAACAAACAGGGCTGGCAGACCCTTCCCTTGAAAACATATCTATTCTTCGGGCAATTTTCCCGGCGCTGGGATCTTGCCACGGCGGCGCTGATCCTCTGCATGATTCCCATCATCGCCTTCTACCTTATTTGTCAAAAACAAATTATTAAAGGGGTAACCGAAGGGGCCGTAAAGGGTTAAAACGCAAGGTTAAAACGCAGAGTTAAAACGCAAGGTTAAAAACACAAGGAGATACCATGAATACAAAGGATAAACAATGGTGGAAAGAAGCGGTGGTGTACCAGATATACCCCCGCAGTTTTATGGACAGCAACGGCGACGGCATCGGGGATATCCGGGGCATCACGGGCAGGCTCGACTATCTCAAGGAACTGGGGGTGGATGTTCTGTGGCTTTCCCCGGTCTACGATTCCCCCAATGACGATAACGGCTACGATATCCGGGATTACCGGGCCATCATGGAGGAATTCGGGACCATGACGGATTTTGACGAGCTGCTGGATGAGGCCCACAAACGGGGGCTTAAAATCCTCATGGATCTGGTGGTCAATCACAGTTCCGATGAACATCCCTGGTTCATGGAAAGCAGAAGGTCCCGGGACAATCCCTACCGGGATTATTATATCTGGCGGGAAGGCAAAGGAAACAATCCCCCCAACAACTGGGCAAGCTGGTTTTACGGTTCCGCCTGGGAATACGATCCTCCCACGGATATGTACTACCTTCATATCTTTTCCCGGAAACAGGCGGATTTAAACTGGGAAAATCCCAAAGTCCGCGGAGAGGTCTATGCCGTTATGAAATTCTGGCTGGACAAGGGGGTGGACGGCTTCCGCATGGATGTGATCAACCTCATTTCCAAAACCCCGGAATACCCGGACGGTGAAGTAACGGGCCAATACGGCCCCTACGGGGAGCCCGGCCCCTTCTGCTGTAACGGTCCCCGGGTCCACGAATTCCTTGCGGAGATGAACCGGGAGGTCCTCTCCAAATACGACATCATGACCGTGGGGGAGACGCCCAGGGTAACGGTGGAAGAAGCAAGACGCTACACCAATGCCGAGGGGACCGAACTTAATATGGTGTTCCAGTTCCAGCATGTAAAAACCGAACACGGCGCCTACGGCAAATATACCCGGCGGCGTTTTCTCCTGGAGGACATAAAACGGATCATGAGCGCCTGGCAGGAAGGGCTTTACGGTTCAGGCTGGAACAGCCTCTATTGGGAAAACCACGACCAGAGCCGTTCGGTCTCCCGGTTCGGAAACGACTCCACGCCCCTCTGGTGGGAAAAATCGGCGAAGATGCTGGCCTGCTGCCTCCATATGCTCCAGGGGACGCCCTTTATATACCAGGGGCAGGAACTGGGGATGACCAATCCCCGCTTTGATTCAATTTCCGATTACCGGGATATTGAAGCCCTCAACGCCTATAAAACCCTGGTGGAACAGGAATCGATCTATACCCGCGATGAGATGATGGAATGTATCAACCGCATGGGCCGGGACAACGCCCGTTTTCCCTTTCAGTGGGACGGCGGGCCCAACGCCGGCTTTAGCTCCGGTACGCCCTGGATCAGGGTGAACCCCAACTATACCTCCGTCAACGCGGCCTCCCAAATAAAGGATGAAAATTCTATTTTTCATTTTTATAAAAAACTCGTGGGCCTGCGGAAAAAACACCGGATCATCGTCTACGGCAAATACCGGCTCCTTGAATCCCCCGACGACCTCTGGGTATATGTCCGGGAACTGGAGGGACAGACCCTGCTGGTCATAAACAGCTTCGCCGGCGAGGAACGGTACTATGCCATCCCGGAGGGCCTGGCGGAAAAGAAGCGGGAACTGCTCATCGCTAACTATCCGGTGGAAGATAAATGGAACGGAATTAATCTGCGGCCCTATGAATGCAGGGTGTATCTGCTGTAACATAGCCCTATGGCAACCATTAGAGAAATCGCCCGTATCGCCGGGGTCAGTACCGCCACGGTATCCAATGTGATCCACGGCAATACGGGTAAGGTCTCTGCGGAGAAACTGGCGGAAATACAAATACTCCTGGATCAGTTCCGGTATGTCAAAAAACTGGGCTTGAGCCATCTCAACAACGCCCGGTCCCGGATCATCTGCCTGGCGATCAATTCCAGCAAGACCTACGAAAATTCGATCTTTGCCGATCCCTTTTACGGGCAGATCCTGGGGGTGGCGGAAGGACTGCTCCAGGAAAAAGCGTATTACCTGATGCTCTACGTCTCCGCCTCTATCGAGGATATTTTCCGCACCGTGGCCGCCTGGAACATCGACGGGATTATCGCCGTAACCTTCCGGGCGGAGGACTGCGACAAACTACAGCGCCTCACGGAAAAACCGCTGGTATCCATCGACATCATCGGGGAGGTAAGCCGCCGCTTTGTCAACATAGGGCTTGAGGATTTTGAAGGCGCCTACCGGATGACCCAGCATCTTATCACCCGGGGATACCAGGACATTCTGATCCTGGCCAACTCGGACTTCGGGGTGGATCATGAGCGCTGGCGGGGCTACCGCAAGGCCCTGGACGAAGGGGGCCTCCCCTATGACGGCAGCCGGTATGTCCTGATCAGTACCGAAATGGAACGCCGGCTCAGTCAATACGAAACCCTCATCCCCCGTCTGAAAAAAGGAACGGCCCTGTTTTTCATGTCCGACTTTTACGCCCTGGAGGCCATCGGCTTCCTGGCAAAAAACAATATCGCCGTCCCCGATGATGTGGGGGTTGCCGGATTCGACGACACCGTGTATTCCCGGCTCTCGGTCCCGCCCCTGACGACGGTTCGTCAGGATATTTCCCGCAAAGCCTCCGTGGCGGTGGAACAGCTGCTCATCCTCCTTAGAGGCGGCCTTCCGGAGCGCCGGGACATACGGCTCCCGGTGGAATTGATGGTCCGGGAAAGTACCTGACCCCCGGAGGGGGTTCTTCACGGGGCTTTTAAGCTCCCTCCCGTCCTCAGAAACTCAAGTTTGACCCCCGGGGGACGCGCTTAGGATTAGTTCAATAATAATTTGAACAATTAGTTTATATATGCTACAATGTTTTCATCAAGCAAACGGGGAGTGAAGACATTGATGGAAAAACGAATTCAACGAATGATGCCTCTATTGGACGAACGGCAAAGAAGATTATATTTAGCAAATGAGGCCATATCCTATGGCCGCGGCGGTATCAGTTTGGTAAGCCGCATTTCAGGTATGTCGCGGACTACGATAACAAAAGCGGTTGACGAACTGGACAACGCCGATACCATTGACGGGAGGATACGCCGGAGCGGCGGCGGACGTAAGTTTGTGGAGTCAAATTATCCTGACATTAGGAGAAAAATCCGTAAAATCATAGACGGGAAAACATACGGAGATCCTATGCGGGTACTGTCTTACACAACCGAACGTTTAAGAAAAATA
>JAITJI010000131.1 GCA_031279015.1 Spirochaetaceae bacterium
ATATCGACCTTGTCGTTTACCGCGGCAAAAGCGTTGGGAAAATTCTGGATGTTCTTCTGTATATCGTTTTCCGCAATAAGGGTGATATCAGGAAGGGTCTGGGTCTGCCCGGACGTGAAGGCGGTAACCAGTTTTTGCTGAACATCCTGCAGGGAGGTCTCCACAATGGTTACCGATACATTGGGATGATCTTTTTTATAGATCTTTTCCGCTTCCTTGATGGCGTAAATATTGAAATTGGGATCCCAGCACCACACAGTAAGGGTTACCGGGGCATTGGGGTCTCCAGGAGCAGCGTCCTGCTGTCCTCCCCCGGCGAATACTGCCGTTCCGGACAACATAAGGACAAACAAGACGGGAATTACTCGTTTCATAATAAATTCCTCCGAACAATTAAGATGCTGTCAGGATAAACATATTTTCACCGTACATAAAGTTACAGAAATACTTTTTTCTGGGTATTTTTGTACTATTTACAACTGCATTGGGGTCATTTATAGTGACTGTATTCTTGTTCTGCAAAGGAGTAATATATGCCCATTCATTTTGACCCTTCCCGCTGGGACAATCTGCACAGGACCTACGATCTCTGGTGGAACCGCAGACTGGACCGGCCACTGATGAATATAAAGATCCTTGACGCCTACACGCCGGATAGGCCGCCGCCAAAGGCTCCTCTCCTTGGGCAGGACAACTGTCACGATTTCAGTATTCCCCCGGAGGAAGTGGTGGATGCCATTGATTATCATCTCCAAAAAATAGAATACCTGGGAGATTCCTTTCCTTATTTCAATTTCGATGTCTTCGGGCCCGGAGTGGTTTCCGCTTTCTGCGGAGCGGGTTTGGATAATTCCAGCGGGCGGGTTTGGTTTTTTGTCGAACCTCATCTGCCTATTGAGGAAATCCATATCAAGTATGACCGGGAAAACAAATGGGCAAAACGCATCAAGGATATTTACCGCGCCGGCAATGAAAGATGGAAAGGCCAGGTGCTGATGGGCATGCCTGATTTGGGAGGCAACCTGGACTTAGCCGCAGTATTCAGAACCAGTGAAGAACTTCTCATGGATCTCTACGACAGCCCCGAAGAGGTTCTGCGTCTCTGCACAGAGATCCTGACTGCCTGGCACGAGGCTTACCAGGATTTTAATTCCCTGCTCCGGCCGGTTAATCCCGGCTATTCCGACTGGGACGGGCTCTACAGCGCCACCCCTTCCTATGTGCTGCAGTCGGACTTTTCCTACATGATAAGCCCCGAAATGTTTGAACGTTTCGTTCTGCCAAGCCTAAAAAGGGACTGTGAACTCCTGGACCATACCATTTACCATCTGGACGGCGTGGGCCAGATTCCGCACCTGGACAAACTCCTGGCCCTGGAAAACCTCGATGCCGTCCAGTGGGTATACGGCGACGGAAAGCCCACGGCCCGGCATTGGATCGATCTATACAAGCGGATTGAGGCGGCGGGCAAGGGCATCCATGTACTTGGCAGCGCCGATGATTTCTTCGCGGTTTACGGTGAGGTGAAAAACTACCTTTACTACAACGCCGGTTTTTCCCGGAAAGACCGGGAAACGGCGGAAAAACTCGCCGGGACGGGGAAATAAACCTCAAGTCGATCAGCCAGAACTGTTTGCCGGGCGGATAATTTCAAACCGGTCCTTATACAGCAACGAGAGGGGATGCCCAGATACTTCCGGATTTCCTGGTCAGATGAGGGACACCGGTGTTTCCCTTAAAAGCTCTTGTATATGGAAAATTTTGGAGACCCAAGCGGGACGGGGGCTTTCCGGATATTCCCATATCCTGTATTATATACATTGATCTAGGAATTGAACCGTCCGGAGGTTCCTCTGCGTAAGGGGGCTTCTGGTCATTAGGTCCCCTCGAACAACCCTTTCCTGACAGGAGATACAACCATGAATCATCGTGGAAACCTGCTGTCCCTGCTGCGCCGTAAGGGATTTGAATACATCCCCTCTTCATTCATATACTACAGTTGCGGTTACGTCCTCCCCTTCATTGAGGATCTTATTGACGCCGGGGTGGATGTCCTTAACCCGATTCAAACCGAGTCCATGGACTACCGGGAAGTCGCGGCCGCCTTTGGGGACCGTCTGTTCTTTCACGGCTGTATAGGCACCCAAAGGCTCATGCCCTTTGGCGCCCCTGCCGAGGTTCGGGCGGCGGTACATGAGATAATCAAACGAACCGAGTACCATGATGCGTAACGGCAGCATCGGCATCATTACAAATATTCAACGTTTTTCCCTTGATGACGGACCCGGCATACGGACCACTGTTTTCTTGAAGGGATGCAGCCTTGCCTGCCGCTGGTGTCATAATCCCGAAACAATATCCGGAAAAAAACAGATCCAGTATCTGGCGGAATCCTGTAAAAATTGCGGTTCCTGTGTCGCCGCCTGTAAAAGAGGCGCCCATCAAATAGAGAATGGACGGCATGCCATACAATGGGATATGTGTACCGGAAAATTCGATTGTACCGGGGCATGTTTCTACGGCGCCCTGTCTGTCATAGGCAGGGAGATAACCGTTGAAGCCCTTTGTGAACAACTCATCCGGGATGAGGCTTTCTATGATCACTCTGAAGGAGGAGTTACCCTTTCAGGAGGAGAACCATTGCTGCAAAGCGACTTTTGCGCCGCGGTGCTGCGGCGGCTGAAGGAACTGAATATTCATACCGCCCTGGACACCGCAGGCAATGTACCCTGGGTTAAATTTGAAACCCTACTGCCCTGGGTAGATTTAGTGTTGTTTGATATTAAGATAATCGATCCTGATCTGCACCGGAAAATGACCGGAGGAAACAATCATCTGATCCTTGAAAACTTTGAACGGTTATGCAGGGAAAATGTAGCGATCCGGGTCCGCACGCCGATCATTGAAGGAGTAAATGACGGGGAAACGGAAACCGACCGCAGAACAGACGTCTTGATAAAGGCAGAGAATATACAAAAGACGGAACTTTTACCGTATCATAGCTATGGAGTTGGAAAGTACGCCGCACTGGGAATGTCTGAAAAAACTCCTGCATTTAAGACTCCTTCACCGGAAAAAATGCAGGCCATTGCATCCCGTATGCGGAACAGGGGTGTTGCTAATGTTGTTGTGTAAGGGATGTGTTCCGGCAAGACTGGCCTATGGCATACGGTTTGCCATGCGGATGATCTCAAACCGGTCCTTTACCCCCAGCTTTGCATAGATGGTGCTCACCTGGTTTCGCACGGTTTGAACGGCGAGGTTTAATTTATCCGCAATCTGATCGTTGTCGTATCCGGCGGCGACGAGGGAAAAAATATCCCGCTCCCGGCGGGTCAAATCGTCAAGCCACTTAAAAGGTTCTGCCTCCGCCGTTGTTTCGTGATGAATCCTGCACCCGGCGCTGCCCGAAGAGGCGCTGCTTTGGCCGCGGCCCGGCTGAGACATGAGGGGTCTTTTCTTTTCACCCCCCGACTGTACCAGATTTTTGGCTGCCTCCGGGGAGATCTGCATGATCCCGCTCTTAAGGGCCCTGATGGAGGCAATGAGTTCTTTTGGCGAAATATCCTTCAGGAGATAGCCTGAGGCGCCGGCCAAAAGGGCGGAACGCACCAGGGCATCCTCATCATAGGTGGTTAACATGATAATCTTTAGCTCCGGATATTTTGGCTTCATATTCCGTACCGCCTCAACTCCGTCCATCTCCGGCATCCTGATATCCATAAGAATGATGTCGGGGCGTTCGGCATCGGCCATGGCAACCGCCTCTCTGCCGTTTCTGGCGACACCGGTTACCGTCATATCATCGGCATAGTTATTCAGAAAGGTACGCAGACTCTCTGCAAACAGGATCTGATCGTCCACAAGAAGGATCTTCAATTTGGGATCCGGCATTCAACACCTCCGTATTTCTGTTGGGGGGGGGGGGGGGGGGGGGCGCG
>JAITJI010000004.1 GCA_031279015.1 Spirochaetaceae bacterium
ACGCCAATGTCATTACCGAATTGACAAACGGGCAAATAGAGATGCTCTGCCTTCAGCCCGAAGATTTTCATAAAATTAATGTTTGGCTGTACCCGCTCGCCTACAAAGATCCCGGCTACCACAAAGGCGAAACGTTCCTTTTGCTCACCATTGACGAATGGCAGTCAGATGAAGCCCTTTCGCGGCGCGTACCGGACTACGAGGATGACAACTTTGTAATATTCAGATACCCGTCCGCCTCGCGGGTCTTTGAAGAGGTGATCACGGGGGATTAGCCGTCTCGTGAAAAGTGAAAAAACATTTCTTGATCAAATTGTCCGGCGCCGTTAAGATAGACCTATGCCAAATGACATCGCCCCTTTTAAAAACGCCAATTCTTCCATGCAGCCCTGGCCCGCCATCGCCCCCTTGGGAAAGGTCCTGCGGCTCCGGGGTGAAAGGGAAACCGTCTTCTATTACGATAGCGGCGTCCCCGGTTCCGTTGTGCCGGACGCTGCACCGGCGGATGCCGGGGCGGACAGAAAAAAACCCGCCATCCTCCTGATCCACGGCCTGGGGGATGAGGCGGATTCCTGGCGGCATCTTATCCCCCGGTTACACGCCGCAGGTTACCGGACGCTGGCATTGGATCTGCCGGGGTTCGGACGTTCCGCCGCCCCGGGCAGGATAAGCCTTGGGGGGCACGCCGCCGCCGCACTCCGGCTCCTTGAGGCCGCGTACTGTGCGGACCCGGAAAACCCTGCGGTACTGGTGGGAAACTCCATGGGGGCTGTGGTCGCCGAAGACGCGGCCCGCAGGCGGCCGGATCTCGTGGGGAGTCTCATCCTCATAGACGGCTGCTTCCCCCAGACAGCGCCGCTCAATTCCGGACTTCTCTTCATGGCCCTCCCGGTGGTGGGCAGGAAATGGTACCGGGCTTTCAGAACCAACCCTGAAGGGGCCTACCGGTCCCTTCAGGGCTACTACGCAGATCTGGAAGGGCTGCCCGGGGAGGACCGGCAGTTCCTCCGGGAACGGGTTATCGCCCGTGTAAAAAGCGATGCCCAGGAACGGGCCTACTTCGCATCCCTTCGCAGTATCATCCTGACCGGTCTGACCGCATCCCGCTCCATGAGCCGGGCGATGGCGGCCTTTCCCGGCAAGGTGCTGTTTCTCTGGGGGGAGGCTGACCGGGTCATGCCCGCTTCTTCTGCGGACCGAATCCGCGCCCTGCGTCCGGATGCAGCCTTCAGGATCATCTCCGGAGCGGGCCACCTGCCGCAGCAGGAAAAACCCGTCGAAACCGCAGGGGAGATCCTCTCGTTTCTGAAAGCGGATAGCGGAGCTTAGACGGCGAGGCATCCGGCCCCGGTATTTTCCCGTGGATTATTTTCCTATTTTTACCACCGATTTGACAATATCTGCCTTATTATGGACACTCTTGTCCATGGCGTTTTGGATGTCATCAAAATCAAAGGTATTGGTAACGATATCCTTGATCTGTACGGCCCCCCGGGCGACCGCATCGATGGCCAGGGGATAGATATGACGGTACCGGAAGATCGTTTTAAAGCTGAGTTCCCTGTTCAGGGCGATGCTGATGGGGAGATTCATCATCCCCGACTTGCTGTAGCCTACAAAAACCATGGTTGCCCCTTTTTTGGTTGATTCAATAGCCTGGCCTGCGGAACCTTCATTTCCTGAGGTTTCGATCACCAGATCCACCCCCTTCCCGCCGGTTAACTCCGAAATCACCCGGGGAACCTGCTGCTCCGCAGCATTGATGATGCCGTCCGCTCCCAGGGCCTTTGCCTTCTCCAGCCGTTTGGGGACCACATCGGTTACAAAGACCCGGGAAACCCCCTGGGCCTTCATGGCCAGCATGGATACCAGGCCGATACAGCCCGCGCCGGTAACCAGGGCGGTCTGCCCTATTTCGGCGCCACCGGTTAACGCCGCATGAAAGCCAACTGCCAGGGGTTCGATAAGGGCCCCCTCCATGGTGCTGACTTGTCCGGGAAGCTTAAAGCAGAGCGCCGCTTCATGGGCTACATACTCCTGAAAGACCCCATCCACCGGCGGGGTCGCAAAAAAAATCACATCCGGACAGAGATTGTACTTCCCGGAACGGCAGAACTCGCAGTGACCGCAGGTTTTCCCCGGCTCCAGCGCCACCCGGTCTCCCGGGTGCAGATGGGTAACCGCCGCCCCGGTCTCCACCACAATGCCCCCCGGTTCATGACCAAGCACAAAGGGAGGTTTTACAATGAAATCGCCGATTCGGCCCGTCTCATAATAGTGAAGATCCGAACCGCAGATCCCCACATATTCAAGCTTGACGAGGACCTCATCAGGCTTTGGCTGCGGAATATCCCGTTCGACAATCTCCATCTTGCCGATTCCCGTCATAATTGCAACTTTCATTTTTCCCTGCATGATACATTCCTCCTGCGTCCTATTGAGATTATACAGGGCATCTTATAAAATGCAATCCTAAAGGAGGGCATCATGATTCTCTGCTGCGGTGAGGCGCTAATCGATATGCTCCCCCGGCGGATGGGGATACTGCCGGAGGAACAGGGGGGCAACTCTTCCGGGTCCGGGGGAACGGCGTTTCTGCCCTGTCCCGGGGGAAGTCCCTATAATACCGCCGTCGCCATCGGACGGCTCGGTGTACCCGTTGGGTTTTTAGGGAGACTCTCCACCGATTTCTTTGGGGATATTCTGGTAAAGCGGCTTGTTGAAAACGGGGTCTCCACCGATTGTATCGTCCGCTCCGGGGAGAACTCCTCCCTGGCCTTCGTCAAGCTGGATCAGGATGCAGAACCCCAGTACATTTTCTACACCGAGGGAAGCGCCGACCGGTCCCTTTCCCCGGCGGACCTGCCCCCGGCGCTCCCCGGGGCGGTTGACTGTATCCTCTTTGGGTCCATCTCCATGACTATGGAACCTATCGCATCCGCCATTGAATCCCTTATCCGGCGGGAGGCCGCCCGGGGAACCGGCACTCCCGTCATCTCGCTGGACCCCAACATACGGCCCTTCATGATCCGCAACCGGGAAAGCTACGTACAGCGCTTTGAGGGTTGGCTTCGGGATGTGGTTATCGTCAAGGTTTCTGAGGCCGACTTGCATTTTATCTACCCCGGGCCGGATCCGGAAGGAGCCCTGGAAAGGCTCCTCACCATGGGACCGCAGCTTGTGGTGAGTACCCTGGGTCCCCGGGGTGCCCGTGCCCTGCTCAGGCGGGACGACGGCTCTTTAGTCCGGGCAACGGCCCCGGTGGTGGACCTCCCCGTAGCGGATACTATCGGCGCCGGGGACACCTTTCATGGCGCCTTCCTCGCATGGCTGGAACGGCGGGGCAGGATGTCCCGTTCCGCCCTTGCCGCCCTGGGTGAGGCTGAACTCTCGGAAGCCCTGTTCTTCGCCAACAAGGCTGCATCTCTGGTATGCTCCCGGCACGGCGCGGAACCACCCGCTCTTGATGAGGTGGAGCGATTGGTCGTCCGGTAATGATTAGGAATACCTTCGGCGATCTCTTTACCGTTACCACCTTTGGAGAATCCCACGGCCCTGCTATGGGCTGTGTGGTGGATGGCTGCCCCGCGGGACTCCCCCTGGACATCGAAATTATCCGCCGGGATCTTCAGCGGCGGCGGCCCGGCGGACCTGCCGCCACCACCCGGATAGAAGCGGATGAGCCGGAGATCCTCTCCGGGGTTTTTCAGGGGAAAACCCTGGGGACCCCCATCGCTATTCTGATCCGTAACACCTCCCAGCGTTCCACCGATTACGACAGCCTGCGGGATCTCTACCGGCCGGGCCACGCCGACTGGACCTGGGAGACCAAGTATGGTGTCCGGGATCACCGGGGTGGCGGGAGGAGTTCCGGCCGGGAAACCGTAGGCCGGGTTGCCGCAGGAGCTATCGCCAAGGTGCTGCTCGCATCCTCGGGTATCACGATCCGAGCCTGGGTTGCCGCCATTGCGGGGATAGCAGCGCCGGGCCCGGAGGACCCCGGCTTTGACCTTGACGAAGCGGAACGGAACCTTCTGCGGGTTCCCCATCAGGAAACCGCCGACAGGATTCTCGCGGAGATAGAAAGGCTCCGTGCCTCCGGAGACAGCGCCGGCGGTATAGTATGCTGTTCCACCACCGGCCTTCCCCCGGGACTGGGGGAACCGGTTTTCGGCAAGCTCGATGCCCGGATAGCCTCGGCCATGCTCTCCCTGGGGGCCGTCAAGGGCATCGAATTTGGCGCGGGGTTTAAGGCTGCGGAGAGTTTTGGTTCGGAGCAAAACGACCGTCCAATACCCGGCTATACTAATCCTGCGGTTGATCTGCGGCGTCCCAGGGCGCCGATCCTGCCGGAAGGGATTCCGGATATCCGGTATCACACCAACAATGCGGGCGGAGTCCTTGGAGGCATCAGTACCGGGATGCCCCTGGAATTCCGGGTGGCCTTTAAGCCGGTTCCCTCAATAATGCAGCAGCAGAAAACTACGGATCGACGGGGAATCGTCAGAAAACTGGTCATCCGGGGCCGGCACGATATCTGCATCGTTCCCCGGGCTGTCCCCGTTGTGGAGGCCATGACCGCGCTGGTTTTGGCGGATCTGCTCCTCCTCCAGCGTGCAAGCCGGGTCTGAAGCCCGGATGTACGGTGAAACAGATAAACGTATTGCGCAGGGCGGCTGGTAATTGCGGGTCCTTAGCCCTTTCTGATGTAGAGGGGTATGGAGGTCAGTTCCTTTTCATCAACGTAGAGGGTAAAATTGACCACCCCGTTGCTTTTAAACTGTAAATTGGAGATACTGAAAACCAGGTGAGATACGGCGGTAGCATTGCCCACGCCCTTGACTTCAATGGCTCCGCCGATGGCATCCATACTCATTTCACCGTCCAGGTCCCGGGTCTCGATTCTGAAGCGGTGGTTGGCAAATTCCCAGAGGTCAAATCGCAGCCGGATAACCACCGACAGTTGGGGATGGACGCAGGGAAAATTCCGGGCGATTATGGTATCAAAGGTCCCCACGATGGTGAGTTTTCCTCCGTTTTCCTGGGCAAAATCGCAAAAAGTAAAAATTTCAGTTTTCATATAAACTCCGCCTCTTGTTTTGTGATGGCTCAGAGTATACGGTAATCCGGATCGGCTTAACCGGAAAGCAGCTCATTTCCTTCGTTTTTTACGACAACATCACTGTTTTGCCTGTCAATAAAGCTAACAACCCTGTTTCTCCCGGCTTTTTTTGCCTCATAGAGGGCAACATCCGCATTATTGATAAGCTTTTGAATGAATTTCGGATCGCTTGGGTCCTTTTCAGGGGATGCCAAGGTAACGCCAAAACTAGCGGTAATGTTCACCGGACCGGTTTCCAGGTTTACCGGACTTACAGCCAGGGACTTACGTACCCGTTCGGCAATAACAATACCGGTTTCCAGGTCGGCGCCGCTGAAAAACAGGACAAATTCCTCCCCTCCGTAACGGCCCATAAAATCATTTTTTCGCAGGGCCGAAGAGATAACCTTTACCGTATGACGCAGGGCTTCATCCCCTGCCAAGTGGCCGTAGGTATCATTAAACCGTTTAAAATGATCGATATCAAGCATGGCGAGACAGCAGGAAATTGACCGGGCCAGGATGATCTGTACCTCTGCGCCAGCCCGTTCCAGAAAGGACCGCCGGTTGAGCACCCCGGTGAGGGGATCGTGACTGGCCAGGTATTTGAAGCGGGACTCGCTTTCCTGCAGGGCCTCCACAACAGAATTGCGGAGGTCTACTTCATTTTGAAGGTTATTCGTCAGGGCCGTAAGGGTGGCTTCTTTCTGCTTTAATTCCTTCAGGGTAGCATCCATTTGACGCACCATGGAGTTAAAGGCCTGGGAGAATTCCCCCATGAATTGAACCTGTTGGGAAAAATCCCCCTGCTCTACCATCTGGACCTGCCAGATAAGATGCCGCAGATGGGCCTGCAAGGCCTTCATACAACCGGGAATGATACCCCGAACCCGGATATCCGGGGACAAATCGCCGGTTGAAAAGGAATAGAGAACATCCCGAATTGCCTTAAAGTCTGTATGAATCTCCACCAGCAGCGGTATTTTAGCCAAATCATCGCTCAGTTCCGGAACAGCATTATCCTTTAACAGTTTTTTAACGTGTTCAAGTGCTCGAAGACCCTCATCATTAATCACATTATCTGTCCTGACCCTACACGAATAAAACCGTATCCTGGGGAATATTGTTCCCATACGGCCGGAACGCTGTAAGCTAAGCGGTTCATCCCGTCTACTTCCGGTAAGCTGAACATTCCTGCAACCCAGATATGTCAGGAGGCTTGAACATTACCTTTTGCCTCAAAACGGCATGTACGGGAACCGGTACACCAGCAGTCAACTTCTCGAACATTAAACCCTTTTCCGCTGAAAGCCTCTAGTATCCCCTGGATAAACCCTTCGTCGTATACACAAACCACATCCGCCGTATCGGGAAGCCCTGAACAGTCAAGGTCCTCGTCAACAGTGAATATAAAGTGATCTCCCGTACTCGATGCAGCCTCAACCCGGAAGATCCCTATTCCCAGTTCATTAAACAGGCATTGAATCCTGTTTGCAAGCCCTGCCACATCCTTAATATCGCTTAAATATTTGTCGAAAAACGACTTCCCCGCCAGAACACCGGCTTCCCGAAACAGATTATCCGCTTCATCGGTACCGTAATGCTGCTCCAGAACATCCCGCAGGGTAAACTGAAATAGCCGGTACGTCTCGATTCGTGTCGAAGGCCCCAGACTGGGGCGGGCTATCTGCATATCCGCGCCAATAGTGTCATCCCAGGAAAATTTATATTTCCGTGTATCTACTCCCATAATAGTAACTCCTTACCCATTTAAAATGTCATGAAAATTACAGTAATGTTTTCAAGACATCACCCATAAATACCAGAGAAAGGTGCTGATTCATTATTATGTAAGAAATTACGTTAACACAACAGACTTGAGTCTGCTTTCTCCCCCGGGTAAAAACCTCCAAAAATTGTTTCTCTCAGCCCGAGACAGTTTCAAAATATCAGAATTTAGAACTGCCACCCATAAAACCCACCGATTCGTCGGACTAAAGTCCGGTCGGACTAAAGTCCGTTCGGACTAAAGTCCGCCATACCATATTAGGAACCAGATCGATCCCTTATAATTACCATTAAAAGCCGGATGCATCCAGATGGATTCTTTAGCCAGAATGTTAAGTAACAATTATATCTACATATCGGCTTATTAGCAAGATATATTATGGCCCACCGGCAATTAATATGCAACCGTTACATATCTTTTGAGCGGATACTTTTACATCCTCTTGAGCGGGATAAACGGGCTGCCATGGCAAGATTTTACGTGAGAAACCGCGTATCGGGTCTTTTCCCTTGCGATAAAGGGGGATTAGCGATAGGATAGAAACTAAGGATAGCAGATTATGACGGATTTTGTTCATCTCCATGTCCATTCAGACTTTTCCCTCCTGGACGGCGCCGCTTCGGTGGAGAGTCTGGCGGCCAGGGCGGCTTCCCTGGGGATGCGGCACCTGGCCATTACCGACCACGGCAATATGTTTGGGGTTCTCAATTTTGTGGAGGCCTGTCTGGGCAGCCAGGAGCACCCCCTGGAACATGAGCCGGTGCATCCGATCATCGGGAGCGAATTCTATATGGCCCCGGGTTCCCGGTTTCAAAAGACCGGGTCCGAATACCGGAATAAGTACTTTCATCTGGTGCTTCTGGCGGCTAACGAAGAGGGCTACCGGAATCTGATGAAGCTCTCCTCCTGCTCCTTTATTGAAGGGTTTTACTACAAGCCCCGGATTGATGAGGAACTCCTGGTTCGGTACCACCGGGGGCTTATCTGTCTTTCGGCCTGTATTGCCGGGGAAATTCCCAGCCTTGTCCTGGAGGGGAATCTTGAAGCCGCGGAAAAGCGGGCCCTCTGGTTCGCCAACCTGTTTGGGAAGGATAATTTCTATCTGGAGCTTCAGGATCACCGGATTGAAGCGCAAAAAACTGCCAATGCCGCCCTTATCGCCATGTCCCGGCGTACCGGTATACCCCTGGTGGTCACCAATGACATCCACTACCTGGATCGGGCCGACGCCCCGGTCCAGGACATCCTCCTCTGTATTTCTACCAACAAAAAACAGGGTGACGAAAAGCGGATGCGGTTTGAGACCGACGAATTCTACTTTAAAACCGGAGATGAGATGGCCGCCCTCTTTCCGGAGTGTCCTGAAGCCATCACCAATACCCTGCGGATAGCGGAACGGTGTCAGACCCGGATACCCCAGCCCGGCCTTCAGCTCCCGGATTTTGAGATTCCTCCGGGCTACGCCGACGCCCCGGCATACCTCCGGGATCTCACCATGGCGGGCCTTGAAAAACGTTACCCCGGACGGGCCGGGACCGTGCGGGAACGGGCGGAATACGAACTTGGGGTGATCATCTCCATGGGTTTTACCGGGTATTTTCTTATTGTGGCGGATTTCATCAACTGGGCCAAGGAACATGGTATCCCCGTGGGTCCCGGCCGGGGTTCCGGCGCGGGGTCCATCGTCGCCTATTCTCTGCGGATCACCGACATAGATCCCCTCAAGTACAACCTCCTCTTTGAACGGTTCCTCAATCCTGAACGGATATCCATGCCGGATTTTGACGTAGATTTCTGCTTCGAACGCCGGGGAGATGTGATAAACTACGTAACCGAAAAGTACGGCAAGGAACGGGTGGGTCAGATTGCCACATTTGCGGTTCTCAAGGCCAAGGCTGTGATCAAGGATGTGGCCCGGGCTCTGGATATCAGCCTGGACGAATCCAATATGATCACCAAACTGATCCCCGGGGACCCCAAAATGACCCTGGCCAAGGCCTTTGAGTCGGAACCAAGGCTCCGGGAGCTGGAGGCGAACCAGACCTATGGGAAGCTTTTTTCCATAGCCCGGCGGCTGGAGGGGAAAAACCGGCATAACAGTGTCCACGCTGCGGGGGTTATCATTGGACGATCAGATCTGAGTGATTTTGTCCCCCTCTTTAGCGATCCCCGGGGTGAAGTCACCGCAAGTCAGTACACCATGGATAAACTCGAAGCCTGCGGCCTGGTAAAAATGGACTTTTTAGGCCTGAAGACCCTCACGCTGATCAAACATACCGAGGAGTTGATCCGGCAGCGGGGGGGAGAATACGCCGCCTTCAATATCGCCGGTATTGATGAGCACGATAAGGCCACCTTTACCATGCTGGGGGAAGGAAAAAGCACCGGGGTGTTCCAGTTTGAATCCGAGGGCATGCAAAACATCTTGAAGCAGGCTAAACCCGATAAAATCGAAGACCTTATCGCCTTAAATGCCCTCTACCGGCCGGGGCCGATACAGTATATCGACCAGTTTATCGATTCAAAATGGGGCCGCCGGACCATCCGGTACCCCGACCCCTGCCTGGAGGAGATCCTCAAGGAGACCTACGGGGTCATTGTCTACCAGGAACAGGTCATGCAGGTGGCCCAGCGGATCGCCGGGTATAGCCTGGGACAGGCGGATATACTCCGCAGGGCCATGGGAAAGAAAAAGCGGGAGATCCTCGATAAGGAAAAGGTGCCCTTTATTGCCGGCGCGGTCCGGCAGGGCTTTTCGGAAGCGGATGCGGACCGTATCTTTGAGCTTCTGGCCCCCTTTGCGGGTTACGGCTTCAACAAAAGCCATGCCGCAGCCTACTCGATCCTGGCCTATCAAACCGCCTACCTCAAGGCCAATTTTCCTGCGGAATTTATGGCCGCCAACCTTACCAACGAAATTTCTTCCGTGGACAAACTGCCGGACTACATCACCGAGGCCCGGAAAATGGGGATTCCCATCGATCCCCTGGATATCAACCGTTCAGACTCTCATTTTTCCGTTGTGGACGGACGCATCGTCTACGGCTTTTTAGGGCTCAAAGGCCTGGGAGAAGCCGCCGCGGAGGAGATTGTTTCCTGCCGGAAGGCGGGTTCCTACAAGAGTTTTATGGACTTCCTTGACCGGGTAAATATCAAGGTCCTGGGGAAAAACGTCGTCGACCTCCTCATAAAAACCGGCGCCTTTGACGCCTTCGGTATGGCCCGGGCCTGTCTTGCGCTAAACATGGAACGGGCGATAGAGTACGCCCAGAACAAAAAGGACGACAAAAAATACGGTCAATCGAGCCTCTTTGAGGATACCGGTGAAAAGGAGTATCCTGATTTTGAATTTGAGCAGGCGGAAGAATGGGAACGGGCGGAATTGATACGGATTGAAAAAGGGCTGATCGGCTTCTATTTTTCTGCTCATCCCATGGATGACTACCGGCAGGCCTGGGAGAACAATGCGGATCTGGACCTCTCTCAGGTTGAACAGGCCCCCGACGGGATCTACACCCTGATAGGGATCATCAAAACCCTGCGGACCCATACGGATAAAAATGGCCGGGAGATGTGCTTTGCCTCTCTGGAGGACTACAACGGTGAGGCGGATCTGGTCTTTTTTGCGAAAAATTGGGAAACCTGCAAGACCGCCATAAGCCTTGAAAAGGTGGTCGCCCTGAGGGGAAAGCTGGACCGTTCCGGAGACAAAAAGCGGAGCCGTCCGTCCATTATGGTGAACTCCGTTTTGGAACCGGATAAACTTGCCAAAACCGCCCGCCGGCGGTCCGGCGGCCCGGCGGCTGCTCCGGAAAATTCCGGGGGAGCCCGGCTTGGTTCCCCCCCCGGAAAGGCCGGCGATTCTGTTGCGGGCGGGCCGGTTGACCACGATGCCGGTATGGCTGCGGGCAAGGCCAATAGCAGATCTGAAGATGCTCCGGGTTGCCGGGAATTCCACATCCGGCTGAGGGAGAAGGCTATAATCCGGGAGGAGCCCCTCTACGTTCTGCTGGGCTATCTGGAAGAAAATGCCGGTTCCTGTCCGGTGTATATCCATGTTCCCATCCCTGAGGGTGAAACGGTGATCCGGGCGGCCCCCCGGATAGCCGCCAAGCCTTCATACATGGAAGCCCTTACCCGCTATGAGGCGGTGGCCGACGTATGGGGGGCCTGAGCCTGCCGGCGGCGGTTTTTTTGGAGGTATAATGCGTATACTTATGGCGATTCTGGGCGGCATCACCAGTCTGTACATGATCCTTATCTTTGTCCGGATCCTGCTCACATGGTTTTCAGGGAATCTGTACGGTAAACCGGTACAGATCCTCTGCGGGATCACCGATCCCTATCTGAACTGGTTCCGCCGTCTCCCCGGCCTGCGGTTCAATACCCTGGACCTTTCCCCTATCGTGGCCCTGGGGGTCTTATCCGTGGCGAACAACATCTTTGTCACCCTGGGACGATATGGTTCCATCACCCTGGGACTGATCCTGGCGATGGTGATTTCCGCCCTCTGGTCGGCCCTTTCGTTTATCCTGGGTTTCTGCATCCTCGTTCTTGTCCTCCGGCTTATCGCCTGCCTTTTGAACCGGGATGTGTACAGTTCCTTCTGGGGGATCATCGACGCCCTGTCCCGGCCAATAAACTACCGGATAAACCGGATCATCTTCCGCAACCGGCTGGTGCGGTACCAGAGCGGTCTCATTGTGTCCATTGCCGTCCTTTTGGGCATCCGCATCGTACTGGGAATCCTCATGAAACTGGGAATAGGCTTTCTGGCCCGGATGCCCCTGTGAGCCCCCGGCTTTTCCCCGCTGGTTACTGACGGAAGGGATCTGCCGCCATGTTTCTCAGGGAATTGACCGTCTCACTGGACCACATTAAGGGCGCCGGTCCCGCCACTATCCGCACCCTTGCCAAGGCGGGTATTATTGGGGTGGCGGATCTCCTCTGCCGGTATCCCCGGGACTGGGAGGACCGGAGCGTTACCGTGTTGTTACGGGATTTCAAACGGTTTCCCGCGGTCTGTACCGTTGTACGGGTCCTTGCCCATGACTGGTTTGGATTTGGCCGGATGAAGACCCTCAAAGTCCATGTGGAGGATGAAAGCGCCCGGGCAGTTCTGGTGTGTTTTAACCGGCCCTTTCTGGAAAAACAGCTTATTCCGGGGAACTACTACCGTCTTTGGGGCCGTTTCTACTATAAATATGGCGAAATTCAGTCCACCGCATTTGAGGTTGAGCCCCTGGGGAAAGCCCCCCGGAGCGGTCCTGTTTCCGGCGAAGATTCCGGTGGTGAGGAGGCTGCGCAGGGTCTGTACCGGCAGAGCCGCGCCTTTGGGCATATCCTCCCGGTATACCCCCTCATCGCCGGATTAAACCAGGGAATGCTCCGGAGGTTGGTACAGCGAACCCTGGTTCAGTACGCTCCTCCGCTGGAAGACGAATTACCCGGGGCTATCATAAGCCGGGAGGGGCTCCTCCCCAAAGGCCAGGCGATCCGGGCCATCCACTTTCCCGCTTCCTCTGCGGAATTGGACAGGGCACGGCGGACCCTGATCTACGAGGAGCTCTTCTACCTGGAGATGATGGTGGGGAGACGGACCCTGGAACGCCGGACATGGCGGCGGGAAGACGGTGAAGTTGCGGCGGATGGGAAAGACGGGGAGAGAGGAGGGGCGGAAGCGAAGGACAGGGCGCTGCCTGACGGATTGGCCTCTACCGCCGGGCCCGATCTGCCGGGATCTTTCCTCTCACCCATGCAGCGGAGGCTTCTGGAACGGCTGCCCTTTGACCTGACCCCCGGACAAATCGAGGCCATCACCGGGATCAACCGGGATATGGATGGTTGCTACCCCATGGCCCGGCTTCTCCAGGGAGATGTAGGCTCCGGAAAGACCCTGGTCTCCTTTCTGGCGGTACTCCGGGCGGTGGAAAAGGGCGGCCAGGCGGCTCTCATGGCCCCTACGGAACTTCTGGCCCGGCAGCATGCGGAAAATGCCGCGGCCCTCCTTGAGCCCCTGGGCATCAGGCCCGCCTTCCTTACCGGTAACATCAAGGCTGCCGGCCGTTCCCAGCTCCTCAAAAGCCTTGCGGCCGGAGACATCGATATGGTAGTAGGCACCCATGCCCTCTTCTCCGCCGGCGTGGTTTACCACAAGCTGCGTTTGGTGATAGTGGATGAACAGCACCGCTTTGGGGTACTCCAGCGACAGGCCATCATGGCTAAAGGGCATTCCTCTAGAATATCCCCGGGAACGTCGGATCTGCTGATGATGAGCTCCACCCCCATACCCAGGACCCTGGCCCTTACCGTCTTTGGCGACCTCGATGTATCGGTAATTTGGGATCTGCCCCCGGGCCGGAAACCCGTCAGAACCCACCTGGCCCGGCAATCCAGCGAAGCCCGGGTTTACGACTTTGTTCAAAAGGAACTGGCTGCCGGACGGCAGGCATATTTTGTCTACCCCCTCATCGAAGCCAATAAGGGACAGGACCTGAAGGACGCCCAAACCATGGCGGAACGTCTGGCCCGGGAGGTATTTTCCCCCTATCCCCTGGCCCTGGTACACTCCAGGGTAGAGGAGGAGGAGAAACGGCGGATCATGGATGGCTTCCGCCGGGGGGAGATCCGAATTCTGGTAGCCACCAGCGTGGTGGAGGTAGGGGTAGATGTACCCAATGCATCCTGCATGGTGATAGAACATGCCGAACGGTTCGGCCTTTCCGCCCTGCACCAACTCCGGGGCCGGGTTGGCCGGGGTACGGACCAGTCCTACTGTTTCCTGGTCTACTCCGATTCGCCTGCCCTCCCTTCGCCATCGGAGGATGCCGCGCCGGAGAGGCGGGAAGGCCCCGGCTTCTCCACCGGGGGGCTTACCGAAGATGGGAAAATCCGGCTCAAGGTGATGCTGGAAAACAACGACGGCTTTATCATCGCCGAAGAAGACCTCAAGCTCCGGGGGCCCGGGCAGATCGCCGGTACCGAGCAGTCGGGGTACCTATCCCTGAACATCGCCGACCCCGTTCGGGACACGGAAGCCCTTGCCCGTGCCCGGACCGATGCCTTTGCCATTCTGGAAAAAGACCCCGGCCTGCTGGCGGCGGAGAATCGCTGTATTGCGGAGGTCCTGAAACGGGCGCCTCCCTTCTCCCGGGTGAGGTTGTAGGAGGCTGCGGCGGACATGCGGAACCGCGGCAGGCCCTGAAACGGCGCTGCATCCCGGCGTCCGATCCCCTCAAAGAGCTGTTCCGGAGGATTAGAACAACCGATCATTGAACAAGCTTCCCTAATTATGCTAGGGTTTAAAAGAGGGAAAGCGCTCAAACCCGGTCATACAGGGCGTGTTGCTGTCCTGAGGAGAGGCCATGATCACCCTGAAGGGGATATCCAAATCTTACGCAGTTGTAAACGCCATAGCGGATGTGGACCTCTCGATTCCCCAGGGCAGTATATATGGGATAATAGGCAGGAGCGGCGCCGGAAAGTCAACCCTGCTGCGGCTCATGAGCCTCCTGGAGTCCCCTGACCGGGGGGAGATCTGGTACGGGGATGAACGGGTAGACACCCTTCGGGGCCGGGAACTCTTGGCGCGGCGGCGCAGGATGGGTATGATTTTTCAGAATTTCAACCTCTTGGGTTCCCGGAACGTGGTGGGGAATATCGGTTACCCCCTGGAGATCGCAGGATTCCGCAAAAAACAGATTCACGAGCGGGTAGATGAACTGTTGGAACTGGTACAGATAACGGACAAGCGGAAGTCCCGGCTCCGGGAGCTTTCCGGGGGACAGAAGCAGCGGGTGGCCATTGCCCGGGCTCTGGCGGTTAATCCGGAGGTCCTCTTCTGCGACGAAGCCACCAGCGCCCTGGATCCCCAGACCACCCGGTCCATCCTCTCCCTCATCCGGGAACTTCACGAAAAATTGGGGTTCACGGTGGTGTTGATCACCCATCAGATGGAGGTGATCCGGGCTACCTGTAAAGAAGTGGCGGTCCTGGACGGGGGCCGTATCGTGGAACAGGGACCCATGGACGCGGTATTTTCCACCCCCCGGACCAAAGCGGCCCAGGAGCTGGTCTATGCTTAACGCCGGGCTCCTCTCCATTCTGAAACTCCTCCCCCAGGCTACTCTGGAGACCCTCTACATGACCTTTGTCTCCACCTTCTTTGCCTGCCTTTTGGGTTTTCCCCTGGGGGCCTATCTCTACAGTACATCTCCGGCGGGACTTACCCCCAAAAGGCTGATCTACAGTGTGTTATCCCGGGTGGTAAATCTCTTCCGATCCCTCCCTTTCATCATCCTGATGATTCTGCTCATGCCTTTTTCCCGGCTTATCATCAAAACCAGCATCGGGCCTACGGCGGTGATCATACCCCTCTCTATTGCGGCGGCGCCCTTCGTGGCCCGGATAGCCGAATCGGCCCTGGCAGAGGTGGATGCAGGAGTTCTCACCGCAGCCCGGGCCATGGGGTCAAGCAATTTTCAGATAATCCGAAAGGTCCTTATCCCCGAGGCCCTGCCTGCCCTCGTTTCCGGGCTGGCTCTGACCATCATCAACCTCATTGGCTATTCCGCCATGGCCGGAGCAATCGGCGGTGGGGGCCTTGGGGATCTGGCGATCCGGTACGGGTACTACCGCTTCCGGATAGATGTAACCGTTGGGGCGGTGATCGTCATCCTCGTTCTGGTAGAGGCGGTACAGATCGCGGGTACGCTGATCAGCCGGAGTTTACTGGTCAAACGATGAAACCCAATTGACAAGTTTATACTATTGCATTATAACTACTCTATGAATACTAGGATTCAAGGAGAATACGTATGAAAAAGACATTAGTAAGCCTATTTATCGCAGGCGTACTGGTCCTGGCGCTGAATCAACCGGCGGAAGCCGCCGGCAAACGGGATTCCGGTTCGGCGGTACTCACCGTAGGAGCCACCCCGGTTCCCCATGCGGAACTGCTCAACCTGGTAAAGCCGGATCTGGCTGCCCAGGGAATTGAACTGAAGGTGGTGGAATTCACCGATTACGTCACCCCCAACACGGCCCTGATAGCGGGGGATCTGGATGCCAACTACTTCCAGCACATTCCCTACCTGGAGTCCAACGCCGAGTGGACCGCAGCGCTGAGCTCCGCCTTTGGGGTTCATGTGGAACCCCTGGGGCTCTTCTCATCGACCCTGAAAAACGCCGCGGATCTGCCGGCTGGCGCAACCATCGCCATTCCCAACGATCCCACCAATGAGGGCCGGGCCCTGCTCCTGCTTCAGTCCAAGGGGCTCATCACCCTGGACGCCAATGCGGGTCTTGAGGGAACCCCCCTTAACATCACGGGCAACCCCAAAAACTTCAAATTCCGTGAACTTGAAGCCGCACAGCTCCCCCGTTCCCTGGGCGATGTGGATGCCGCTATCATCAATGGTAACTATGCCCTGGAGGCGGGCCTCAACCCGGTCCGGGATTCCCTGCTCCTGGAAGGGGCGGATTCGCCCTACGTGAATATCGTAGTGGTGAAACGGGGAAATGAAAACGATCCCCGAATTCAGGCCCTGTCAAAGGCCCTTCGTTCCCAAAAGGTCAAAGATCACATTCAGCAAACCTGGGATGGCAGCGTAGTAGCAATCTTCTAGCAATTAACTGCATCTTCCATTGAAACAAATAACTGTGTATGTTATGATGATAAATAGAATGGGGGATGCTAATGACCGTAGCTGAAGCGGTAAAAGTCCTTGAAGGACAATTTTTCTGTGGTGACGATAAGGCGGATCTGGAAATTGCCTCTGCCTGCGGGGCGGATCTGATGAGTGATGTCATGGCCTTTGTCAAAGACAGGGTGCTCCTCTTAACGGGTTTGGTTAACCCTCAGGTCATCAGAACCGCCGAATTGTTGGATATACATTGTATTATTTTTGTGCGGGGCAAGGTTCCCAGCCGGGACATGATCGACATGGCTGAGACTTCGGAAATAATCCTGGGGGGAACCAAGCTGCCCATGTTTCTGGCCTGCGGAAAACTCTATGAGGCAGGATTGAAAGCCGGCGGCACCCGGCGCATCTGAGAATACACTATGGGAAGAATCAAAAGCGCGTTGGAAATAGCCCTTGAACGGACAGAGACGGTAAAAAGCGATAGGGCCAGTCTCGATCAATTCGATACACGGCAACAGGGAAAACGGCTGGCGAATCAGTTCCTGGAAGAACAAAAACCGGCGGTCCTTGAGGAGGAGATCAGGAAGACGCCCCGGGAACGCCAGGCTGCCCTGAAGCAGGGGATCTTCGATGTGCTGATCTCCCGTCTGGGGCTTCCCCTTTCCAGGGATGATGAAAAGCGGATAGCGGCCGCGGGGAAGGGCCTACAGATCATCATCAACAATCCCCGGTTTAATACCATCAACAAACAGCTTGGACAGATACTCTCCCAATATCTCGATCAGGTAGCCCAGTATGAAGAGGCGATAAAGCGTCAATACTCCCCCAAGCTCCGGCAAAAGGAGGAGGAACTGTCCCGCCGTCTTGGTCGTCAGATACAGATCGATCCCTTTCAGGACCCGGAATTTACCGCCTTTTACAACCAGAACATGAATGCCCTTAAGGGAAACTATCAGCCTGCCGTGGATGGAGTCCGGGAAGAGGCGATTCGGTTATTTGAAAAAAACTAAAGGGACGATCCCCGGTATCGTATCTTACAGGGAATTGCGGAGGGATTGTTATGTCGTCGTTGTGTATAAACGAGGTCTGGTCATACACCGACGAGGTTTATGAAATCTGCCGGAAATATCTCTTCCTTCGGGAAAAACTACGGCCCTATGTGGCCGCTCAGATGCAGGCCGCCCATGAAAAGGGCAGCCCGGTAATACGGCCCCTGTTCTATGACTTCCCCTCCGATCCGGAGGCATGGAAGGTTGAAGACCAGTACCAGTTCGGCCCTGTCTATCTGGTGGCGCCCATCCTCTCCGAGGGTGAACGGGAACGAAAAGTCTACCTCCCCGCAGGCGCAGCCTGGACCAACGCATGGACCGGAGAAACAACGGAAGGGGGCCAAACCATCACGGTTGCCGCGCCCCTGGATCAGATCCCGGTCTTTACCCGGGACGGAACAAAATTGCCGGTATAAGGAGCTGTGCAGAAACAACCTGAACGACCGGCATCGTTTTTGTACAAACAAAGGGAATAACAGGAATGGCATTTTATGCCTGGGTGGATTCCGGCGATCCGGCTCCGGGGAGGCGGATCTGATCCCGGCCCCAGGCTTTGATCCGGAAGACCCCTTCCAGGAGCTGTTCCCGGGGACAGGCGGCGTTGATCCTGATAAAACCCTGTCCCCGGCTGCCAAAGGCGCTGCCGGGTGTAACCTTGACCCGGCCCTGCTCTTCAAGCCGGACGGTAAATTCGGCGTCGTTCCGGAAGCCCCCCCGGCGGATGAGTGCGGAGGCATCTACCCAGATCAGGTAGGTCCCCTCCGGTTTGCAGGCCCGGAGACCCGGAATGCCGGTGTTGATCGCCGCCACCGCCCGGGTGATGTTCCCTTCAATATAAGCCTTGAGTTCCGCAAACCAAGGGCCGCCTTCCCGGTAGGCCGCCTCTGCAGCAGTACGGGAAAAGATGTCCGGCCCATGGAAGGCCATGGCCCGGCAGCCTTCTTTCAGGGCCCGGGTCAGTTTGGCGTCCCGGACAATAAAATGGGAAACATGCAGTCCCCCCAGGTTAAAGGTCTTATTCGCCCCGGACACCACGATCACCCTTTCGACATGCTCGGGAAAAGAGGCCAGGGAGCAGAAGGTTTTGGGGGAATATACAAAATCCCCATGTATTTCATCGGAGACAACGGTCATGCCGTGCCTCCGGGTAAAGCCGAGGAACAGGGCCAGCTCTTCCCGGTCCCAGACCGCGCCCCCGGGGTTATGAGGGGAACAAAACAGGGTCATGGGAACCTGGAGCCCCCGGTTTTTCGCAGCGGCAAGACCTTGCTCCAGGGCTTCCTCATCAAAGTGATACCTCCCCCTCTCGTCCGGAATCAGGGGAACCTCTACAGCTTCCCGCCCGTTAGACCGGATCATATCAAAAAAGGGATGATACACAGGACTGAGGATCAAGACCCCGTCCCCGGGACGGCTAAAAGCCCGGACGGTGATACCCAGGGATGGAACCGTTCCCGGTCCGGCAAGGAAATCATCCGGTTCAAGGTTCACCTGATACCGGGTCCGGTACCAGGAAACCAGGGTTTCAAAAAAAGAAGGGGGAAGCCGGGTATAGCCGTACACCGGATGCTCCGCCCGTTTTCTCAGGGCCTCCGTCACCGCCGGAGGACAGGGAAAATCCATATCCGCAACCCAGAGGGGTATAACCGGATATCCCCCTCCGGTCTTATCCGTCTCTTCCCACTTTACGGCTTCCGTTCCGGTTCTATCGATTAAAATATCAAAATTCACTATTTCTCCTCTAATTATATTCTACATCAGGAGACTTCTGAATGCTTCGGCCTTCAGGGATTTCTGCTGATTAATTCCCGGGATAGTTCATAAAAGCGATCCAGTCTTTCCGGGGGGGCTATTTCCGTCCGGGGACCGGACAGCGCCAGAGCGTAGGGTTCAAGGTACAACAGCCGCTTCCCCCAGAAGCCCAGAACAAGGAAAAGGCCCTCATCACCACCGCCGGTATTCTCCATGCCGGCAAAGACGTAATTTCCCAGGGACCAGAACACGGGTTTGCCCTCTACCCACTCAAATCCCTGGACGATATGGGGATGGGAACCGATAACGAGGTCCGCCCCTGCCCGAACCAGGTCCGTACAGAGTTCCCGGGTCGGGCGATCCGGCCGGGAGGACCACTCTTCTCCACCGTGGAAGAAAACGGCGTTCAGGGCTCCGGGGTCAAAGCCGGCCTTGATCCGTTCAGCATCCCCCCGTCCGGCGTGGAGGAGGCCGGGCCTGTCTTTTCCGGCCCTTACCGATAATCCGTCCCAGCCGCTCCGTTCCCGGGGAAAGGAGGCGAGTCCAAAGCACCGTACCGAAAGGCCGCCGGTTCCGGTAAACATCAGAGGAGCGGCGGCGGCGGCCTCGTCCCGGCCCGCCCCCAGCGCCCCGATTCCCGCCGCCGCAAGGCTGTCCAGGGTATCAAGAAAGGCATCGGGCCCCCAGTCAAAGGCATGGTTATTGGCCTGGAGCACGGCGTCTATTCCGGCATCCCTCAGAAAAGCGGCGGCGCCGGGGTTAAAACGGAAGTTAAAGGCCTTCTCCGTCCTTGTCCCGCGGCGGCTCAAAACTCCCTCAAGGTTCACCACCGTGAAATCCGCATCCCGGAGCAGGGCTGTGGTGCCGCCGAATATCCCCAGGGGCCCTTCCTGCAAAAGGATCCCCTCCGCTCCCCGGCCAAGCATCAGGTCTCCGGCGGCGGCAATTTGGAGGATCGCCGGCCTTTCCTCCAAAAGCGGATTGGGAAGGGCCTCAACCCGGCGGTACAGGGCCTCCCGCAGGATGCCGGCCTTATCCGCCAAAGGGGGATCCGCGGCGGCGGATGACACGGAACGCTCCTGTTCCCGGACCCGGATCCCCCGGATCCGGACCAGGGGATACCCTTCGTCCCCCACGGAACGGCCCTCTACCCGCAGGGCTATACCGGGAGGATTCAATTCCGCCAGGGGAATCAGGGTCTCCTCCCCGGCCAGGCAGGCTGCAAGGCTGGTATTCCGACGGCGGGCAAGGGGATCTTCCTGGGGAACATAGTAGGTCCTGGAGAGGGGGATCTCCCCCCAGGCGTCCTCAAATTCCCAGGAGGAGCGGAATTCAACGGTGACCGCCGGTCCCCCAAAAGCGCCGGCCTCTTCCGGGGCGCCGGAAGCCAAACGGAGCCCCAGGGATGAAAGGAAATCCGGGGTCTCCAGAACGGACATCAGTAACGCCTCTTCACCGCCGCGGAGATCCGGATCTTCCTCCGTCGCCGCCGGGAGGATATACACCGGGGGAAGGGACAACGGCCGGTCTTGACAGGTACAAAAAAAGACGGCGGCAAGAACCGTCAGCGCAGGAAAAAACTTCATTTTCTGTACTGTATACGAATTTGTCCCTCTGTCAACAGGGGGCGATATCTGAGGGTTCCGGGCTTTATCATCCCGATTCCATCCCCAGGATGCTCATCTAATGTAATCGTTTACATTTTCCCCTTGACAAATTCCTCCTTTGGTCTGATCATGGAGAAAAGGTTTTGCATAGGGCTGTGGCTGCAAGATGCCGGATTGTGGAACCGGCGATCATAGCCAATATATGAGGAGGTTGGTATGCTTATCGGTATTGCGCCGGTGATAAGCCCCGAACTGCTGGACGCTTTGTTCCGGATGGGCCATGGGGATGAACTGGTTCTGGCGGATGCCTTTTTCCCCGGTAATTCCTGCAATTCCCGGGTAATTCGGGCGGATGGCATCAAGGTTGTCCCCTTGTTGGAGGGAATTCTATCCCTCATCAACCTGGATTACGCGGTTCCCCATCCGGTGGCGATGATGGCGGCCGGCGCCGGGGATACCTTGGATCCCTCTGTGGAGGCCTCTTACCGGAAGGTAATTGATCGCCTCTGGCCTGGGACTCCCCCAATCGAACTTGTGGATCGGTTTGCCTTCTACGAACGGACAAAACGGGCTTACGCGGTGGTAATGACCGGGGAAACCGTAAAATACGGAAACATCATCCTCAAGAAAGGGGTTATTCCGGTAAACTGATGAGGGAACGGACCGTTACTATCCGGGAAGTCGCGGCCGCCGCGGGAGTTTCTACCGCTACAGTATCCCGGACCCTTTCCCCTGACGGGGCGGAAGGGGTCTCTGAAGAAACCCGCCTGCGGGTATTTGCGGCGGCATCGAAGATGGGATACCGGGCTAATCACGCAGCCCGCAGTCTTAAAACCCGGTCAAGCCGTACCGTGGGCATTATAGCCCCGGAATTGACCAATGATTTTTTTATGGATCTGGCAGAGGGCATAGCGGGAGAACTGGAGAGACAGGGTTATACCCTCCTGGTAGCTTCTTCGGCTAATTCTGTGGAAGAGGAAAAAAAGCGGGTTGCCATGCTGGCCGAGCGCATGGTGGATGGGATGGTGGTGATTCCCGCCGGTTCCCGGGGGGATCACCTTGCCGCCCGGGCGCTGAGGAGGACGCCGGTCGTCCTGGTGGATCGTCTCGTGGAAGGGGCGGATGTGGATGCGGTACTTTCGGACAACGAAGGGGGCGCCTATGAGCTTACCCGGCGGCTTCTGGCCGATGGTTTCCGGCGGATCTGCTTTGTGGGTGGCGATGCCGCAATTTCCACCGCCCGGGAGCGGATTGCCGGGTTTTCCCGGGCGATGCTCGAAGCAGGGCTGCATCTGAATGGGGAAACCATCCGTTCAGGCGGCATGGAGGTCCGGGACGGATACACCGGCATGGGGGCTGTTCTGGAGTCCCCTTCGCCGCCCGATGCTTTGGTGGCGGTGAACCTGCTGGTACACCTGGGGATGGAGCGCCGTCTCCTGGAATATCGCCGCCGCCCGGGCAGGGTGTTGCCGGTTATCGCCGCCTTTGACGAAACCGCCTATACCCCTTTTCTGCCGGCTTGCCGTTACACTGCAGCCCAGGATGCCGCTGCCATGGGTAAGGAGGCGGTGCGCCGGATCCTGGAACGGATAGCGGAAAGAAGGACTGTGGAAAAATCCCCGGTGGGAAGGTCCCCTCTCGCCGGGGAAGAAACAGGGGGAGAACGGATAATCCGCCTGCCGGTTACCATCGTCCGGTACAGGGGGAGTCAGGAGGACCGGCGGCGCCGGTAATGTACACGGTTTGCTTATTGGCAGTTAGAACCGTAATGTGCTATTGCGGTTTTAGATAGTCTCGGATTGTATTTTTTTGGAGGAAAACATGGCTGATATTACAAGTCTCAAGATGAATCCCCCGGTAAACCGGTTCCGGGGGGCTCTGCCGAAGATCGGGATCCGTCCGGCCATTGATGGCCGGCGCAGGGGGGTACGGGAATCCCTGGAGGATGTAACCATGGAGATGGCCAGGGCTGCGGCGAAACTTATCACCGAAAACCTGAAACACCCAAACGGACAGACCATCGAATGTATCATCGCAGATTCGACCATCGGCGGTGTGGCGGAAGCCGCCGCTTGCCAGGATAAGTTTTCCCGGGAGAATGTGGCGATTACCCTGACCGTGACCCCCTGCTGGTGTTACGGTTCGGAAACCATGGACATGGACCCCGCCACCATCAAGGCGGTATGGGGTTTTAATGGTACCGATAGGCCGGGAGCGGTGTACCTTGCCGCAGTACTGGCAGCTCACAGCCAGAAGGGCCTCCCCGCCTTTGGCATCTACGGCAGGGATGTACAGGATCTCAAGGATACGGGCAATATCCCCCCGGATGTAGCGGATAAGATCATCCGATTTGCCCGGGCCGCCCTGGCCGCGGCCTGGATGCGGGGGAAGAGTTACCTCTCCATCGGCTCTGTTTCCATGGGCATCGCCGGGTCCATCACCAATGCCGATTTCTTCCAGGAATACCTGGGGATGCGGAACGAGTATGTGGACATGTCCGAGCTGGTCCGCCGTTTTGATGAGAAGATCTACTCTGAGGCGGAATTCCAGCGGGCTCTGGCCTGGACTAAGGCAAACTGCAAAGAGGGGCCGGATAACAATCCTCCCAAAGAACAGCATAGCCGCAAGCAGAAGGATGATGTCTGGAAAACCTGCGTCAAGATGGCGATGATCGTCCGGGATCTTATGGTGGGAAATCCTGATCTCAGACGGAAGGGGCTCATTGAGGAATCCCTGGGGCATAACGCCATCGTGGCGGGATTTCAGGGCCAGCGTCAGTGGACGGATCACTTCCCCAACGGGGATTTTATGGAGGTGATTCTCAACTCCTCCTTTGACTGGAACGGTATCCGTTCCCCCTACATCGTGGCCACTGAGAACGACTGTTGCAACGGCGTCTCCATGCTCTTTGGATACCTGCTCACCGGCGCCGCCCAGATCTTCTCCGATGTCCGGACCTACTGGAGTCCCGACGCCATAGAACGGGTCAGCGGCTGGAAGCCCGAAGGAGACGCTGCCAACGGTCTTATCCACCTGATCAACTCCGGGGCGACCACCCTGGATGGAATCGGCAAGCAGCGGAAGGATGGCAAACCCGCCATGAAACCCTTCTGGGAGATCAGCCCCCAGGAAGCGGGGGACTGTCTGGACGCGGTAAGCTGGCGTTACGCAAGCCTGGGGTACTTCCGGGGCGGCGGTTATTCGTCGGACTTCCTTACCGAGGGGGGCATGCCCGTTACCATGTGCCGCCTCAACATGATCAAGGGAATGGGCCCGGTGCTCCAGATTGCCGAAGGGATTACGGTGTCCATCCCTGATGCTGTTCACGACAAGCTGGACCTCCGGACAGACCCGACATGGCCAACCACATGGTTTGCCCCCCGGCTAACCGGGAAAGGTCCCTTTAAGGATGTGTATTCCGTCATGGCCAACTGGGGCGCCAATCACGGCGCTGTCTCTTATGGCCACAATGGGGCGGACCTTATCATCCTGGCCAGCATCTTCCGGATCCCTGTTTGCATGCACAATGTAGAAACAGATCGAATATACCGGCCTAGTTATTGGAGCGCCTTTGGCATGGACCAGGAAGGCGCCGACTATCGGGCCTGCGCCGCCCTGGGTCCTCTTTACCGGTAAAGGCCGATAGGCGCCGGTTACTGCTTATGCAGTAGCAAGTCTCCCTGCCGGTAGTTCCGGCAGGGAGGAGACCGGGCTTGTGTGGTCCGGCTCCAGTGTATACAATCGAACAGGAAGGTTTTATTTTTGAGTTCCTCCTCAATGACAGAGCGTTGGAATAACCGGGCTTTGTTTTTTCTTTTATGGCCTCTGATGATTGAGCAGCTGCTGGCGGTTACTATGGGCGCGGCGGACACCATGATGGTAAGCTCCGTTGGGGAAGTCGCTATTTCCGGCGTCAATATTGTTGACAATATCAATAACCTGCTGATCATCGCCTTTATTGCCCTCTGTACCGGCGGCAGCGTAGTTACCAGCCAGTATATAGGGCGGCGGGAACGGGATAATGCCGGCCTTGCGTCGAAGCAGCTCATCTATATTGTTACCCTGGTCTCCCTGGCAGTTACAGGGATTGCCATTATTCTGCGGCGTCCCATTGTCTCCCTGCTCTACGGGAACATTGCGGATGAGGTAATGAATGCCGCGGACATCTATTTTTTGATCACCGCCATGTCTTATCCCTTCCTGGCAGTTTATAACGCCGATGCGGCCCTGTTTCGCGCATCGGGAAACAGCAGAACTCCCATGCGGGTTGCTGTTCTGGTAAACATACTCAATATCGGAGGCAACGCCTTTTTTATATTCGGTCTCCGTATCGGCGTCGCGGGAGCGGCATTGTCCACCCTGATCAGCCGGATCGCCGCAGCGGTGATATTGACCCGTCTGCTCATCCGTTCCGGCGGACATGCCATGAACCTTTCGGGAATACTGAAGATACGTCTCTGCCGGTCCATGATCCGGAGGATTCTCAATGTCGGCATACCGAGCGGACTTGAAAGTTCCATGTTCCAGATTGGCCGGCTCCTGACCCAGCGAATATTTACCACCTTTGGCACTTCAGCCATTGCGGGAAACGCCATCGCCGGTGTGATCAATTCCTTCTCCTTTATGCCGGGAATGGCCTACGGCATGGCCCTCCTCACCATTGTGGGGCAGTGCGTCGGCGCGGGCGATTATGATAGCGCAAAAAAACAAACCAAAAAAATAATGATCCTGGCCTACATCACCATCATCACGTCCAGCTCGTTAAACTTTATCTTTATGGAACCCTTGGTGAGCCTTTTCCAATTAAGCCCCGAAGCCCACGGAATAGCAAAGGCCTTTCTGCAAGTTCACTGCATCTCCATGGCCATCGGCTGGCCGATGAGTTTTGCCCTCCCCAATGCCCTGCGGGCTGCGGGGGATGCCCGGTATGTGATGCTTGTCGCATCCATATCCATGTGGATTGTCCGGGTCAGCGCCGCCTACCTTCTCAGTTATCCCCTCGGTGTCGGCCCCCTGGGGGTATGGATCGCCATGGGAGCGGATTTTATCAGCCGGGGATCCTTCTACTTTGGCCGCTGGTGCCGCAACCGCTGGCAGACAAAAACAGTTATCTAGCCCTTAGGCTAAAAACACTAACATAACCAATGGGAGTGTTTCTGTACGGGTCCTTAGTCTTCTATGGCCTTGGCCCCTGCCGCCTTGAGCCCCCGTTCAAATTGGCGGTACCGGTAGGCGGCGTAGAGTTCCTTCCCGAATTCCGCCAGTTCCCACAGCTCTTCTCCGGCGTGGTCAGAAAAATGAACCAATTTTAACAGGTTTAGATCGGTCATGATCTTCTTGATCGTATTGGAGGGAGTCGGATAATCCTTCCGGATCGTCCGGGAAAGGTCGGGATTCAGAATGCTGCCCAAAAACCGGGAAAGTTCCGATGTGGTCTTGCCGACGAAGAGTTCCGGAACCAGCAGTTTGAAAAGCCTGAGATAGCGGCAGGTGATGGTGTTTTCCCAGTTTTCCCCGGGGGTATAGAAAAAACTCAGGGAGATCTTGTTAACCGCCAGCATTTCCAGGGTATGCTTCACCTGTACCTGCCACTTGCCGCTGTCGTCACCACCCGCCAGGAGTTGTTTTTTTAGTTCACTGTTTTCACCGAGGAGCCGGGCCATTTCGTTCACCACCTGGGGGTGGATCCGCTGATCCGCAGGAACCCAGCCCTTCCGGGGGTTTAGGAAGAGTTCTTCCAGGAGGAGCGCCCGGGCGTTCCGCTCCAATTCCAATGAATTGGACCAAAAAGCATGGGGACGGGTCTGTAACTTCAGCTTAAAGGCTTCAAGGCTCCGGATGGTTTCCTCATCCTGTTCCCGTTTGGATGCCTTCCACCGGGCTTTTTCACCGATGATAAGAGCGATAACCGGAATTCCCGCCGCCGCCGCCTGGGCATATTCAGCTTCAATGGCGCTCTGTCCATCTTTCCTGAGGCCGTATTTGTGGGCCACCAGAGACAAAAAATAATCACTTTCGTTGATGTTTTTTTTGATAATCTGCCATTCTTTTTGATTGGTTTGATCAAAGTCTTCCATTAAAATAGGAATATGTCCCAATTCAAAAACAATCCGAGCCAAGGCGGTACGTTCGTTTTTCAAATCATCCCGGGTTGAGCTTATAAAAACGTGATATGTTGACGCCATAATTCAATATTACTTATAAAAAAGAAAAAAGCCAATGGGAAGAGAAAGATCCCCACGATAAAAATAAAAATGAAAATAGACGGCTGGACGCAGTTTCCATGATAGGATATAGTACGTACATGATCGGATTTTTGATAAAAAAGACCTTTTTTGACCTCTGGGACAACCTTTTTCGTCTGGCCCTGGTGAATCTGGGGTTTATTGCCTCTTTGGCGTTTCCGGTATTTATTCCGCCCCTCCTGGAAGCTATCCCCCCTCTGGCCATCTTTGTGATGCTGGCCGGTATTTCCTGGTGTTTTGTTTATCTCTTGACCGCCGCCATGTCTATTAAGACGATCTCCGATTACGGGTCTTTCGGGTTTACCGATTTTTTTAACAACCTGAAGGCCGCATGGCCCGCCGGTCTGGTAATGGGGGTTTTGGTATTTCTCCTGTGGCTTCTGATCACCATGGTGATTCCCTTTTATTTGAGCATGAATTCTATGATCGGCCTGCTCCTGTCGGCAGTGATCTTCTGGTCACTGGTGGGAGGGATTCTTTCCTTTCAGTTTTTTCCTGCAATCCGGGCCCGGCTTGACACCAACATACTCAAGGTGATCAAAAAATGTTTCATTTTTTTCTTTGATAATCCCGGCCTCTGTATCTTCTCCCTGATTCACAACCTCCTGCTGCTGGCGTTGTCAATCTTTCTCGCCTTTCTTATCCCCGGTCCGGCAGGCATACTATTGTACCTGGATGAAGCCCTCAGGTTGCGGCTCCTCAAATACGACTGGATAGAGGAAAATCCCGGTGAAAACCGCCGTAAGATTCCCTGGGACGCACTCTTAATTGACGAACGGGAAAAAACAGGGACCCGGTCCCTCAAGAGTTTTATCTTCCCCTGGAAGGATTAGAGTTACCGCAGTAAACGCCGGGCAGACCCTGTTCACAAACCGGTATTCCCACGGTTTAGTTAGGAAAAAGAAGCCAGGGAACAATACAAATGGCAAGGCTAAGGGCAAAACTAAGGGTAATAAAGAATACAAAAACGATATGTTTTAGAATATGCATACAGGACTCCAAATTATTTATTGATACTGTTGATCCTAAAATAAATACAAGGGGATTTCTTGAATTCAATTACAATTTTAAAAAGTATATTATAATAAAAATTTCCATTTACAAAATCTTCAAATTATATGACAATAATCTATCATGAGCATTACCGAACTAACGGCAATTTCACGGTTTTATGGCGCTGATCCGGATTATATTATTGCCGGCGGCGGGAACACTTCGTTTAAGGATGAATCAACCCTCTACATCAAAGGTTCCGGCATGGCCCTGGCGGATGTAAACCCCGAATCCTTTGTCTCGATGGACCGGCGAGCCCTGGGGGAGATCTGGAATAAAACCTATTCCCAGGATGCGGACGAACGGGAAAAGGCGGTCCTTGCGGATATGATGGCCGCGCGGAGGGCCGGGGAGGAGGGGAAACGGCCCAGCGTAGAAACCCTGCTTCACGATATGTTGCCTTTTGTATATGTGGTACACACCCATCCGGCCCTGGTAAACGGCCTTACCTGTTCCATGGACGGCGAAAAGGCGGCTGCGGACTTGTTTGGCGCCGACCACATCTGGATTCCCTCAACTAATCCGGGGTACATCCTCTCTCTGGCGGTTAAGGAAGCCATGGAAAAACACCGGGTGAAACACGGTAAACCTGCGGCGTTGATCTTCCTGCAGAACCACGGGGTCTTTGTGGGGGCCGACGATACACCGGGTATAAAGGAACAGTACCGCCGGGTCATGGAGAGGATCGGTTCCCGGATACGACGGCAGCCTGATAGCGGAGGGGAACTTGCGGCATGGGGCGCTTCCGGAAGCGTTGCCGGAGTGCTGGCCAAACTGGCGGCGGCAGCAGGGGGCGGTGAGACCTGGAAAATCGCCTTTCTGCGAAACAACGAGATCGCCGCCATGGTCAGAGATCGGGCCTCTTTCTATCCCCTGTCCTCGGCCTTCAGTCCGGATCATATTGTGTACGCCGGAAGCGATCCCCTGTTTGTGGAAAGTCCGGAGGCCGGGGGCGACACAGCGGCTCTGGAAAAAGCCTGGAAGGAACGGATCGACGGAGCGGATACTATAGCCGGGGGCGGCGCTTCCCGGGGAAGGATTCCAAAGATCGTCGCCCTGCAGGGTATGGGCGTTTTTGGCATTGGAACCTCGGAGAAGGGGGCTAAAACGGCGTTGCAGCTCTTCAACGATGCCGTCAAAATAGCGGTTTATGCCGAATCCTTTGGAGGGCCCCGGTTTATGGCCCGGGATCAGATAGACTTTATTAATAATTGGGAAGTGGAACGGTACCGGTCAAAGGTTACCGGTACTGCATCATAGCGGAATCGACTGCTGCGGTATACGTCAGGATTTCCAATAAGGAAAGGAGAAGAACATGAAAGCTTACGGGAACAAAGAATCGATTGAAACGGCTTACAGTTTGGCAAAGGCAGCTTACGCAAAACTGGATGTAAACACCGACAAGGCTATCCGCGCTGCCGTAGATATCCCCATCTCCATCAACTGTTGGCAGGGGGACGATATCACCGGTTTTGAGGGAGCCGCGGGACTGTCCGGCGGGGGTATCCTGGTTACGGGCAACTACCCCGGCAGGGCCCGGAACGGGGATGAACTGCGGAAGGATGCGGAATTTGCCTTTTCCCTCATCCCCGGAAAAAAACGATTCAACCTGCATACTCTCTACGCCGAAACCGGCGGCAAACAGATTCCCCGGGATGAGCTTGAGCCGGAGCATTTCAAAGACTGGATGATCTGGTCAAAAAAGAAAAAAATCCCCCTGGATTTTAATCCCAGTTTCTTTTCTCATTCTTTGGCAGATTCCGGGTATACCCTGTCCAGCGGGAATCCAAAGATAAGCAAATTCTGGGTCCGTCATGCCATTGCATCCCGGCGTATCGCTTCGGCTCTGGGGGCCAATCAAGGCTCTCCTTCGGTAAACAACATCTGGATCCCCGACGGTTCCAAGGATCTGCCGGCGGATCGGCTCTCTCCCCGGCTCCGGCTCCGGGACGCCCTGGACGAGATACTGGCCCTTCCCCTGGACCCCAAAACCATCACCGACACGGTGGAGGCAAAACTCTTCGGCATTGGAAGTGAGGCCTATGTGGTGGGCTCCCATGAATTCTACCTCGCCTACGCCACCGCTAAACAGATAAGGCTCTGTCTTGACATGGGCCACTTTCACCCCACTGAAACCATCGCCGATAAGATATCCGCAGCGCTGCTCTTTGTCCCCGGCCTGTTGATCCACTTTAGCCGGGGACTCCGCTGGGATTCCGACCATGTGGCGATCTACTCCGACGATCAGCGGGAGGTATGCCGGGAGATCCTCCGGCAAAAGGCCTTGAACCGCATCGATCTTGCCCTGGACTTCTTCGATGGTTCCATCAACCGCATTGCCGCCTGGACCATTGGGAGCAGGAGCCTCAGGAAGAGCCTCCTGGAGGCCCTCCTGGAACCCACAAAGCTCCTCCTGGCAGCGGAAAAGGCCGGCAAAAACCACGAACGTCTTGCCCTCATGGAAGAACTAAAGACCCTGCCCTTCTCCGCCGTATGGGACAAGCTGTGCCTTGACGCCAGAACACCCGTGGGCACCGATTGGCTGCAACAGACGGATGAATACGAAAAGACGGTACTGGATAAACGGAAGTAGGCGCCGTAAGCCGGGGCAGTTTCAAAGGCGCTTTTGCAGGATCAGTTCTCCGATCTCCGCAAAGCCGTCCCCGCATTCCCGGGAGGCGATGAAGGAGGGGAGCCGTCCGATGAGTCCGTGGTAACGCCGGACATTTGCTACCCCGCAGGCCAAGGGGAAACGGGCAAACATGGGCTCGTCATTGGGTGAGTCTCCCACAAAAATCACCTCCCGGTCTCCGGCGCCGGCAGTCCAGCCAAAACGGCGGGAGAGGAATCCCTCGGTCATGGAGAGTTTATCGTAGCTGCCCATCCAGATATTAACATGGATGGAGGAAACCTTCGCCATGGCCCCCTCTGCAAGGGCAATGGCCCTTACCTGTTCCGCTGTTTCCAGGGGCAAAACCGGGTCCTCTTCGGCAAAGTCCAGGGCCAGATCGAAGAGCCGGGCGAACTGATCCTTAGCCACCCGCAGCCCCGGCGCCTCTGCCAGGGCCCGTTTCCGGATTCGGTCCAAAATGGGATGATCGTTCCGTACCGCATTCGGGTGGAATTCCTGTTGCAGCACCGGCCGCTTCCGGAGGCCCGGTTCCTCCCAAAAAGCCAGGGCGCCGTTCTCCCCTATCACCCCGTCCACAGGCCACTCGCGGGCGATGAGATCGCACCAGCCCGCAGACCGTCCGGTCACGGGGACAACCCTGAGACCCGCATCCCGGAGATTCCAGAGGGTGGCGTAGGCAGAAGCCGGAAGCTTCCCCTCCCGAGTGATGGTATCATCAATATCTATAAGGACAAAGCGGACCCCTGCCGCCTCGGTCTTCGTCATTTCCGCTATAGGTTTCATGGCATTATAATGGCACAGGAAGGGACATTGGGGAAAGGGCTGGGACGGAGCGGCCAAAGCCCAAATTATATCAACAGCAGGTCCGACAGTTTATTGATCCGGCAGGTACAGAGGAAAGAGCCCCGGGCGTCTCCTATGGCGGCGCTTGCAAAACCTCCGGCAGCGGCGGCTTCAATTCCGGCGGCGGCGTCCTCCACCACCAGCGCATCTTTTGGGGAGACTCCCAGTAATTCGGCGGCCTTTAGGAATACCTCCGGGTCCGGCTTGGTGCGGGTGATATTAGTACCGTCAGACACGGCGTCAAAATAAGCGTCCAGACCTGTCTTTTCCAGAATGTACTTGGCATTTTTACTGGAGGAGCCTATGGCGGTTTTTATACCCATGACCCTGATTTCCTCCAGGGTGGCTATTACATCAGGATCCACCGATGCGGGACTCAGGTCCTCCAACAGGCGGCGGTAAAGGGCGTTTTTTTTCTCCGCCAGGATTGTCTTTTCCTTCCCCGGGAAGATAAGACCGCCGGACTTCAGAATAATCTCCAGGCTTTGCATCCGGGAGATTCCCCGCAGACGGTTGTTGATCTCCTCGTTAAAGGGTATCCCCAGTTCTTCCGTTATGCTTTCCCAAGCCCGGTAATGATACTTGTCCGTAGAGATTATGACACCGTCAAGGTCAAAGATCACGGCCCGGTATTGCAGAATGCCCGGCTGCGGCCTTGTTATCCGCAAGAATTTTGAAAGTCCATAGGCCTGATCGTACACATGGATCCGCTGCTCCAAGCCTGAAAGGAGCGTAAAGTGCAGTTCCGTCCTGTTAACTTCCACATGAATCTGGCTTCCCTGATAGAAAATCCTAAAGCAGTAGCCCTCCCAGGCCGCAGGCAGAGACGGAGCGAAGTATATCCCCTTCTCCTTGATTCTGAGACCGGCGAACCCGTAAACAATGGCCATGTAGGTACCGCCCATATTGGCGGTATGGATGCCGTCTTTCGTGTTGCCGTGGGTATTAAAAAGATCCAGCTTGGCGGAATTGCCAAAGTACCGGTAGGCCTTATCATGGAAACCGAGCCCGGAAGCGACGATGCTGAAAACGCAGGTTGACAGGGAAGAATCGTGGGTGGTTATCCCTTCATAATAATGAAAGGAGTTCCGGATCGTCTCCTGTGACTGGGCATCTTCAAAGATGAAGTGGGCCAGGACCGTATCGGCCTGTTTGCAGACCTGATGCCGGTACAGGTAGAGCGGATGGTAATGGAGCAAAAGGGGGAAATGATCCTGCGGAACAGAATCCGGATTCCACCTTTTTTTTGAAAGAAACGAATCATCCTGAGGGTTGATGCCCAGTTCCCCGTCATAGGGAAGGTACATGTTCTCTGCCGCCCGGGAAAAAGCCTCTATCTCGGCGGGGGAAAGGCCGATCTTCCCGCAGGGTCCCTCCGCAGTATTTACCGTTTTGAGGAGTTCATAGAATTTAACCGCCCAGCGGAGATTGAATTGGGCGGAAAGGTTGGTATAGTAATTGTTGTTCACCAGGCAGGTGTATTCATCCGGACCGGTTACCTCGTTAATACGGAAACTTCCCTGGTAGTAGTTGCCCACATCGATCCAGAGCCGGGCACATTCAAAGACAATCTCCGCCCCCTTTTCGGCTATGAAGCTTAGGTCTCCGGTGGCGATGTAATAGGAAACTACCGACCATGCAATATCCCCGTTGATGTGGTACTGAGCGGAACCGGCGGGAAAATAACCTGAACATTCCCGGCCCATAATGGTACGCCAGGGGAAGAGGGCTCCCGCCGAATGGCCCAGAAGCCGGGCGTTCTTACGGGCCTCATCAAGGGTGATATACCGGTAGGAGATGAGCTGCCGGGCAATATCGGGATTGGTCAGCAGGAAAAATGGCTCTATGTACATTTCCGTGTCCCAAAAAAAATGTCCCTCATAACCTTCGCCGCTCAGACCCTTTGCTGCAACACTGCTGTGTTCGTCCTGCCCTGTCGACTGGATAAGCTGGTAGAGGTTATAGGTAACCGCCTGCTCAAGATCATCGTCTCCGTCAACTTCAAGAAAAGCCCGGTCCCAGTAAGTTCTCAGATAGTTTTTCTGCGCCTCGTATACAGCAGCGATATCTGTAGCCAGGGCCTTCTGAAGCTCCTGCCTGGCCGCCTTTTCACAATCCCCATAACGGAGCCCGTCCGTAAAGATTGAATACTTGCGGAGGGTCAGAATTTCATTTTTCTGAATATCCGCATTTATGGTACAGATTGTCCCATGGCCGTCCAGAACGGCGTCCATGATGACAGCCCCCGGGCTGGTTTTATTAGCAGGGTTGACGCTGTCTTCTCCGCCGGCGGTCAGTATATGATCTACGGCAGTACAAACCCGGAGCTTTGATTTAACGGTTTCGCTGGTGATAAAAGACGCCGTTTGTTCCAGCTCTGCCCGTACCGGGACGAGGCGCCGAACCGACTCCGCAGCAACCCGGGGATCATCGGGGCTGCTGTAATTTACCACATCCCCCCGGTGGGTTGAGACAAAACGGACTGGTCCCGAAAAATTGCAGACCCTAAGGGAGTATTCGATAAGGAAAAGAGAAGGCTGGGTAAAGGATGTAAGCCGCCGCACGCGAATTTCGGCCTCCTTGCCCAGAGGTGAACGCCAGTGGACATACCGTTCGGTATAGCCATCGGACATGTTAAGGGTCCTTCTGCTTTTGAAGACAGTACCGCGGAACATACTGAATTCTTCGCCATCCAAAAAGAGCTTTATTCCCTGAGTATCGGCTACGTTTAGTATGGTCTGCTTTTCTTCCGTGAGACCACAGAGTTTTTCCGCCTGCTTCATTTCTGCAAAATCGTAAAAACCGTTTATATAGGACCCCCTGATGGTGTCAATGCCGCCAGGATACCCCTCTTCAAAATTGGAACGGATTCCGATGTACCCGTTGGCGTTGTGAAACAAGGTCTCGTTCAGTAAAAGGGCAGATCCATCAGTCTGGAGATTTTCAATCTCGTATATTTTTTTCATATTTTCCTACAGATCTATCTGGCATAGTTTACTGCTTAACCGCCCCCGCAGCTACCCCCTTGATAATATATCTTTGAGCGCAGAGATAGAAAAGGATCACCGGGATGATGGTAAGCATGAGTCCTGCCATGGCCATATTCCACTGTATGGTAAATTCCCCAAAAAAAGATGCCGTGGAAAGGGGAATGGTCCGGTTAATCTTGCTGGTTAGGACCAGCGAGGGGAGGAGGTAATCGTTCCAAATCCAGATCACATCCAGTATCATGACCGTAACGGTAACGGGTTTCAGCATGGGAAACACGATCCGCCAGAAAACACCAAAGGTGTTACAGCCATCGATGGTAGCGGCCTCCTCCAGGGAACGGGGAACGGATTTGACAAAACCGTGGTAGAGAAAAACCGCCATGCTGGCCCCAAAGCCGATGTTCATGTAGATTAGAGCCCCCAGGGTATCGACCATGGGAATTCCCAGATTCCGCTTGATACTGCCCATCTCCTGCATCAGGGGCATCATCAGGGTCTGGAAAGGGATCAGCATGGTCGCCACAAAAACCATAAAGATGATCCTGCTCAAACGGCTGTTTGACCGTACCAGCATCCACGCGCACATGGACGCAAGGATCACGATAAAGCACAGTGACAATGCCGTTACCAAAAAAGAGTTACGGAGGGCGTTCAGAAAATTCATCCGTTCCATAGCATTGGCGTAATACCGGAAACTGAATGAAGCGGGCAGGGCCAGAATGCTTTCATAGAGTTCCGCCCGATTTTTAAAGGAGTTTACCAGGATGACGTAGATAGGAGAGAGATAGGCCAGGCAGAGGATGATCACCAGAAAACTCTGGATAGTCCTCTTTAGCGTAGTGCCATTACTGTCATTCAATGTATCATGACCTATCACATTTCCACCTCCCTCTTCTTAGTAATTCGTACCTGTACCATGGTAATGGCGGCGACAATGATAAAGAAAATAATCGCCTTTGCCTGGCCGTATCCGTAATTGTTCAGATTAAAAATTTCCCGGTAGATGTTCATGGCGAATAATTCAGTAGAACTATAAGGGCCGCCGTTGGTAAGGGAAAGATTCACGTCAAATATCTTGAAACAGTTTGAAAGGGTAAGGAATAAACACACCGTAAAAGACTGCATGATCAGGGGGAATTTAATGGATATGAGGGTCCTCAGGAATCCGGCGCCGTCCACGTGGGCGGCTTCAATTACATCACCGGGGATCGCCTGAATACCGGTAATATAGATGATCATGATATAGCCCGCCATCTGCCAGGTACTCACCACCGTCAGGCCCAGAAGGGCAAACCGGGGATCGAGGAGCCAGTTGAAAAAAACTGCCGTAAACCCGGTGTTTTCTCCGATAACCCGGAAGGCATCTCCCATGATGAATTTCCAGATGTAGCCCAGGATCAAACCCCCGATCAAATAGGGGGCAAAGAGCATGGTCCTGGCGGCATTGCAGACCTTCAGGTCCGTAGTAACTATCAGGGCAAAGATCAGTCCAAGAATATTGATGATCAGCACCGACAGCAGGGTAAAGACAACCGTATGTGCTGCGGAAACGAGAAAACGCTGGTCAGAGAATAGTTTGACAAAATTGCCGAATCCTCTAAAAATCTTTGGGTTCAGCGGGAGACCGTCCCAGGAAAAAA
>JAITJI010000035.1 GCA_031279015.1 Spirochaetaceae bacterium
CCCAAAAGAGCGGTACCCGGGCCATTTGGCAGAATATCAGGGCCATGTTAGATGCCGATTACCCCGAAGCCATGCTGGTGGCCGAATGGAGTGATCCGGAATGCTCCCTGCAGGCAGGATTCCACGCGGATTTTCTCCTGCACCACTTCACCGAAGGGGGGTATCGTACCCTGCTGCGTAACTATGGCGGTTCCCCCGGATACGTGAGTCTTGAGGATGACCGGAGTTTTTTCAAGAAGGACGCCCCCGGTGATGTCACCCTTTTCCTTGATGATTACCTCCCCAAGTACGAAAAGACCCGGGATATAGGGTATATCAGCCTTATCACCGGCAACCACGATACCATCCGTACCCGGTATAACCTGAGCCCCGAAGAGTTGAAGATCGCCTATGCGGTACTCTTTACCCTGCCGGGGGTCCCCTTTCTCTATTATGGCGATGAAATTGGCATGCGATACCTGGATCTGCCGACCAAAGAGGGGGGATATTACCGGACCGGTTCCCGTACCCCCATGCAGTGGTCGGCAGGCAGGAATCTGGGTTTTTCTACCGCCGAAGCGGAAAAACTTTACCTCCCTGTGGACCCCGCCGGGGATGCGCCCACGGTAGAAGGGGAGGCGGGGAAGGCCGATTCCCTCCTTAACAGCCTCAAGGCCATTTTATGTCTCCGTCACCGTATTCCGGAACTCAACGCCCAGCCGAACCTCAGGATCCTCTACGCTGAAAAGGGGAAACTTCCCTTTGTGTACCGGAGGGGTTCCCTGGTAATCGGGGTTAATCCTTCCGGTACGCAGGTCCGGGCCCCGGTTGGGAAGATCCCTGACGGCAAACTGATACACTCCATCGGCGGGGGCCGTCTGGAAGGGGGTGTATGTACTCTGGAAGCCCAGAGCTTTGTCATATTCAGGGAGGAAACAAACCAATGAGACTGTTAACGAGATCGGATTTTGATGGCCTGGCCTGCGGTACTCTTCTTTACTATCTGGGCGTCATTGATGATTGGTTGTTTGTCCATCCCAAGGATATACAGGACGGCCTGGTAGAAGCCACGGAAAATGATGTGCTTGCCAACATTCCCTATATCAAGGGATGCGGCCTCTGGTTTGATCATCATGCCAGTGAAAACAAACGGTTAGGGGACACCTCCGGTATTCCCGGACAAAACACCGCCGCCGCCAGCTGTGCCCGGATTATCTATAACTATTACGGAGGCGCGGAAAAACTGGGACGTTTTTCCGAAATGGTGGACCATGTAGACCGTGTGGATTCGGGGGATTTGACCCGGGATGAGATTATGAATCCCCAGGGCTGGATCCTTCTGGGCTTTATCATGGACCCCCGTACCGGTTTGGGACGGTTCAAGAATTTTACCATCAGTAACTACGATTTGATGAAGAAGCTGTCCAAGGCCTGCGCCGATAAGACGGTAGACGAAATTCTGGACATGGAGGATGTTCGGGAACGGCTGGAGGTGTACCATGAACAGGCTGCCCTTTTTACCGAAATGGTGAAGAAGCATACCCGTCTTGATGGTCCGGTGATCATCACCGATCTGCGGGGGGTAGACACCATCTACGCGGGGAACCGGTTTCTGATCTATACGATTTTTCCCGAACAGAACATATCCCTGTGGACCATAGACGGCAGGAATAAGGTGAACTGTGTTATTACCGTAGGCTACAACATCATCAACCGGACCGCTACCGTGGATGTGGGCAGCCTGCTTCTTAAATATGGCGGCGGCGGACACCGTCAGGCGGGAACCTGTCAGGTTCCCTACGACAACGTTGACCGGATTATCGGTGAAATCGTGGAAAAATTGAAGGAAAAAGGGAAGGGCAGTACGTAAATCCCGGCGGATAAGGTCCCCGGTTTCATCTTTGCCTTCATTGGCAGACGGTTCCCGGGGTCCGCCGGCAGAATAAATAGTATTTCTGTATTCTTGCCTGTCTGTTTTTATATACACATGGACAGCCCAGGGCGCCGGTCATTGTTCTTTGATTATCTAATTACTTGAATTATAAAGAAATAGCTTTATGTTTTTTTTCTTTTTCAATGTGTTCAAAGTGGCATAGAATTTGCTATATTAAAGATATATGAAAAATAGCGAATTTCTTGACAGCTGGTTTTTAGGTTGGGTTACGGTACAAACGGATTTGGAAACTCTGAAGCGAGAGGTGGTCAGGAAGATTCTGCATTTTCTCATTGCACTGAGTCCGGGTATGGCTGCAGTGAATCGGCCTCTGACGGTGCTCCTTTTGATAACCGGTGTCATTCTGTATGCCTGTATGGAACGTTTCCGCCTTGTGGGGATTCGGGTTCCCCTGATCTCCCAACTTACCAGTATGGCTTCCCGTGCACGGGATGAAGGACACTTTGTCCTGGGACCCGTGACCCTTGGATTGGGGGCCCTGCTGGCCCTGCTTTTCTATCCCGCTCCGGCTGCCGTCATTGCCATTTACGCCCTGGCCTTTGGGGATGGGTGTGCCAGTCTGATCGGTAAATCATTCGGCGTGACCCGTCCGGCTTTTCTCCTGGGTAAGAGCGTTGAAGGTTCCCTGGCCTGCTTCTGCGCGGTGTTTTTATCTGCCTTCCATGTCTCTCCGGATTACCGGACGGCTCTGTTTGCGGCCATTGTGGCGACCCTGGTGGAGGCCCTTCCCCTGAAAGATTACGACAACATTGCCCTGCCGGTTACCGTAGGATTTGTTGTTCAGGCGCTGTCCGGAGTCTCACTATAGCCACAGGTAAACCCGGTGGAGGCGGCTGCAGATAAACCAGGTACCGGCGATGAGGATTGCCATTCCCGGGATGGGGGCTATCCAGGTATCGGCCCCCAGGAGCATGTTCCTGCCAATATACACCAGAAAGACGCCGATTCCGATGAATACGTATTCGCCGGAGCCCCGGGAATAGGCGGAAACGAAGAAGGTTATCGTAGTGATCAAAACAAGACCGGTCTCAACGAGTCTGAACATGGATGAGTAGCCGTAGATCATGCTCAGGGTACTGTCCCAGGACATGCCGTCAATGGGGACCCCTATGGCCAGTATCAGGGTGAGCAGGGCTATGATGAGGAGGATGTTTCCCTGTTTCCGCATTTCCAGTCCCGCAGCGTACAGGCTGGCGGCAAAGAGTGAAAAAACGCCGAAAAACCGGCCAAAAAGCAGCCCCCGGGAAGCCATAACCAGGAACGCCGTAGGAAGCTCATAGGCCATTCGCAGGGGAACCATGATCCGGCTTGCCTCCACGGTAAGGGAAAGGGCAAAGAGGGCAAAAAAGAGGATCTCCGGGGCCTGGGTTTTTTCAAAATAGTAATAGATGAAGATCATCGTGATAAAAGCATAGAAACAGGCTGCGCTCATGGTGATAAAGGGAATATAGGGAGCGGAGCCTGCAGCATTACCCACCAGAAACCGGACTACATCGGTAGATCTGCGGGCAGCCATGGGCAACAGGGCGGGGTAGAGGGGCAAAATGACAAAGGATGTCCCTACGATAACACTTATCGTCAGTACGGAAACAACAATACCCGCCCGGAAAAGGTAGTTCCGGCTTGACAAGGTCATAGGTTAATCATAACCCATTGGTATAAGAGGCTCAAGGTATAACCGGGATCGCCGATATTATGTAAAGAGGAGATCTCAATGGTTGCAAGGAAACCCTTCTTTTTTATACCGGCCCTCCTGGTTCTTGGATCCTTATATCTCTGGGCAGGGGATGCCGCATCTTTCGTGGATCTTGGTTTTTCTCCTGATGGCAAGATATACATGTTCGCCCAATACGGAGTACAGGACGAAACCCTGCGTCCCTGGGCGGATCTGTTTGTGGTGGATGTCCTCCAGAATAACTTTGTTGCCGGCGGACGGCTCTCCTATACCCACGATAAGGCGGTTGTCGCTGGTCAGGATGGTTCCGGCGCCCTGTACCGGATAATCAGCCGGAATACCCTGGCGGATCGCTATGGAGTCAACTACCTCCTGCAGGGTCAGCCCCTCTTTATCTCCCTTGAGAATGGAGACACCGGGACGGATGGAAAGGGAGAAACCATTGATTTTCGGGATTTTGAGCAGGGAGCTTCCTACCGGGCTGCCCTGGTCCCCTTTGTTGAAGGGTCCGGAAACGACCTTAAATCGTCTTTTTATATCAATGTGGACAGGACAAGCCGGGATGGAACTAAAAAGAGTTACGTAGTAGGGACCCCCCAGTTAAAGCGCTCCCATATTGTTTCCTACCGCATGCGGAAAGTCATAATCGCCCCCCAGGATGGGTCGGTTGTTTTTGTGATTGAAACCAAAAAGCAGGGGGAACGGGGTTACGATCTCCGTTATATGGTAGAGGCCCTGCGGCTGTAACGGTCAGGGGATGGGCCGTAAAACCTGGGTAACGGGTCCCTGATCCTCGTACAGATACCGTAAATAGAGCCGGGAATCCGGACTGAACCCCTCCCATAACCCGTCCTTCTGTACCTCAATAGCCATATTGATAAAGGCCTCCCTATCCAGGATCTCCCGGACCTGGGCAAAGAGGTATTTTCCCGCAGGCAGGACAAGCCTTTCTCCCCGGTCAGCGTTCCCGCTTTCCGCCCTTTCCGGCGCCGGACCGGAGGCCGCCGGGGAGGGGTCCGCATAGGAACGGAGGAGGACATCGCCCAAAAATAACCGGGGATCCGGTTCGATGCTTTGGGCCTGGACCGGATCCAGGGCAAAACAGAAGAGTTGTTCAGCCTCCGGCCCTTTAGGGCCAAAGGGATCGAGGAGGGGATCCCCGTAGTAGTACAGGGGAGAGAGGAGTTCCAATTTTATGGTGTGTAGATCATGCATGGGATCTTAAATCTAGCCGGGAGTTTCTGAAATTGCAATTCTGTAAAAAACAACCGTTTTCCGCAATAAATTTGGCGGAGGATCAAAGCGCCGTTCAGGATGACCCCGTTATAGATACGGAGGTTTACCATGAAATTTTTTCGTTTTGTATTTGAATCCATGATGCTGCCGGCGCTGATGTTTACCGCCTGCGCATGCTCCACCGAATCGGCTATGCAGCAATTACTGGGCTTGAGCGTAGAGGCTCCGGTCTTTATGGCCTGCAAGACGGTTTCCGAATGGGAACTGAGCTTTCAGTTTTCCCTGCCGGTACAGGTGTCGTCCCTGCATTTCGACCCTCCCCTGGAGGTGGAGTCCGTTACCGGGGGGGAGTATGTTACGGTTATCCTTGCCCAGCCGCCGGAGGGGGGCAAACGGATTATGGCGGACATAGTGGTGGAAGATGAAGGGGGCAATACCCTTAACGTACTGGTTCCCTTCAGAACCCGGAACAATAATATCCCCCCCCTGATGATTACCGAAGTCCGTACCGAATACTCCAAACCAAAGGTTGAATTTGTGGAGCTGCGGACCCTTAGGGCCGGTAACGTGGGGGCCATGCGACTCTTCATTGCCTCTTCGGGAATGGAAACACCGGTCTTTGAGTTTCCTCCGGCAGAGGTCGGGGCGGATGAATACCTTGTGGTTCACCTCCGAACCCTCGAACCGGAAAGCATCAACGAAACCGGCGGGGACCTTGGAGCTTCACCGTATTCCGGAGACAATGAAGCCCTCCCCGAAGCCAGGGATTTTTGGGTTCCCGGTACGACGAAACGGATCAAAAAGACCGACATCATTCTCTGTGTGGATCAGGACGACCGGATAATCGACGCCCTCCTGCTCAGTGAAACATCCGATCCCTGGTGGAAGACTGAGGATCTGGCCAAGGCCGCTGAAATGGCGGGCAGACAGGACGCCTGGCTCTCCCTTGAGGCTGCGGCGGAGCAACTCCCCGGCCCCGGCAGCGCGGTGAGCAGCCGGTATACCACCGCCACCCGGAGTATTTCCCGGGATGAAGCAACGCCGGATAGCAACAGCGCCGCCGACTGGTATATTACCGCCACCAGTAACGCCACCCCAGGCAGGCTGAACAGCGTCAAAAGATACGTTCCAAAGGAATAACGGGATGATTAGACGGAAAAGGGCGCCTGAAAAGAGGCCCCCGGACCCTAGATCAGGTTCTTGAACAGCTGCTCAAGTTCATGCCTTGGAAGGGCGCCGGTAACCTGACGGACCACTTTTCCATCCTTATAGAGAAACATGGTTGGGATGGACACAATACTGTGCTGTCCCGCCAGATCGTTTTCTTCATCTACATTTACCTTGCCAATCTTTATACGGCCTGAATATGCTTCGGCGATCTGTTCCAGAATCGGGGCCACCGCCTTACAGGGCCGGCACCAATCTGCCCAAAAGTCAACCAATACAGGAACCGGGGATTGTAATACCTCATCTTTAAAATTGCCGCTTGTTATTGTTACTTCCAAACCCATAGGGTATTCCTCCATCCTTTACCTCTTTATACTATACCGGAAGCATCGTAATAAAGCAACAGATTTATCCGGTGGTTGACACCTACCCGCCACCGATACTATTTCCGTCTTTAGCAGTGATAAGTCCGGCCGCTTGTTTTATGCTCCGGTTTTCTTTATATTGGGGTGATAATGGTTTTTTCCTTTCAGCCTGTTCTGGCCGGCGGACCTTTTCTGCCGGAAGGGAGCGGTTTTTGCCCGGAGCGGGTGTATGAACCCGCCTGAGTTACTGGCCCCGGCGGGGTCCCCGGAAGCCCTGGATGCGGCAGTGGGTGCGGGGGCCGACGGGGTATACCTGGGGCTTAAGAGTTTCAATGCCCGAATGCGGAGCGCCAATTTTTCCTATGCCCAGTTTGAAGGGGCGTTGCGCAGTCTGCACCGGATGAGCCGGAAGGTGTATGTGACGGTAAACACCGTCTTTGAGGAGCGGGAATCTGACCGGATGTATCAGCTCCTCAGGTATCTCGCCGCCGCCGGTCCCGATGGAATCATCCTGCAGGACTTTGGGGTGCTCCGGATGGCCCGGGAGGAGTTTCCTTCCCTCAAATTACACGCCTCCACCCAGATGAACATCGCTTCGGCCAGGGCTGTTAACCTGCTTTCTAAGCAGGGGGTTTGCCGGGTGGTTCTGGCCCGGGAACTCTCCCTGGATGAGATCCGGCATATCCGTGGGCAAACCAACGTGGAACTGGAAGTCTTTGTGCATGGGGCTCTCTGTATCAGCGCTTCGGGGCTCTGTCTGTTCTCCGGGTTTCTGGGGGGCAAGTCCGCCAATCGGGGCATGTGTACCCAGGCTTGCCGCCGGCGTTACCAGCGGCAGGGGGGGGAGGGGTATTACTTTAGCCCTGCGGATCTGGAGCTGGTCCGGGATATTCCTGCATTGGCCGATGCGGGAGTGAATTCCTTTAAGATCGAAGGCCGTATGAAGAGCGCGGAGTATGTCGGTGTTGTGGTCGCCGCCTACCGGCGGGTTATCGACGCTCTTGACGGGGACAGGGAGGCGGGTATCCGGGAAGGGCTTGTCCTGCTCCGTAATGATTACGCCCGAAAAAAGACCCGTTTTTACTTTGATCCTTCCATCGATTGGCTTAACCCTGACCAGGACGGCGGTACCGGTATTGCGCTGGGGACTATCCTCAAGGTTAGAAACGGGATTGAAGGCCGCCGGGCCCTGATCCCCGCGGGGCCGCTGCGGCTTGAGGCGGGCGATTCGGTGCGGTTTCACCGGAATGACGATTCCCGGCGCCTTGCCCACAAGCTGGAAGCCGTGGAACCTGCCGGAGACCTGAGCGGCAACCGGGAGCGGAAGGCTGGGGAGCGGGAACTTACGGATGATGCCGAGTCCCGGGGCTGGTGGATATCCCTTCCCGATGGCTTTGAGCCGGGGGATTCCGTGTACCTGATCCAGTCCCGGGGGATGTCAAAGCGGTATCCCCCGGTTATTCTCCGGCATTTGGAGGTTTCCGGGCGCTGCCCGGGCCGGGAACGGGCGCCGGCTCTGACTCTGAGGCCGGCCAAAAAAAAGGAGTCCTGCCTCTTCCCGGAAGGGGTCTACGTGGCGGTTTCCCGTCCCGAGGATCTCTTTATCGTCCAGTCGGTACGGCCGGTCCGGGTTATGCTTGCCTGCAACCGCCGGACCATTGCCTGGCTCCTGGGGAAGGAAGGGGCCGGGCTGCCCTTTCGGGCTGCTGAAATCATCATCGTTCTTGACCCTTACCTTCCTGAGGCCATGGATGCCCCTCTGGGGGAAGAGATTGCCCATCTTCGGACCCTGGGCTACCACCACTTTGTGGTGAATAATCCCGGCCAGTTCTCCTATTTTCGGGATTCATCACCGGCGGCCCTTCCTCCGGATTCCGGACCAGCCAGAGGCGGCCCGGATGTACCGGGGAGACTCCCGGCGCCTTCCCTTATCGCCGGACCCTACCTCTACACCTATAATCGTTGGGCCCTCGCATTTGTTGCTTCCCTGGGAACGGATTACGTTGTTTCCCCGCCGGAAAACAACCGCCGGAATTTGGAGCAGACCCTGGAGCCGGGCCGGCGTGCCTTTGCCTTTGTTACGGTTTTCTCTTATCCGCCCCTCTTCCGGATCCGGAGAGATCTGGGGGAGGTCTATGATTTTCGGGAATTTCAGGACTCCCGGGGGGAGGGTTTTCGTCTGATATGCGGCAAGGCCGATGGGTCCCTTGTAATCCCGGAACGCCCTTTTTCCATTGTTGATAAAATTCCTTTTCTGCAGCGGGCCGGGTTTGGCCGGTTTATTGTGGATCTTGCCGGGCCGCCCCTTAAAAAAAGGGACTATAAGGATATTATGGCGGCGGTCAGGTCCGGTTCCCCCCTTTCAGGGGCCAGCCGCTTTAACTGGAAGGATGGGTTTTATGTATTGGAACGCACGGCTGCAATATCCCGCCCTTTAGGGTGAGGGTAGTCCGTTCGGAAGAGAAGGGGAAGAGTCCGGGTTTTTCACCACAGGAGGAGCCTGAAGGGATATGAACTCTTCCCCCGGTATAATGCAGGGTCCTTAGAAGACTACCGCTTCCGGTTCCCTGATCGCCGTATAATCCTCCGCCTCTTCGAGCATTCCCGGCGCCGGCATGGTTCTGTCCTGAATACCGGATTCGTCGACGCAGGGGTCTTCCTTTTTGAATTCCGGCCGGAATTCCACGTGTTCCGCCACGATGGTAACCCGCGAGTGGGGTTTTCCGTCGGATCCGTTCCACCGGTCCTGTTTCAGCCGGCCCACAACCCGGACTCCTCTGCCTTTATGCCCCGTGGCGAAGCAGAGTTCCGCCAGCTTAGACCAGGTTTCCACGTCAAAAAAGCTCACCTCCCGTTCCAGGCCGGAGTCCTGCTTGTAAATCCGGTTTGATGCAATACTGAAGGTGCAGACTTGCGTCCCCCTTGGGGTGGAACGGAGTAGGGGGTCCCGTACCATGTTACCTTCGATCAGGATGGAATTGAGGTTGTTCATGTGTGCCTCCAAATAAATAAGTATTCCGGCGATGTTACAGCAGCGCCGGTCACGGATTTTGGTATTTCTATCCAACGGATCGGTGTTCCCGGAGAATCCGTGCACTATATATATGGGATGATTATGCATGCCGATTCATAAAAAATAAAAAAATGAGGGTTTTTTCTGAAGCCGGCAGCCATAGACCGGCACTCCGGTAAAAATTCGGAATTCGCAGGATAAGAAACTGACCAATCGGCGATTTTTAGGGTTTTACGCGCAGAGAGCAACCCGCTAGGTTTTTATGTTTTCTATCAATTTTATGATATACAACTGGATGTACAGGTGAACGGATTCCCTGGTATCCAACTGTTCCAGAACGGAGCTCTCCGCCATGATGCCGTCCGCAATGGATGCAAAGGTTTTTTGCGTTATCCGTTTGCGTTTCCACTGCCGCAAGGCCCGGCGAAGTTTATCCCGAATAAGGGATTTTACATCCTCTACCAGCGTTTTTTTGTCTTTCTTATCAAGAAGTTTGCGCCACCGGTCCTCCAATTCCTCCAGGTAACTTTCCAGAGTATAGCCAATCGGCACAATAGCGGACTTGTAATCCCGGGCTGCCGATTGCAGGGCCCGCCGCTGGACCCGGTTCATAAGCTCCGCCTGATCGGAGCCTTCCTCTGCAGGAGAAGCCTTGTCCCGGCTTGATTGTGTTCTGCCTTTACCTGAACCGATATGCTTAAAAAAAGCTATTATGGTGGTCACAATGGGTATGGAATACCAGAATGGCAGGAGAAGGCGGGCATCAACCAGAAGGGCCTTCCGTTTGAGCAAGAGCAGAGTCGAAAAGGGCAATAGGGTTCCGTTGCTGTTAAAGAGCATTGAGGATTCGGAGGACAGCCCCCGGAATCGTTCCGACTCGGCGTTGATGAGGTATAATCGCTTATCCCCGGTGAGGAGGCTTATGAAAGGGGAAAACTCATTAACGCAGCTTTCCAGCAGCTTTTCAAAATCATAGTCCTGCTCCATGGCGTCTTCCCGGTTGAATTCCCGCAGCATGCCCTGCCATCGTAATGAAATAGCCTTCTGTACCTGGGGGCGGATATCCACCAGGAGTTTTGTGCAGAGGGGTATCACCCTGTCCTTGAAAATAAAGAGCTGCTCATCCTTTTGCCTATAAAAAATTAAAAGAGCCGGCAGTTCCTGATTCATACACTCCGTTGTTTGCCGCGTGAGGTACTCTTCCAGTTCCTCTGCGGAGTATTGTCCCAGCAGGGATTGGCCGTTTGCTCCGGTAAAATTGATAATATCGTTCATGGAATACAGAAAAGGCGCCTTGTTGAGCCGCTGTTCCAGCATCGAAAAGGCCAGTTCTTTTTCCTTTGCCAGCATTACCTTTTTTTTATAGTACACCGTCATGACATTGATGATGTATACCGATTGAAAAGCTGCTATATCTTCGGCGAGAAGATCATCCTTTCTCCGGATTTCGGTTTTTATCATATTGCAAAAATAGAGCCAGAACAGCACTGAAAATTCTCCCCCGGTTTCCAGATAGTGCAGACAATCCAGGGGGTGTATTTCAACCTGTTTGAACATCTCCCTGAGGAGCGTTTCCTTGCCCATAAATTGGGGCATGAGTTTATGCAGGATATACTCTTTATTGTTGTGATTTTGCAGATAGTATCTGATTTTCAGCAACGCCGCTTCTATAAACCGCTGGGGCAGCAGGGATGAGAGGACCAGCGCAGGGGTAATATTTTCCGGAAAGGCGATCATAAGGATGGGGAAGGGGGCCTCCTGGGGAGCATTGAGGTAATCGGACATATCCGTTTCTATCCCTATGACCCGGACCTGATCCCTGGGGATACTTATCCCCAGGGATTGTTCACAGGGGAAAGGCAGGCCGGCATTTGCATCCAGTGATTCGTAGGTTTGCCGTACTATATCGGCATAGAATTCGGCCAGGTATATCTGCCCCTCCCTTTTTTCATCCAGGAGCACACATTTTCCTTCCTCTATCAGATGGTTCAACTCCCCCCAGAATTTTACATTCACGTCATCTACCCATTTTTTCCATTCCGGCTGTTCATCCGTATGGTTGCCGGCATACTTCTCAAGAAATACGATAAATGTTTCGATATCAATATAGGGGGAATGGTGTCTATCCGCGTAGTTCATTAATATAGAATACAGATCGGTACGCTGTGCCATATATCCTTATAGTAGCTTGTATTGTATAAAATCGCAATTAATATCCTGCCCGGTGAGGCTTGTTTTCATCAGGAATGACGCTGAAGCTATTAAGATGAACCATATAAAAAAAGTCCGCTTTCTGGGCCTCCTCTGTATCGCCGGGGCATGGCTGTTGGTCCCCGCCTCCTGCGGCATCTTTTCACGTTTTTTCCCCGGCGAATTCCCCCTTGAATCAGCCGGTTCGGAGGCCCGGCGGCGGTCCCGGGAGGCGGAACTGCCGGCGCCGTTTCTTTTGGAAGGGGCCGCCAAAAAGCGGGAGGCCCTTCTCCTCAGGGGGAACACCGTAAGGACCGGCATCCCGGGCTTTGGGGAAAACGCCTTTCCCGCCGTGTATGGCGAGTACAGCCTCTCCATACCCGGAGCCGCCGTGTTCGGCATGGACGGTGAAACGCCGGGATTTACGGTTTGGATAAGCCGGGAATCCCTGTACTTCCCCAATCCGCCCTGGATTCCCCGGTCCGGGGTTCCGGGCTGCCGGCTCATGGAACGGAACCTGGCCGGTTCGATCATCCTTGGGGTTACCGGGGAGGAGCCGGGCGCCGGCACGGCAGATACTGGAGCCGGAGCGGTCTCTGCAACTGTCCCCGGAGCAATCGGGACCCTGGTCTTTCAGATTCCCCTGGCCGCAGCCGACGCCTTGGGACCCGATGGGCTTAACCGCCTGATCGGGATGTGGGTTTTCCGGTTTGCCTGTTTTTTCAATTTACCGGGCGGTTCCGGCGCCTTTTCCCTGCCTGCGGTTCTGAACTTTTAGCGGCGGGGTTCCTCAATTTCAGCTTCACGAAGGCCGTACCCTTCATTTTTGTTGTTTTCACTGTCCCCCGCAGGTTCCACGTGGACCATGATGTCATAGACCCCTTCAACCCGCTCCTTGATAGCCTCTTCCACCCGGCTGGCTATCCCGTGGGCCTCCTGGACGGTGAGGACCGGATCCACTTCGATGTCGATGTCAATATCCCAGAATCCGGCGATACGGCGCATCCGGGTACGGTGGGGGTTCCCCGCCCCCTGCACCGAACGGACCGCATCAAAGACCGCCCGGTAGGACTCCTGTCCGGAACTGCCGTCCATGAGTTCCGTATTTGCTTCTATAAATATTTCTACGGCGGATCTGATCACCCAGAGCCCCACCAGGATTGCGGTGAGGGAATCCACGGCTCCTATACGGGAGATCATGGCAAGCCCCAGTCCCAGGAGTACCCCGGCGGAGATGATCACATCGGCGGCCATATTTTTGGCATTTGCCCGGAGCATGGCGGAATCCGCCTTTTTCCCAAAGAGGTACTGACTCCCCGCCAGGCAGATCTTCCCAACGATTGAAAAGAAGGTCGCAAAAAGCGCCGGCGCTGCGGGTACTTCCCGGCTATGGCCCCGGATCAGATCCGTGGCGGAGTTGAGGATAAGCTGGGCGCCGGCAAAAAAGAGTATGCAGGAGAGCAGGGCGGTAGCTATGGTTTCCGCCCTGCCGTGTCCCCAGGGATGCTCCCGGTCGGCGGGCCGGGATATCACCCGGGCTACTGCAAGGCTCATGATCGCTATAAGTACGTCCACCGAGGAATCGATCCCGTCCCCCACCACGGCAAGGCTGCCGGCATGGTAGCCCACTCCGATTTTGACGGCGGCGAGGATCAAGTTCCCAAAAAGGGCGGTGAGAGAGGCGGTTTTGATAAGAGCGGCGCGGCGCGCTGTTTCAACAGCCATTGAATCGGACTACATTTCCTCAAAGAGGGCCCTGTAAAACCGTATACCGGTGACAAAATTGTCCACGGAGATCCGTTCGTCGTGTCCATGGACCAGGGCAAGCTCCCGGGGATTTAGCAGGTGAGGGCTGAACCGGAATATACCTTCCGCCAGATCCCGGTAATGGCGGGAATCCGTGGTGGCCAGCATCAGGAAAGGGAAGGCCGGGACACCGGGGTATACCGCCGTCAGAGCGCCGATCATTTCCTGCCAGCCGGGGCCGCCCATTTTTGCGTGTTCCGGATTGGCCGGTACCGGACCGGATCCAAAGCCGTGTACCGTAACCGCCACCGCTTTATCCCCGACAATTTCTCTGATACGGGCCATAGCAGTTTCAATCGTCCACGGAGGAAGGAGCCTGAGATTGAGTACCGCCCGTACCGCAGAGGGCATCACATTGTCTGCGACACTGCCCTCCAACTGGGTCATGGCGACGGTAGTCCTGAACAGGGCACTGATATCGGAACTACCTGCCGCTGCCGCCTTAAAGAAGAGCCCCCCAAGCAGCCGGGCATGGGCCATGGCCCATGCCCGCGGACCGGAACCCAGGCCGGACAAACCGCGGAAAAAACTCTCCACTGTGGGCGTTAACCTGAAGGGAAAGGGTCTTTGAGAGATTCTTGTCAGGGCCTGGGCCAGGGTTGCGACCGCCTGCGTCTCCGGGGGCCTGGATGCATGTCCCGGCTTCTGCTGAACCGTAAGGTCCAGACTGAGGAAGCCCTTTTCCTCAATGCTGAAGAGGGCCAGAGGCCGGTCAATCCCCGGAATCATCCCTTCGGCAACAGGGGAACCCTCATCAAGGACCATAGCGAAACAGATTCCCTTGTTGGCAAACCACTTTGCCGTCTGCAACGCACCCAGGATACCGGTCCGTTCCTCGTCCCCTCCAAAGGCAAACCAGATATCCCGCCGGGGCTTGAAACCCCGGGCGCAAAGGGCCTCCGCCGCTTCCATGATGCCGATGAGGATACCCTTCATGTCCAGGGTCCCCCGCCCATAGATAAACCCCTCTTTTGTTTCAGCCCCGAAAGGATCAATGGTCCATTTTTCTGCTTCCACCGGTACCACATCGTAGTGGGCCAGAAGCAGGATCGGCTTCTCCAGACTGTCTCCCCCGCCGGGCCAACGGTATACCAGGGCATAGGGACTCAAAACCCGGCGTTCGGCGACCCTGTGAAAGGCAGGGTAGGAATCGGCAAGAAAATTCTGAAAAGCCAGGAGCGGCGCCTCCGCTGCAACATCCCCGGGCTGGGCGTCTTTGGGCCAGTCGGTCTTTATGGTAACAGCCTTACGGAATCGGTCTATTGGTTCCATATTAAGAGTATAATAGGAATTGGCCTCTTTGAACATCGGGGAACCGGGCCAAAGAATCCGCCAAAAAATGCAGGCATTCATTGGACACCCCGGGTTCATTCTACAATGCGGGTCTGGCACAGCGGGGGATCGTGGGGTACAATCGGTTACGGAGGCGCCCCATGAAACCGTTTCCTTTGAATAAAGCCTTTACCTTTCTTGAACCGGGTCCGGTGATTCTGGTAAGCACCGCCGGCGGAGAGTATCCCAACATCATGACCCTCTCCTGGACCATGGTGCTTGATTTTAGCCCGCGCTTCGCCTTTATGACGGGCCCCTGGAACTATTCCTGCCAGGCGCTTATCAAACACCGGGAATGCGTGATCGCCATACCCACGGTTGATATGTCCAAAACCGTGGTTTCCATAGGCGCCTGCTCGGGGGCGGAGGTGAACAAATTTGAAAAATTTAAGCTTACCCCGCTAAAGGCGGAATTTGTCAACGCGCCCCTGATAAAGGAATGTTACGCCAACATAGAATGCCGGGTCACAGACTATATCAAAAACCACGGCATCTTTGTGCTGGACGCGGAGGCGGCCTGGATAGACGAAAAGCGTAAGGAAAAGCGCCTGTTCCACGCCATCGGCGACGGCCGCTTTATCGCGGATGGGGAAAAAATCAGCCACCGGAAAATTATGGCGGCGAAACTGCCGGAAGGAGTGTGAGCCGGAATCAGTTTTCCGGGTCCGGCTTCAGGACAGACAGACCACATTAGCGGTGTTCAACATAGATACGCCGCTGTACCATCAGACGCTTTCCCCCGCATTTAAGAACCGTGGTATGCTTGTTTCTATCCCGGTCAACGGAAATAAAAGCGGGGCAGTAGACACATTCCCGCGTGCCTGCCGGGATCACCCGTTCCCTGCTGAAAGGACAGTTCAGGCTGTTCCGGTACTCGAGTATCCAAACGCCTTCTTCCGCTAAAAAACGCACAAGGCCCATGAATTGAGTATAATGGAAACCGAAATGTTTTGCCGCTATTTCCGGCTCAATATCTCAATCATGGCCCGCCGGTTTTTGTATTTGATCAAATATTGAGCTTTCATGTCCGCCGTTACGGCATCGCCGCCGGGTATTTTTTTCATTTTTTTAAACACATCGATGATATGCTCATAATGGCTGCGGCCGGTATTATTCTCCGCATACCGATCAAGGGCCTTCCGAAAAAGGGCCAAGGTCTTTTCGGGAAAGGCTCCGGCAAAGAAGGCGTAATATTTCTCCATTTTTTCCAGGGAACGCTTTTTTTCAATATGTTCTATCAGCCGTTCCGCCTTTCCCTCGGCGGCCAAAAGATCCGCTGCGGGATCAGCCCAATTTTTGGATTCGTAATGCCGGAACAGGGTTTCAAACTCCTCCGCCCATTCACCGGCGCTAAAGGCGGATTTATAGATCCGGTAATACTGCTCTTTAAAATTATCTTTGATGAATGAATACGAAATGCCGCGTATGGCGGGAATATCCTTTTCACCCCGGGCGATTTGCAGGAGATAATCGTCCCAATCATCGGAACGATATTTGTTCTCTTTTTTATCGGTATAATCATGAATGAGTTTTTTTGCCTCGGAAAATTTCTTTTGCTTGATTCTCTTTTCAACCACCATCCGGCGGAAGCTGTCTATCTGTATATTATCTTCCACATATTGCCACGCCTTCTTGGGCTGCTGACAGTTTTTGTAAAACTCGATGATCCGGTGGAGAATTTTTTCCGCCTCATAGGAGCTTTTATCCTGAACATTATTGAGCAGGTTCTGCTGTAACGCTATAAAGGCTTCGGGATTTACCGTTGCCGACAATTTCATAAGCAGATCATTAAAACAATCCGCCATGTACAACCCCGCATATTTTTTCTTTGACACTTCGGCCATGCAATAGTCGTACAGTTCCTTAACGTCCACCTGCTTTTCTTTTGAAAAGCCCGGATCGGCGGCGTTTTCCAGAATTTCAAAGGGACGGGACTGGTATGTTTCGGGAATATAATCAACAAG
>JAITJI010000038.1 GCA_031279015.1 Spirochaetaceae bacterium
TCGTCAAATCCTTTGAACTCCGTGGAAACTTCGTTTCCCCTGATGCTTCGGCGCCACCTGCGGCTCAAAGCTGCCTTCCCGGTCCCGGCTTACTTCGATAGTCATCGGTCCGTCGCCGGTTCTCAGGTCTTTGTCGGTCTTTCCGTTCCGGCAGTTTGCGTTTGTTTTTTCACCCTGGTCATGTTTCTCATACCCAAGATGAAATGTCAGTTCAGCTTCCATGGTTCGCTCAACCAGCGCCTTGGTAAGCTGTTTCATGATTCCCTGGGGCCCGTAAAAATCGTCCGGGCCGTGGTAATCCTTCAGGATTTCATCCGGAAACTCTTTTGAAAAGGCCATACTTTCTCCTTGTGGTAGTATAGCCGTTTACACAAAATTTTTTACAAGTTCGTTTTAGAGACGGAACGTCAACGGGTCTGTTCCCGTCTTTTCTTATATTCCGCTATAACCTCTGCACTGTACCCGGTCAAATAGCTGATATCCTGAATATCCATACCCCTTTCAAGGCCCTTTTCGACAATTTCCATGGTTTTCTTGTTTTCGCCCCTTGCCTCACCTCTTGCCTCACCTCTTGCCTCCCATTTTGCCGTTAGTCCGGCCTCTTCCAGCACTTCTTCCAGTGTTATCATCGCATTTCCCATTTGTAATACCTCCCGCAATATCCCTGAATTTGCCTGTAATATGGCGTACAGGTACGCCTCCATCCTGCTGTCCTTCCCCTGCCGACTGCTTTTTGCCAACAACCGGTTAAGCTGCTCCGCACCCAACCCATCGGTTAGATTCTTTAGCCACATGTTTTCTCCTTCAGGCAGCTTTTTACTCACCAGAATTTGTATCGGTATGATATCCCCCCATATATGATATATGCCGCTCAGGGTTTCTCTTACCTCGTACCCTCGTACCTCCTTCAAGTGCCGAATCAGGTCCCGGGGATACCTGTTCTCCACAAAGGTTAAGGTCAATTCCGTTACCGGTATTTTGTTAAACGCCCCATACAGACAGCCATATCCGTATACCTTGTAAAAATCCTCCACCGAGAGATAATCCCCCGGACTTTTATACTCCACAATGTTGTCTTTGCGGAATATGGACGCTATATTCTTCTCTAATTTGATATCCTTCTCCTTTTTTATAATGAGGATATCAATTTTTAAGGGTTCCGCAGTAAGCTGGTACTCGAATTCAAATTGAAGTACGTCCTTATACCGGTCAAGCTCTAACTGCATTGCCCCGTAAAAGGCCGGATGCCAGGCTATCCGTGTATTATGTTCCGGTGTTTCCGCATACGCCATAATTAAAGATACATCCAAATGAGCTTTTTTGCAACTTGAACCGGTCTAAAACCTCGATTAGTCCTGGAAGCTTCCGCCCTCTGCGATGAATACGGGCGGCACAAAAACTATCAGGCCCGGGGGGTGGACACGGACACTGGGGACAGGATCTGCTCAACCTTATAATGTCGGGTGTGGCGCCTAACGGGGCATGACGGCCCGATGGGACCGCCTGCCCCTTTCTGATTACTTGAGGGTTATCTCCACCACCGTATCTTTCAGGTCCGGCAGGGGATAGTTGTCAAAGCTCTGCGGGTTGAGGAAGAAGAAGGCGTGTTCCGGGTATTCCGCAAGATTCCAGTATTGAGCGATTTTGATTTCACTGCCATCTGAAAGGAGTCTGAGCTTTTCGATCTTCCCCGCCATGTTGGGGATGCAGATGCCGCCGGCCTGGGCCTCCAATATGTGGGCGTACAGTTTCTTCCCCTTCTGGGTAAACCGGCCCCATTCGGGTTTTTCATAAGCGGAGATGCCGCAGCCGTATATGCTTTCGCCGTTGCGGGCTATCCAGCGGCCTGCTTCTTCCAGTATGGCGACAGAGGCTGGGGGTATACGGCCTTTTGCGTCAGGGCCTACGTTGAGGAGGAGGTTGCCGTTTTTCGACACACATTCGACGAGCATGCGTACCACCATTTCGGCGCTCTTCCAGTGTTGATCCGCCGCGGCATACCCCCAATGATTGTTGAGGGTGATACAGGCTTCCCATGGGACGCTGTCGCCCAGTTCGTTTTTGATGCCCCCGGGAGGGATCATCTGTTCGGGGCAGGCAAAGTCACCGGCAAAGTCCGAAGGGTTGGCGCTGAGTATGGTCCCCGAGTCCTCACCTGAACCCTCCAGGCGGTTATCCACAATGAGATGAGGCTGGAGAGAACGTACCATTTCAATCAGCTCCTGGGATCTCCATTTGGGGCCTTTCATATCGGCATAGGAAAAATCGTACCACATGATGTCAAGCTTACCGTAATCCGTAAGGAGTTCCCGTATTTGACCGTGCATAAAATCAAGGTAACGGTTAAAATCCCTGGCATCGTTTTTTTCAACCGGGTCATCCCGCAGGGGATGCTGCCTGTCGCCGTAGTGGGGAAAATCCGGGTGCCTCCAGTCTATGATGGAATAGTACAGCCCTGCCTTGATGCCTTCCGCCCTGAAGGCTTCCAGGTATTCCCGCACCAGATCCCGGCGGGCGGGGGTATTGGTGGACTTAAAATCCGTGAACTTTGTGTCCCAGAGACAAAACCCGTCGTGATGCTTCGCCGTAAGAACCGCGTACTTCATCCCCGCCTTTTTGGCAATCCGCGCCCATTCTTTGGGGTCATATTCCGCCGCCGTAAACTCCCTGAAGTACTCAAGATAGTCTTCATGGCGTATCCGCTCCACGCTTCTGACCCATTCACCCCTGGCCGGAATCGAATAAAGCCCCCAGTGTATAAACATCCCAAAGCGGGCATCGCAAAACCACCTGGTCCTTTCGGTCCGTTCCCGTATGTTTTTATTTTCCACAGTGCAAAATCCTCCTCATCATCAGTATACAGAAAAACAAACCGATGTTAAAGCGGCAGATTATATCCCGGTCCGAAAAAGTTATTCTTTTACCGCCCCCGCAGTAAGCCCCGCAACCACAAATTTCTGCATCGCCGCAAACATGATGGCGGTTGGCAGCAGCGCCAAAGCGGCCCCGGCCATGAGGACTCCCCACTGTACATTGTACTTTCCTATAAGCGTCTTGAGCCCCACAGGGATGGTCCACATTTGCGGTGTGTTGATCAGAATTGTACCGGCTATCAGTTCATTCCATGCCCCGATAAAGGCAAATACAAAAACCGCCACAATGCCGGGGAACATACTGGGCAGGACTATACGCCAGAGACTTTGCAGTCTGGTGCATCCGTCTACCCGGGCGGCTTCCTCCAGGGTATAGGGGATTCGTTCAAAAAAACTACGCATGGTAATAACGCAGAAAGGCAGATTTGCAATAAGATAGTAGATAAATAACCCCATGTGGGTGTTTATCAGGCCTAGGCGGGACAAAATAACGTAAAGGGGGATGATTACCAGAATCCCGGGAATCATCTGGGTAACCAGAAAGAAAATCACCATTGATTCCTTGCCCCGGAATTTGTAGCGGGCAAAGCTGTAGCCCCCCAGAATAGACAGCAGGGTGACACAGAGGCCGGAAGAAACAGACACAATAAGGCTGTTTTTAAGAAGGCCGGCGTAACTAAAGAGTTCAAAGAGGGCCACATAGTTTTCCGGGGTAATTGTTTCCGGCCAGTAGGTAATGTGATGGGCGTTGATAATCTCAGGGTTCGTTTTCAGGGAAGTAATAAGCATCCAGTAGATAGGCAGTACAACGGCCAGCAAAAAAACAGCAAGAATGATAAAACGCCCTATGCTTCCCAGGGTACGACGGACTCTCCAGTTTATCAAAATTCACCCGCCTTGCTGTATTTGGTTACCCCAAGGAAGACCACCGCATAAACCGCCAGGACGGCCATGAGGATAAGCCCCAGAGTTGCCGCCAAACCGAAGTCGTAGCTCGAAAAAGCCCGGGTATACATATAGGACGGCAAGGTTTGGGAAGTGCTGGCGGGACCGCCGCCGGTGACAACAACAATCATATCGAAGGAATTAAAAATCCAAATTGTCCTGAGCAGAACGGTTACAATAACTGTCGGTTTAATATAGGGCAGCGTAATAGAAAAAAATTTCCGTATTGGACCACAGCCGTCAACCTCCGCGGCCTCAAAGGTGTTGGAGGGGATTGACTGGAGCGCCGCCAGGATCATAATGGCGAAAAAAGGGATGCCCATCCAGATCATAGCCAGGATCACCACCAGGAGGGAGAGTCCGGGGGTACCCAGCCAGGCAATGGAAGCGCCGAGCAGCTTTAATTTGAGCAGGACATCGTTTATCACCCCATATTCCCCGTTAAAGGACCAGCGAAACATGATGCCTATAACAAAGGAGGAAAAAGCCCAGGGCAGAAAAACTATCGCCTGATATATCCCCCGAAAGCGGAAGTTCCTGCGCAGGGCCAATGCCAAAATAAGCCCCAGGAGAAACTGGCCCGACACCGACAGGATCACATAAACAAAAGAATTACGGATAACCAGGCCTATATCTTTATCGCTGAACAACTTGCGGAAATTATCAATCCCGTTAAAACGGATATTATGTGGATCCGTAAGGTTGTAATTCTGAAAGGCCATAATAGAACTGGTTACCAAAGGATAGCCAAAGAGCAGGAGGAGGAGCAGAAATACCGGCAGCATAAACAGGTAAGGTTCCAGCATGGCTTTAGTCCGGTTATGCAGCCGTTTCCCTATCAGGATAACCGCTACAATAACCAGAGCAGCCAACCCGGCCAGATACAATACCAGGATAATCATACACTCCCCTTCCACCGGATCCAATATGTACGACAACTCCGGCGTTTACGGTCACACCGCCGTCCCGCAGAATCAGTGGGGCTAAAAACCGCCTGCTTTCCGGACAATACAGATGGGGACAAGGGCATTTACCGCCGCTGTCCCCTTTCGGCATTTGCTGCACTGCCTCTTGTTTAAGGATGAGCAAATGCCGCACTGATAGGCTCCTAAAAGTTAGTCAGGGGAACCTCTATTTTAAAACCCGGATTATCGGCCATATACTTTTTCATCCGGCCCTGGAGTTCAATAGAGATGTTGTCCAGCGCCGTTTTTGCATCCTGTTGTCCCAGCAGGTACTTTTGAACCTCCTCATGGAACATACCCTGATGCATATCGGTATAATTAAAGGGGCCAAAGGAAGCCGGAATCACCGTATTGGGATCGTTAAGCTGTTTTACAAAGGCGCTGTAGGGACCATTCTCACCATAAGTTGGATCGTCGGCAACATCTTTCTTGACGGGGATAAGGCCCCCCATCTTACAGTATTCAATGTTGTTGTCAGGCCGGTTGAGGAATTCGATGAGCTTCCAGGCGGCCCCGGGATCTTTGCTGTGGGTAGAAATACTGTAGGAATAGGGAGCGTTTATGGTATTGTAGATCTTGCCGTCTTTGCTCCTGGGCATGGGCATAACCGTCCACTGTTCGGGCTGCATGGAAGCCTGACAGGTCGCCGCCACCTCAGAATCGTTGAGCAGGGTGGCGGTAAGGCCCCCGGTGAAGTTGTCCACCATCTCGGTGAAGCCCCAATTTATAGAATCCTTGGGGGCGTAGCCCTCCAGGTACATGGCGGTCCACTTTTTAAAACCCTCAAGACATTCCGGAGAGTTGACAAGGACGTTACCCTGGTCGTCATAGAAACGGCCGGCGGTAAACCCTGTAAGGTAAACCGAAAGAGGATCAAAAGCCCCCCGGGCTCCCCGGTATGACACACCGTAATGCCGCTGCCCCGGGTCGGTAAACCTGCGGACGGCATCGAAGTATTCATCGTAGGTCCAGCCCCTGGCCGGATCCAGGTTTAACCCCTTCTCCCGGGCCCAGTCTTTACGGATATAGATACCCTTTACCATCAGCCCGTCGGGCACGGTATACACCCCGCCATAGAGCTGTTTTTGCTTGGGCCAGAGTTTTTTCGTAATCGTCTCGGTATAGGAATCCTCCGTTCCGGCAATGTATTTTTCAAGGGACACTATCCAGCCGGCCTGGAGAAACTGTCCCAGCCAGCCTTCCCAAAAGCTCATCACGTCGGGAAGACTCCCGGAAGCCCCCAATACCGTAAGTTTATTGGCGGCATCATCCCAGGGCACGCTTTCATAACTCACCGTAATCCCTGTTTCCGCCTTAAAAGCCTCAAAGACCTTGGTATAGTAGGCCTGCCGGGCCGGACTCGGGCTGATGTCAATGAAACGCAATCCGGAAGACGCACCGGAAGCCTGCTGCCGTCCCCCGGCCGCAAAGATCAGAGGCATAAGGGCAAAGCTTAGTATACCCGCTAAAACTAATTTTTTCATTTTTCTTTCCTCCTTGATTTTTCCGCACAAATTTATTACACCCGGTTCCGCAATAAAACCGGATATTAAAATTTACCTTACTATATTATTGACAATAATGTCAACAAAAAACCGCAGTATAGCCATCATTAAATGACAACAAACTACTGCCGCAGATATGGAGAAAGGTCAGGAATTTGAAACGAATTCGGATGCTAAGGGGAAGCGCCTCCATTCCTGGCTCCCAGTACAAGGGCTGTTTTAGCAGGGATCCTGACCGGGCCGCCGCCGAAACTGATCAGGGGCTTTATCCCTGCAGCCGTCCCATTCACCAGAATATCCCAGTCGCCTGCCGGGACGGACAACTCCCCCTCATCGGTCCGGCCGTTGAAGGCCAGCATAAAAAGCCGGTATTCTCCGCTCCCCGCCGCAGTGTCCGGCGTATGACTGGGGGGAATTGGACCGGAAGAGGTCCCATCGCCGCGGAGGGTATAGGCGATGATGCCGGGTTCGGCGGGCAAAAAACAGAGCCGCTCCCGAATATGGGCGGCGGTCCTGAGCCTGAAGGCGCCGTAGGTCTTCCGCAGCAGTATGAGCCCCCGGTAGTATTCAACCAAGTCGCCAAACCGTGACTTCCGGTCCCAGTCCAGCATGTTAACCGAATCCGGGGATTGAAAGGAATTTTCATCCCCGCCCTTGGTACGGGCCATCTCTTCCCCGGCCTGGAAAAAGGGAATCCCCTGGCTGGTCAGGACAATAGCCGCGGCCAGCTTATTCATCGCCCTGAGTTCTTCATCTCCGGCAGCAGGATTTGTAGCGGCGAATTTGTCCCAGAGGCTAAGGTTGTCGTGGGCGGACACATAGTTAATGGTCCGGGAAGGAGCAGGGGCCCAGAAAGAATCGGAGTAATGCACCTTGCCAATATCCACCCCGGGATGCTCAACCGAACCGGCGATCCCAAATTTGACATCCTCCGCAAAGGATTCCCTTGCGCCCTCACTCCCGGCTGTTTCCGGCGCTCCGTTGATAAAACCGCCCTGGGTTTCAAGAAACACACTCCCCTTGATCCCATCCCGAATGTCGTCGGAGAAACAGGCGATCTGTCCGTCAAAAAGCGGAACGTTGGCCTTTACCGCCCGCTGTTTTGCCGGAAGGGGGGAATCCCTGGCAACCCAGCCTTCGCCGTAGAGGATGATGGACGGATCGATTCTATCCAGTTCCCGGCGGATCAGGTTCATGGTATCGATGTCGTGGAGGCCCATGAGGTCGAAACGGAAACCATCTATGCGGTACTCCCGGGCCCAGTAGAGTACACTGTCCAGGATAAATTTACGGACCATGGGCCGCTCCGACGCCGTTTCATTACCACAGGCGGAACCGTCGGCATAGCTCCCGTCCTCCCGGGTTCTAAAAAAATACCCCGGAACCAGGGCGTTAAAACTGAAATCCTCCGCAGAGTACACATGGTTGTACACTACATCCATCACCACCCGCAGACCCGCTGCATGGAGGGCCTGAACCATGACCTTAAACTCCCGCACCCGGACGGCCCCGTCCCGGGGATTGGTGGAATAGGAGCCTTCGGGAACATTGTAGTTTTGAGGATCGTAGCCCCAGTTGAACTGAACGCCGGGGTTCGCAGAATCGACCTTTGATTCATCCACGGTTTTAAAATCAAAACACGGCAGCAGGTGTACGTGGGTGACCCCCAGTTCCCGAATATGATCGAGCCCTGTGGAGAGGCCCCCGGCATTTTTTGTACCCACCTCGGTCAGGCCCGGAAACTTTCCCCGGTACCGTATCCCCGAATGGGGGTGCATGGAAAGGTCCCGGATGTGGAGTTCGTAGATAACCGCATCCACCGGCGCGGCCAGGGCCGGCAGGGGATGTTCCCTGAAGCCCGGGGGATCGGTTTCCTCCAGGTTAATGACCATGGCCCGTTCACCGTTTACCCCAACGGCCTTCGCATAGGGGTCCATAGCAAGGCAGGAAAGGCCGTTCCGGGTAACCTGGTAAAGATAGTATACATTTTTCAATTCTCCCCGAAATTCTCCGCTCCAAACACCCCTTTCACCCCTGACCATGGCGGCCTGTCTGAACGGCCGCTCTCCCTTCCGGTTTTCTCCTTTTTTAAAAAACAGTACCTTTACCTTTTCCGCATCCGGGGACCAGACCCGGAACACCGTCTTATGGGGACTGTAAAAGGCCCCCAAAGCTTCATCTACCGGTTCCGCTGTTTCCGCATCCTCTGCCGTTCCCTCAGCCCCGTCAGCCATTTCCATCCGATCATAAGCCCGGGACACCCAAAAGGTCAGGGGGATCACCGCCAGGTAAAAAACAATGATATGCACCGTGGGCAGCCATTTGCCAAAGATCGCCGCCCCGATAACCGGCAGGGTGGAGGCCATGATAAAGAGGCCTATCCGATCCTTAAAGGAAAGGGGAGAAGAGGTCATCCGGCGGAGCCCCAGAAAAAATGCGGCGGTGAGGTAAAACACCACCTGTAGAATCACTACCACCCCAAAGGCAAGAAGCAGCAGGGGGAAGAGTATCCTGAAACCGTAACCGGACTGGTACATCAAAAGATCAAAATCACCGGGCAGGACCTCCGCTCCGGAACCGGCTATCCGTCCATAGAGTTCAGACGGCGAAAGCCTGGCAAGGGCGTATAACACCGGCAGGTTCAGCATTGCCGTAACCAGGAAGAAATGGAGAAAGAGATACCTCCCCTTTAATTCCCTAACCAGCTTTACAAAGCGGTAGGGGTTACCATTGCCCAGGGCAGCCGCCAGAAAGTATTGCCTCATTCGCCCTTATTTGCACCTGCCATCAGTCCCTCAAGGAGGAAACGCTGGAAGACCATGTACAGAATGGTAATGGGTATCGCCACCAGGACGCTTCCCGCGCAGAAGGCGGTAAAGTCCGCATTCTGTCCCCGGATAAGATCAAACAAGCCAATTGCCAGGGTACGCTTTTCATTCTGGTTTATGAGATACCGGGGGAGCATATAGTCCATCCAGGGCCCCATAAAGGCGGTTACGGCGATAAAAAACACAATAGGCAGGGACAGGGGCAGAATAATTTTGAAAAAAAGCTGTAGTTTGGTTACCCCGTCAATAAAGGCCGCCTCGTCCATGGATTTGGGGATATTGAGCATATATCCCCGTACCAGCCAGATGTTCTGGGGAATACCCCCGGCCACATAGATGATGATCAGCATGTTGAGGTTGTTCAACATTCCAAAATTCAGGGCCACCATGTATAGGGCGGTGAGGCCCATAAAACTGGGGAACATCTGGAGGATCATCAC
>JAITJI010000061.1 GCA_031279015.1 Spirochaetaceae bacterium
TTTTGTAACCCCCCCCCCCCCCCCCCCCGTTTTATAGTTAGTTTTTATATACTTGTTTCTCTTGCTAAATTTCTTGTACGTAACATTCCGTACAATGTGTATTCAGGCATTTTTATTCAAAGGTCTGGTTTAATACCCTACAGCACTGCCGTCCGGAGATTCATCATGGCAAAATTTAGAAGGACTCATATAACCCCGTAGGGGTTTACATATAGATCATGGAGGAAGTTATATGAAGAAAATGCAAAGAAAAAGGTCTCCCTGCGCGCTCTGTTGCACCGCCCTGGCAATGGCCACAGTGCTGTTCACCCTTGGCGCCTGCAACCGCGGCAGCGGCGGGACCGCCGCGTCCGGCGAAAAGGGGCCGGTGACCATCAGCTTCAGGACCTGGAATCCCGGTCCCGGCGAAGGCTGGGATAAGGTAATGGCGGCCTGGAAAGCCAAAAACCCGAATGTCAATGTGGAGATTCAAGGGGTAACGTATTCGGATCATGTCCAATCCCTTAAAGTAGTTGTTGCCTCCGGGGAAGGACCGGATCTGTACGGTGTCCAGGTCGGCGCCATTATGAAGGAGTTCCAGGAATTTACGGTTGACGTTGCCCCCAAGGCGAGGGAAGTCTGGGGACCCGATTGGGAGAAAAAATTCCTTCCGGTTTTTATGGAACAGACCAAGGGTAAATTAGACAGCTACTACGGCCTGCCCACCGGCGCCGGCTGCGCCGGATATGTGTGGGCTAATATGTCTTATTTTGACAAGTACGGTTTCAAGGTACCCGCCAGCTATAATGAACTCCTGGAAGTATGCAGAAATTTCCGTTCAAAGGGTGAAATGCCCCTGATCATCGGCGCCAAAGACGACTGGATCAACCTTGACATGTTCATTAACATAGCCTCCGATATTAATGCCCCCAAATTTTTTGCAGCCCTGGAGGGCGAGGCTCCTTTTACGGATCCCGAGATTGTTCAAGCTTTAACGATCTGGAAGAGCTGTTTTGATAACGGTATCTTCCAGGACGGCGCCCTGGGCATCAACGTGTATAACGACGCCACCACCATCTGGGAAACCGATAAACTGGCGCCCATGATCTGCAATGGTTCCTGGGTTACGAATGGTATTGATACCTTTGGTGTTGGAGAGCGCTACAGTGTATTTACCATAGATTGGAACAACGACGGCAAACCCGCGCCGGTGGCGCCCGCGGTGGATGTGGTGGTTTCCCTAAGCAAGGAGAGCAAACATCCCGATGAGGCCTGGGAGTTCTTTGAATGGTACGTTACCGAAGGGGTCAAAATACTGATCGATTTTAACTTGGCGTATCTGCCGGTTTTAACGGATCATGTGGTAGATATGAGCAACTTTTCCGGGGAAGCTCAAAGGGATATTAACGACGTTATCACCATTATGCAGGAACGGGCTTACGGCTACCGGGAGATCACCTACCCCAGGCTTAAGCAGACCATTGCGGATCAGTTAAAGGCCGTTGCCCTGGGCGAATCCACCCCCCAGCGGGCGGCGGAGATCATCGAAGAAGCCTCCAAGGCTGAAAGGCGATAAGCCCAGGGCGAATGTCAGGGGGACTGCTATCGGTTGTCCCTCCGATGTTCCCGGTTAAAACAGTTTAATCTTTGAGGCTTTTTCAAAATTTGACCTTTTGAAAAAGCCTCCGTTATCCATATAAGGAGGTTTCCATGCGGATGGAAAAATCACTGCGCAGGGAACACTTTCAAAACGAAGGCTATTTGTTTATCTTCCCCCTCTTCCTCTTCTTCGGCGTCTTCTGCGTATACCCCCTGCTGTTCAATTTCTACCACAGCTTCTTTGAATGGAACGGCATGAGCAGAAACAAGCTTTTTACCGGGATAGAAAACTTCAGGCTCCTCTTCAAGGATCCCATCATGCTGAAGGTCCTCCGTAATCAGGTGATCTTTTTCCTAGGCACCGTGTTCCCCCAGGCATTCTTCGGCATCATTATTGCCTATATTATCAACCGAAAAATAGCTGCGGGGACTTTTTTTCGTACCCTGTTGTATATGCCCTCTATCCTTACCATCTCCATCATCGGTACTATCTTTTCCCGGATGCTGGAGCCCAATATCGGGGCGATAAACACCACCCTCCGGGCCCTGGGGCTGAACGCATTAGCCTTGCAATGGCTTGGCCGCCCCGGCCCCGCGCTGTTCTCCCTTATCGTGGTGAATGTCTGGACCTGGACCGGATTCAGCATGCTTCTCTACAACGTAAACATGACCCATATCTCCGAAGAGCTCTACGAGGCGGCCACCATAGACGGGGCCAACGGCTTCCAGCAGTTCTTCCGCCTGACCTTTCCCCTGCTCCGGAACACCCACCTGTCATTGATCCTGCTGGGTTCCATCAGTACCCTCAAAACCTTCGACCTGCCCTACGTGTTGACCAAGGCGGGGCCCAACCACGCCACGGAATTCTTTTCCACCTACATTTATCTCCTCTCCTTTGATTACTTTGATCAGGGACGTTCCTCTGCGGTGGTTACCATTCTGTTTTTCCTTGCCCTCATTCTGACGATTATACAACTGCGGATGTACGGAGTTCTGGGACAGAAGGAGGAAAAATAATGACCCTGAAATTCAACGGCTTTAAAGCGTTCGGCATGGCGGCGCTGCTGATTGCGTCGGTGGTCGTGGCCTATCCCCTGGCCCTTGCCTTTCAGCGTTCCCTCAGCATAGGGGGTTTTAGTAATTACCGGGCGGTGCTGGAAAAGGTCAACATATTCCGCAATCTGGCCAACAGCATCATGGTAACCGGGGTTACCCTTCTGGGGACCATTACGATCTGTTCCCTGGGGGCCTTTGCCTTTTCCAAACTCCGTTTCCGGGGACGGAACGTGCTGTTCCTGTTTATTATGATGGGGATGATGGTTCCCACGTCGGCGACGATCTTCCCCCTCTTTCAGATCATAAAACTGTTAAAACTGGTGAACAACCCCCTTTCACAAACCCTGCCCTACATCACGGGGAATTCGATATTTGGTTTGCTGCTGCTCAAAATCTACTTTGACGGGCTGCCCAATGAGATGATGGAATCCGCCCGGATAGACGGGGCAAGTTCTTTACGTATTTTTGCACAGATCATGCTGCCCAACGCCATACCGGGACTTTCGATACTGTTTGTGAACACCTTTATGGGGGCCTGGAACGAACTACAGATAGCGATTACCTTTATCAGCAAGCGGGACTACATGACCATGGCGGCGCTGCCGGTAAACTTTGCGTCCAGTCCCGGGAGGACGAACAATTCCGTAGGGGAACTGTTTGCCTGCCTCATCATGTGCATGATTCCGGTGATTATTTTTTACATCTGCGCTCAGCGGATGATCATCCGCGGCATGACCGAAGGAACCGTAAAGGGCTAGGAGGAGATAAATGGAATTGGTATCCGTAAAGGCGAATGACCCTTGCATTCAGTATTTCGGCAAATGGACCAGCGACGGGGAGCGGCGGTATACCACAAGCCGGTTCAGCGCCGCCTTCTTCAGCTTCCGGGGAGATTCGGTGGAATTGTCCGCCGTCACCGGCCCCGGCCAGGGACGGGCAGCGGTGTACCTGGACGGCAAGCCCCAGGGGATCATCGATCTCCAGGGTTCCGGGGCAGAGACAAAAAAGATGTTTGAAAAGCAGGGCATTTCCGGCAGGTCTGTACACTGGCTTTGGGCCGCGGCCCTCTGCGGACAAGAGGACGGGGCCTGCGGCCTGGAAATCGCCGGGTTCGCCGCGGAGGAACCGGTGGATTATCCCGCATGGCTCAGGGAGCGCATGGAGGCGGAATACCGGCTTATCAGAACCGGCGCAAAAAAGATAAGTGATCCGGGGGAATGGAAG
>JAITJI010000118.1 GCA_031279015.1 Spirochaetaceae bacterium
CCCTCCGGCACCGCCAGCACCGCCGTATCCCCCGATTGTTCTATCACGAAAAATCCCTTTTCTATGGCAAAAGACTTTACATTTCCGGGAATGATCCCCCCGGCCACCGCCCCCAGGAACTTCCGGCGGTCCCCGTGTTCATCGGCATGCCGCCGCAGTTTCTCCATCCGGTCAAGGTGTTCCTTCACGTCGTCTGCGGTTAATTTTGACTTTACTTCCACCGCCAGGGCAGTAGTACCGTTTTCCAGAAGGATATCGATCTCTGCCTGGAAGGTATGGCCGGGATTGGTGATTTGAACATTGGTGGCGGTTTTGGTGAAGAGGAAGCCCTGGTCGTTAAATTTCTGGAGGAGGTTGGAGGCCACCAGATTTTCGATTAATTCGCCTATTCTGCTGCCTAATTTGCTGATTTTACGGTCTGTTTCCCTGAACTGACGATCCGTTTCCGCCATCCGGCGGTCCGTTTCCGCCATCCGGCGGTCCGTCTCCGCCATCCGGCGGTCCGTCTCCTTGGACTGGAGGGCGATTTCCTTGAACTGACGGTCCGTTTCCTTGAACCGGCGATCCGTCTCTCTGAACATGGTCAGGATGTCCTCAAAAGTAAGCCCCCGGGAAGGCTGGTGTTCATGTATATCCATCGTATTTATCTCTGATATAACTTACACAAAACCGAGGTCAGAGCATAGCCTCAATTTCCAGGGCAACCGCATTATAGAACCCCTCAAAAAAAGGGGTATTTCAGGGAACGGGTGCGTGCAGGTTCGGTTATTGCGGTGGACGGGAAAACGATGCGGGGGAGTGAGAGCAGGAAACGGAACGCCATTCATATCGTGAACGCCCGGGCGATGGAAGATAACGCTGAATCTGCTGCGGCCGGAATTAGGTTCCCCTATGGTTAGATTTTTAACATGAGATTCCCCGGCCCCTTGGGTTAGATTTTTTATGAGGCAATGCGGGTTATTGAAGTGTAGCAGCTAAACGAATATAATGAGGGGGGTTGTGTAACCGGGAACCTTACCCGGCATAGAATTAGCAGGCGCAGATTGTGAATATAATCCTCTTTGAACCCCGGGAACTGGGGAAGCCCCTGGGCCGGTGGGATGAACGGACAAGTCATCTCCTCAGGGTGCTCCGCAAAAAGCCGGGGGACACCTTTGACGCGGGGCTTCTGGAGGATAAGCTGGGCACCGGGAGAATCGAAGGGATCCGGCTTGACGGGTCCCTGTTCTACTCCCTCGACCTGCATGAGGATCCGCCCGCCAGAACCCCCATTCGTGCGGCGGTGGGGTTTCCCCGGCCTATTCAGCTTAAACGGCTCCTGCGGGATCTCTCCAGTCTGGGGCTTGAGGCGGTGGATCTTCTGGGAACCGAGTTGGGGGAGAAGAGTTACCGGGATACCAAGCTGCTCAGCGGCGGCGGAGCCCGATCTGCCCTTATCGAGGGGGCGGTGCAGGCCAGGGATACCCGGATCCCGGTGTTGTCGGTTTATCCCAGCCTGGAAGCCTGGCTCCGGGAACGGCCCTGGGATAAGGCTCCGGAATGGAACGGCCGGCCCGGAGACGGGTCCCCGCAGCACAGGGAGATGGCGCCGGTTCCCGGTTCCCGGTTGGGACCTGTCCCCTTGCTCATCGCGGCGGATAATGTACGGCCCGAGGGGGCGCTGATCCACCTGAGTCCCACCTGGCGGCCCGCGATACTGGCGGTTGGCTCCGAACGGGGCTGGTCTGACGGGGAACGGGATACATTGGAAGCGGCGGGCTTCCTCAGGCTGTCCATGGGAAAACGGGCTCTGCGGACGGAAACCGCCTGTGTGGCCGCTGCCATATTAGTTATGGAAAAGATTGGAGCCCTGGGGTAGAATAATCCAATGAATCAGGATCAGGTAAAGAGCGCCCTCCTCTCCTTAGAGGATGCCCCCATGGAATTTACGGTGATCTTTTCGGGGAAAAAGAGCAAAAAGGTAAACGGTCTCTACAAACCCCCTTCCCGGGAGATCATCATCCATAACCGGAACTTCAGCGATGACAATCTTCTCATGTATACCGCCATCCATGAATACGCCCATCACCTCCACGCCTGCGCCCGGGGAGGAGTCCTCTCCCCCCGTTCCCATACCGCGGAATTCTGGGCCATCCTCCACGGACTGCTGGAAAAGGCGGAGGAGCGGGGGGTTTACCGGAATGTCTTTGCCGACTCCCCGGAATTGACGGAACTTACCGGGCTCATCCGCACGAAGTATCTGGAGGGAAACGGGGGTCTCGTCAAAGAACTGGGGAAGCATCTCCTCCGGGCCCATGAACTCTGTACCGCCATAGGGGCCCGTTTTGAGGATTATATCGACCGGGTGCTGCGGATTCCCAAAACCGCCGCCAATCTGGCCATCAGGATGTACCAGTACAACCTCAACCCCGTAGTAGGTCCCGACAATATGCGGTTTCTGGCGGGGATCAGAAATGATGAAACCCGGACTGCCGCAGAAAGCGCCCTTGTGGAGGGCAAGAGCCCGGATGCTGTACGGATCGCCGCCCGCCGGCTCCCCGCTCCGGAGGACCCCCGGCAACGGCTTGAAAAAGAGAGGACTCGTCTGAAGCGGACCATCGAATCCCTGGCCCGGCGGCTTGGAGAAGTGGAACAGGAACTGGAAAGCCTGTAACCCGGGGAGCCGCTTGCAGCTCCGTCATTTTCCTGTTGCCGGAAACCGGCCGGCAACGGATACCATCCGCTCATATTTCCCGTTTCTTCTGCCGATAGTATATTTAGTTATGGATAAGCCTGCTTCTCTCCAATGCCGAACCGGCATCCTGGTATTACTGTTTTTTTCCGTATCCCTATTTTTTTCCCAAAAACTGATAGAAGCTGAAAATGCAGCCCTTCCCTCCCTGGCCTTAAATGCCGCCGGAGAGGGGAGGGGCCCCTTCATCCCCATCTTCCCTTCCCTGTACTTCACTGAAACCATAAATGCTGCCAGGGATCAGGACAGAATCCGGCCCTATTGGGTGATCTCTGAAGCGGAATCCAAAGCCGTAGATGCGGCTTCCATCAATGAATCTATCCTCCTCAACAACGATATTGTCGCCTTCTACGGTCACCCCCTGTCCCGGCAGATGGGTATCCTGGGAAGGTACTCCATTGAAGAATTGGATGCCCGGCTTTCCAAGGTAGCGGAAGAATATGGCGCTGTCAACGGCGAACGGGGTATTCGCAGAGCTTTTTACATCATCTATGGTACCGTGTGGCCCCAGGGAGAAATCGGTATTATCAAGGAACAGGTACTCCTTGAGTACATACAGTACGCCCTGGAACGGAACATTTTGGTATTTATCGATCATCAGATTGGCCGTTACGATCCGGTGGATGCCCTGAAGAGGATGCTTCCCTACCTGCGGTACTCTAATGTGCACCTGGCCCTGGACCCGGAATGGCGGACCACAAAACCGATGATGGAGATAGGGACCGTTACCGCCGAGGAGATCAACCGGGCACAGCAGGTGATGGAAGACTATATTCTGGAACATCAGATTCCGGGGGAGCGGATGCTGGTGATCCATCAATTCAACTGGCGGATGATCCAGGACCGGGAAAAGGTGAAGGCCGGCTTTGACCGGGTCAGGCTGGTCCACTGTGCCGACGGCTTTGGCAGCCCCTCCCTTAAACGGCAGTCTTACGCTTACAATGCCCAGGCAGAAAATATGCCTATCAAGGGCTTCAAACTCTTCTACAATTTTAATATCCCCGGCGCGGGCTACGACGAACCCATCCTCTCTCCAAGGGAGGTTTTTGCGTTGAAACCCCGTCCCTATGTGATCATGTATCAGTGATCTTCCGGAGGATAAACCGGTATCTATAGGAATCCTGTAACCAAGTTCAAGGCCGGGTGTTCTAAAAGTGGGTGAACAAGTATCCCATTTTTGGGGGTCTTTTCGGAATGTGGTTTTTATGAGACCCCGTGGTATTATAAAAAGTTGGATTTATTCCCCGCGCCGTAACCGGTTTTCCTCCTCCCGGTTACGGTTTTTTTTACGCAAGATATGCGGGTCTGGAACCGGATTGATCGTTGACACAGGAAGTGTGGGATTGATAATACAGGGGTTTTTTGTTTATATTTAAAATTCCGTTTGTATATCCATTCAGGCAGCACACGGAGGAGGAAAACAATTTGTCTGATACTGCATCAAAACCACCTTATACCGAAGCCGCAAAAACCGGTTCCGTAAACGCTGCGGAGCGGCTCGGTATTGAACCGGTAGGGCGGTTGCTGCTGCGCTTCTCCATTCCCGCCATCAGCGGAATGCTGGTCAACGCTCTCTACAACGTGGTGGATCGGATCTACGTGGGCCGGGGAATAAACGAGATAGCCCTGGGGGGTCTCTCCCTGGTAATGCCCCTGATGACCATCAGCATGGGCTTTGCAATGCTCTTTGGCATTGGGGCAGCGAATATGATTTCCATGCGTCTTGGTCAGGGGCGGCGGGAGGAAGCGGAAAATGCCCTGAATCATTGCCTGTGGCTCCTCGTGGGGATCGGCCTGATCGTCATGATCCTGGAGCTTTCATTCCTTGAACCGATCCTCTCCATTCTGGGAACCCGGGAGCACAGCGAGGCCCTTGGATTTGCCCGCCGGTATTACCGCATCATCCTCTACGGCCAAGTCTTTTTAATGGTAGGATTCGGGTTTTCCCACTGCACCAGAGCCCAGGGTTTCCCGGTTATCACCATGATCAGTATGTTCATCGGCGCGGGGACTAATATCATCCTGGACCCCATTTTTATCTTCGGATTTCACTGGGGCGTTGAGGGAGCCGCCTGGGCAACGATCATCTCCCAGCTGATATCGGCTATCTGGATCCTCGCTTTTAGCTTTGGTAAACGGGCGGTGGTCAGAATCCGCCTGAAGGTCTACAAGCCTTCCCTTAAAATAATCTTTGGCATCATGACCTTTGGTTCCGCGCAGTTTCTGATGCAGTTCGTCATGTCCGCCGTACAGTTTCTCTACAACCTCAGCATGAACTGGTATGGAGCGGAAGCCCTGGGGGTGTCCAACGGCGGGGATATAGCCCTGTCGGGGATGAATATCATCAATTCGATCTTAATGATAATCCTGATGCCCGTCTTTGGTATCAATCAGGGGGCTCAGCCGATCCTGGGCTTTAATTATGGCGCAAAAAAATTTGGCCGGGTACTCCGGACCTACCTCCTTGCCATTGGAGCCGCCACGGTGATCTGTAGCGTCGGGTTTATCGTGATGGAGGTCTTCCCCTATACCATGATAGGGATCTTTGCCCCTGAAGGCAGTCCTCAACTTCTGAGTTTTACGCCTTGGGCCATGCGGGTGGCAATACTCCTTCTGCCCTTCACGGGTTTTCAGATCGTCTCCGCCAATGTATTTATCGTTACGGGGCGTCCGAAAATATCCATTTTCCTCTCCATGCTCCGGCAGTGCATCGTCCTCATCCCCTGCATCCTCCTCTTTGGCTATCTGTGGGGGCTGAGGGGGGTGGTCATGGCCACACCGGTGGCGGATGGGTTTTCCCTGCTTCTTACGGTGGTGATGATCTTCTTTGAGCTCCGCAAGCTGCGGAGGGATGCTGCCCGGGGAACTGAAGGCCCTCCGGCGGATCATTCTGCCCGTTCCCACTCGTAGATAAACCGCAGGGCGTACTGCTGAATGCCCCCAAAATAGGTATCGATGAAGGAGACCAGGTCCCGGCCTACATACCGGTAATGCCAGCTCTCCCAGCGGTAGCCGGTGACCTCTTCGTAGCCGTCGGGGAAGGATAGGGACCAGCCGAAGCGGCCGGCATTGGCCGCCATCCAGAGGCCCGCCGGGGTTTCCGCAAAGGAATCGTCAATAGAACCAAAGTCAACCGCCAGTCCCGTCTGATGCTGACTCCGTCCTGGCCGGGCGGATTCCCGGTCTGCGGCCTCCTGTCCCGATTCCCTGACGTTCCGGGCGTAGACTTCTTCCTGGTAGGCGTAGGATCGGTATGCCGATGAGGCGACAAGGGTAACCCCGCCGGCCAGGGCTGCGGCAGCCATTTCTTCCAGGGATTCCGCCGCCATGCGGCGCAGCAAAAGGCCCTTCCGGCTCACCTGGCAGGAACCGTTTCCCAGTTCCACCAGATCCACCGGTTCATATCCGCCGGGAAGGGCATGCTCCTTGTCCACCAGAGTCCGCAGACCGGGCTCCCCGCTGAGGCAGGTTAGAAGGTCCAGAATAAAGGAAGGACCTGCCGCTGCTGCCACCGAAACCTTCCCGGCGACATCAGGAGGTATCTCCGCTGCCTTCAGAATCCGGTCAAGAAAATCATCCAGAATCAATCCGGAATCCCCTTCCGTAAGGTACTGCTCCACCGGATCAACCGATCCCGCGGAGCGGCCGTCCTGACTTGCAGAATTGGTCGTTTCCGTTTCCAACAGGGTGTTCCGGGAATCCCCCTTCGTACAGGAACTGAGGATCAGGAGCAAAAGCAGAACAATCCGCAACAGCGGCCGCAGAACCGGACACGGCAACGGTCCCGGCATATTGGTTATAAGCATACGATTCGTCCCTTGCTGTACCGGGTCTTGCCCGGAGGATCAGCGGCAAATTCATCCTTTAATAAGTATCGGCAGATCCTGGACTGCCTTCCAATCATTCCCACAATACCCGGAAAGGTCTATAATTGGCTATGCGTATCAGGGCGGACCTGCACATCCATTCCCATTATTCCCGGGCTACCAGTTCAAAACTCAGTCCCCCGTACCTGGAACGCTGGGCCCGGATCAAAGGTATTGACCTGTTGGGTACCGGGGACTGTACCCACCCCCTCTGGCTCGGCGAACTCCGGGAACAACTTGACGATGCGGAACCGGGTTTGTACACCCTGAAAGAGACCGTGCGCATGGCCTTTGATGCCGGCCCTGCCCTGGCGGAGGGTCTCCCCAAACCGGGGAAGGGACAGGGCCTCCGCCCCCGTTTTGTTTTAACCGGTGAGATCAGTACAATCTACAAACGCGGCGGCCGGACCCGGAAGATCCACCACCTGGTAATCTTTCCGGACTTCAAAGCCGCCGCGGCCTTTCAGACCGTGATTGAAGGGCATGGCGGTAATATCAGATCCGACGGCAGGCCCATTCTGGGGATCGATTCCCGGGATCTCCTGACCATGCTGCTGGCTGCGGATGACCGGGCATTGCTCATCCCCGCCCATATCTGGACCCCCTGGTTTTCCGCCCTGGGCGCCAACTCGGGTTTTGATTCTATTGAGGAATGTTACGGTGACTTCACCTCCCAAATCCCCGCCATAGAGACCGGGCTGTCCTCCAACCCTCCCATGAACTGGGCTGTCCGGTCCCTGGACCGCTTTGCTATTATCTCCAATTCGGATGCTCACTCCCCGGACAAACTGGGCCGGGAAGGAACGGTGTTCGATATGGACTGCTCCTTTGCATCCCTCAGGGCCGCCATCCGATCTCCCCTGGAAACCATCGAATTTTTTCCCCAGGAGGGGAAGTACCACTACGATGGACACCGGGGCTGCGGAATCCGCCTGAGCCCGGAAGATGCTGCGGCGGCTGGGGGCATCTGTCCGGTGTGCCGCCGGCCCCTGACCCGGGGCGTGATGGGGCGTGTGCTGGAGTTGGCCGATAGTCCGGTGGATGAATCCGCCCCGTTTGGGCCTGAAGAGGACGCCGCCGGTAACCGCCGCCCCTGGAGGCCGCTCATCCCCTTAAAGGAAATTCTGGGGGAACTTCTGGAAACCGGGCCGGCCTCCGGGAAAGTGGAGGCTCTCTACGGCGCCCTTATCGAAAAATCCGGGAGTGAACTCTCCCTCCTTGCGGACGCAGAGCAGGGGGAAATAGAAGCCCTGCGGCTTCCCGGTCTTTCAGGGGAACTCCTGGCCGGGGCAATCACCCGGATGCGTTCGGGAAAGGTCTTTATCAGTCCTGGCTACGATGGGGTTTATGGAAAGATCCGGGTGTTTCAGCCGGGACAAAAGATCCGGCATGAAAAGACCACAGAACTCTTTGAAGGGATCGACACTAATACTGTTATTGAGAAAAGCGAGTCCGCCATTGTTCCCCACAGTATTCCTGTTACTGGAAAGAACAGAAAAATGAGCGGAAATGCAAAAGCCATTCCCGGAGGAATCCTGAAAGAATGTATCCCTGTTCCCGCCTCCCTTCTGAGCGATGAACAGGCGGAGGCGGTGTCTTCCCCGGAGCGGGAGGCTGTCATCATTGCAGGCCCCGGAACGGGGAAAACTTCGGTACTGGCGGCCCGGATTGCGGAACTCCTTCTGAGGGGTACGGACCCGGCTTCCATCCTGGCGCTCAGTTTTACCGTCAAGGCAGCAGCGGAATTGCGGGAACGGGTCGCCAGGACGGCAGGCGGCGTTTTTACCGGCAAAGGCGGCAACAGTGATTCTGCCGGTCTTACCGTGGCCACCTTCCATTCCTTCTGCACATCCCTTCTGAGAGAACAAGGCCCGGACAGGGGGATACCCGCCGGTTTCAGAATCATCACCGGTACGGAACAGGATGAACTGCTTGAGGAGATTGCCGAATCGGCGGGACTGAAGAGAACGGCCGGCGTCCGGCGGCTGGGGGATTACATAGAATCGAGAAAACGGTTTCTCCTCCTTCCCGGCGAGGAAGAACCAAACTTTGGGCGAAGGATTTCCCGGACCGGCCCTCCGGCGCCGCGGGTCCTGTTTCCGGAACCGGTTTTAGATTCCCTTTCCCGTTTGGCTGTTGAACTTGGCATACCCCCAATGAACAGCGGCTTTGAAGAAGCGTACCGGCTTTACCGCAGCCGCCTCCGCGCCGAGTCCCTTCTGGATTTTGAGGACCTTGTTGCGGGGACCCTCCGGCTTCTGGCGGTGCATGGGGATCTGCTGGAGGCCTGCCGCTCCCGTTACCGTCACATCCTGATAGATGAATATCAGGACATCAACTTTGCCCAGTACGGCCTGATACGCCTCCTGGCCCCGGGTTCTGCCCTGGCCGGGGACGCATCGCCTGAACTCCGGGTTATCGGGGATCCTAATCAGGCCATTTACGCATTCCGGGGGTCCGATAAACGGTTCATTGACCGTTTCATGCTGGACTATCCCCGGGCGGCCCGTTTTCAACTCCGGCGAAGTTTCCGCTGTGCCGCACCTATCCTCAATGCGGCGGGACGGCTGACCGGCGCGCCCCTTGAAGGATCGGAGGATGGCGGCGTAGAGCTCTTTCGATTCACCTTTTCAACGGAAAAATCAGAAGCGGAGGGTATAGCCCGGCGTATAGCAGCGCTTACCGGCGGCACGAGTTTTTTTGCGATTGACAGTAATACTGTTTTCAATAGAGAAACTGTTGACAGACGCCGGCAGGATGATTCAGGCAACGATGCCGGTGAAACAAGCCCCGGAGATTGTGCAATACTGCTGCGCAGCACAGCCCTTGCAAGGCCCATCATCAAAGCCCTTGAGGATCACGGAATTCCCTATGAACTTACCGGAGAAAAACCCTGGTGGGAAGAGGAACCGGCAAAGTCGGTTGTAAACCTGCTTTGGACGGTCATGCTTCAGGAACGGACCAATATACCGGCGAAGGATGCTGCCGTACCGGAATTCCGTGACGAGCCCCGGGCGCCCGGCCTGTCCTTGAGCGGGAAAACACCCCCGGAGGCCGTCACGACGGTCCTGGCTTTTATGAATTGCAACAATACGACGGGTTCTGCACGGAAGAAAAAAGGCCCTGTCCCGGGCGGCGATATGATTCTGCAGCGGCTAATCAATGCCTCCGCGTTTTATGACGATATTGGAGAATTTCTGGACACCCTGGCGGTAAGCGGCAACACAAACGATGGCCTCCCGGAGATGAAGCAGGAAGGGGTCAGGATTATGACCATCCACGGTTCCAAGGGACTCGAATTTGATCATGTTTTTATCCCCGCCATGGAAGACGGACTGCTTCCCTTTACCTTGTATGAAGAGGACCGGAGCATTCCGGAAAGCCTGATTGCAGAAGAACAACGGCTCCTCTATGTGGCCATGACCCGTGCCCGGCGGGGACTGTACCTTTCCCGGGCGGAATCCAGAACGTACGGAAACAGGAAACTTAAACTTGAGCCAAGCCGGTTCCTTAAACACCTGGAAACAATCATCCCCCAGGCCCGGGACAGAAATCTGAAACCGAAGAATCCCCAGCAAGAGCTGTTCTGACCGGGTAATTTCCGGCTTTCCGGACCGGTTTGTTATTCAGTCCGTATGCTCCGGTAATGGGAGATAAAAAAATACAGGCCTATTGCCGGGAGCGTAAACAGCGCAAAGGTTCCAAAGAACACCCGGTAGCCCCAATGATCTACCAGATACCCTCCCAGAATATTACCCAGAAGGGCGGGCAGTCCGGTACCGATAGAAAGGTAAATGGACATTCCCATGGCACGGCGTTCCGGAGGAACACAGTTGGATATGAATGCTACCGCCGCCGGATGGAAGAGGCCAAAACACAGAGAATGCAGCATCTGACTGGCAACGATAGCGAATCTGTAGGGGAAGAAGGCCAGGATGCTTAAGCGTATCCCGATGGCAATGGCGGCGATCATCAGCAGACGGAGCGGGCCAAAACGGCGTATAAGTCTGTTTGAAATAAACATGCAGGGAATTTCCGAAGCGCTTGCCAGGGCGAACAGTAACCCTACTACATCCCAGTTCATGTACTCCACCAGATACAACGGGAAAAATGAGTATATTGGCGATATGGCAAGACGACTCATGGCAATCATGCCAATGCCAGGAACGAGCAGGGGTAACCACAGCCCGGACTTTTGCGCCCCCTGAATTCTTCCGGTATGGACACGGGCTTTGGCGGTTTCCGTATACCGGGTGGGAAGCAAAAATACCGGAATGATGGCAAGCGCCGATGTTGCGCCGATCCAAAGGGCAATATTGATTGAAGTATTGGGACGCAGGACCGGTGTCCACTGAAAAAAGAGAACCATCACCACAAAGCTAAGGGACCCCATGGTTCTGATCTTTCCGTAATTTCCGGAAGCGCCTAAATTGATGGTGGTAATTGCATCCAACAGAGGAACGGTTGAACGGAAGCCAATGGCAAACAAAACAAGAAACAGGGCGCTTAACAGAGGATGTATCCATAATACCAGCGGGATTATGGCAATAACGGATAATACAAAGGTGACGATCAGGCCGGATTTATATTTGCCCAGTTTATCCGCAAAATGTCCAAATATAAACGGGCCGATAATACCGGCGCCTTCAAATATTCCCAGCAGAATTCCGACGACAACGGGTCTGTATCCCAGGCCCCTGACCAAAATTGGCAGATAGGGCGTAGTCGCTGCATATATGACAAAGGCGGCAATAAAAGAAGGAACAAGGTGCATGAGTTACATCCCGGGCCCTGAAGAACAGGGATATGGTACGTGCTTGAATTCCCTGCGCTCGTATTGGGGCATCACTCCGCCGCAGCTTCCGCCATGGCTGCGATGTTTTCCGGTGAAACATTGGGGAGTATAGACTCGTGGCTCGGGGAAACAAAGAAGTTCGGACCGAAAAGATCTTTCAGACGCCGGACCTCATCGCGGACTTCACCGGGCATTCCAAAGGGGAGGAGCCGCTGGGTATCTACCCCGCCCAGGAACACGATCTTTCCGTTATACTTCTTCGCCAGGGAAGGGGCGTCCATATTCTTTGCCATGGCCTGTATAGGGTGAAGGATTTCTACGCCGGCGTCTATGAGCCGGGGAATTACCCTGTCGATGGAACCGCAGGAATGGAGTACCACATTGTAGCCATGACGGTGCGCCTGGTCGGTGAACTCCTGGAAGTAGGGCATGACAAAACGGTCAAAATGTTCCGGTGAAATAAGAAGATCAAGCTGGCTTCCAAAATCGTTACCAAAGAAGAAGGCATCGATCTTATCGCCTGCCAGATTGAAAAGTTGTTCGTTCGCTTCAAGGTAAAAATCCACAATATGTCTGGTTACGGCATCTACCACATCCGGGTCGGTATGCATTTTCATAAAATAATTTTCCATGCCGAAAAAATCGCAGGCGTTATGATAAAAACAGCTCCAGGTGCCGCTCAAGACCGCCTGACCTGCCGCTATGGTCCGGTCGATTTCTTTTAACGTTCCGGTAAAGTCTATGTACTTAATATCGGGCCAATGGAATTTTTCAACATCCGCCATATCCTCGGTTTCGGCAAAAATGCCCGGCTCACTCAGGGAACTGCGTTTTTTTCCGCCCAGAACATCAAACATAGGATAGTCAGGATTGGTCCATACATGGAATTTTTCCGGCATGACCCAGCGGCAGTCAGAGCCCAGCCTGAGACCCAGTTCAAAATCATCCTTTACCTTAAAATAGGCATAAAGCTTTTCAATGCTGGCAGGATTGGGATCGCCATGCCAGAAACCGCAGTGGGAAGCCTGCCGTTTTACAATGGCCTTAAAATGCTCTTTTCCGGTCATAAAGATTTCTCCTTATAGTATCCAAGTATACATTATTTGCTTTTATAAGCCAAGCTTGCGGAAATGAAGTTTTCAACATCCCTTTCTATAATTGATAGTACAGCGATTCTATCGCGCTGATCAGGTGTATCGTGCGCCGAATCTCCGGAGGGTACCCGAAAGACTCCCCCGGTTCCTCCCCCTGAGCGCTCCGCCACCGGTAAATCACGGGGTATTTGGCGTTCCGGCTTTCCAATCAATTACCGCGGGTTTTGCTCTTCTGTACAAGACATGCGGGTCCGGAACCGATCAGGTCCTCTCTGCCGGCCTTTTCCAGGGCTTCCCGGACAAGGGCCTGGTTTTCCGGACGGTTGAAATGCAAGAGGGCCCGTTGCAGCCGTTTTTCCCGTTCTCCCCGGGGGACATAGACCGGTTCCATGGTTCGGGGGTCCAGGCCGGTATGGTACATCACCGTGGAGAGGGTGCCCGGGGTGGGGTAGAAATCCTGCACCTGGTCGGGAATAAATCGGCTCTGTTTCAGGTACAGGGCAAGTTCCACCGCAGAGGCCAGGGTTGAGCCGGGATGGCCGGATATAAAATAGGGCACCAGGTACTGTTTAAGGCCCAGCCGCCTGTTCGCTTCCGTAAAGTCCCGCTGAAACCGCCGGTATGTTTCAGGGCTCCCCTTGCCCATGGCGCGGAGCACCGGTACGGAGCAGTGTTCCGGGGCTACCTTGAGCTGACCGCTTACATGACAGCGGCAGAGCTCCCTGAGAAAGGCCTGGCCGTTTTTCCGGTCCTGATATATATAGTCAAACCGGATGCCTGACCGGATAAACACCTTTTTTACCGGCCTTCCCCGATCCGGGGCCGCCGTATTTTTCGCCTTTCCGCCGCCCCTGCCATCGTCTTCCGTTCCCAAACTCCGGAGCGCCCGGAGGGTGTCCATGTAGGCGCCGTGATCCGCCTTGAGCTGCGGACAGGGCTCCGGATAGAGGCATTGCCGGTCAGGACAGAAGCTGCCCCGCTCCTGCCGTTCGCAGGGGGGACGGTAGAAGTTCGCGGTGGGACCGCCTACATCGTGGATATAGCCCTTAAAGTTTTCCATCCGGGTCAGGGTCTCCGCCTCCCGGAGCAGGCTCTCCCGGCTGCGTCCGGTTACGGCCCTGCCCTGGTGGAAGGTGATGGCACAGAAGGAGCAGCCGCCAAAACAGCCCCGTCCGGAGACCAGGGAAAAGGCGACTTCCTTCAGTGCGGGGATCCCCCCTGCTTCATCATATTGGGGATGAGCCCGGCGGAGGAAGGGAAGTTCGTAGAGGCGGTCCAGTTCCGCCTGATTCAGGGGGAAAGCAGGGGGATTCTGGATGACCCAGCGTCCTTCACTGGTTTTTTCCGCCAGGATCTTTCCGCCGGCCGGATCCGCATTGAGTTCCTGGATCCTGAAGTGTTCGGCGTAGGCGCGCAGGGAGGCAGAATCCCGGCCCTGTACCGCCCCGTAATCCGGCAGCCGTTCCCAGGCAGGTCCTCCCGCCCCGGGGGCTTCCCGGGCCCGGATACAGGTGCCCCGGACATCCCGGATGGCGGCAATGTCTTCCCCCGCTGCAAGACGCCGGCATATCTCCAAAATGGGCCGCTCCCCCATGCCATAAACCAGGATGTCCGCCTTGGAATCGAGGAGCGCCGAGCGGCGGACCCTGTCGGACCAGTAATCGTAATGGGCAAATCGGCGCAGCCCCGCCTCGATTCCCCCGATAATAACCGGGATGTTCTTGTAAACCGAACGCAGGGTAGAAATATAAACCAGAAGCGCCCGGTCGGGCCGGAAACCGGTCCTGCCCCCCGGGGAATAGGCGTCGCCGGAACGGAGTTTTTTGGCGACCGTATAATGGGCCACCATGGAATCCATATTCCCCGATCCAACCAGAAAGCCCAGCCGGGGACGGCCAAGAACCGTAAACGAGAAAGGATCCTGTAGATTGGGTTGTGGGATTATACCAATACAAAACCCTGCGTCTTCCAGGAGACGGCAGATCAGAGCGGCGGCAAAGGAAGGATGATCCACATAGGCATCCCCGGAAACAAAGATAAAATCACAGCAGCTCCGGCCCCGTTCCTCCAGGTCCGAAAGGTTTACGGGGAGGAACCGCATGGGATATATCAGATTCCCACAACAGCAGTAACCTGGGGTACTTCCTTTTTCAGATAGTTTTCAACACCCATCTTCAGAGTCATCTGAGCCATGGGGCAGCCGCCGCAAGCGCCGGTCAATTTTACCGATACGGTCCCGTCATCGGCGACGGAAACAAATTCCACATCCCCACCATCAGCTTGCAGATAGGGCCGTACATTATCAAGAGCGGACTTAACCTGTTCTTCAAACATTTCATATCTCCTACTAATTCAGTATACCATATATTGTTAAGTAATGGCAACATGCCCTCAATGTCCCAACAGTACCTGTTCCTCCGCTTCTTCCTCAAACTGCCGGGTGTAGAGTTCGTAATAAGCCCCCCCGGCGGTCATGAGTTCCCGGTGGGTTCCCCTCTCGATGATCTTGCCTCCGTGCACCACCAGGATGATGTCGGCTCCCCGGATGGTGGAAAGCCGGTGGGCGATAACAAAGCTGGTACGGCCCTCCAGGAGCCGGGAAATGGCATGCTGCAGGAGCATTTCCATTTCCGTATCCACCGAACTGGTGGCCTCGTCCAGAATGAAGATCCGGGGGTTCGCCAGAACCGCCCTGGCAAAGGAGATGAGCTGCTTTTCCCCGGTGGAAAGCCGGTCTCCCCCTTCCCCTACTTCGGTATCGAACCCTTTTTCCAGTTTGGCAATGGTCCGGTCGGCATGGACGATTCGGGCGGCGGCCTCAACCTCCTCATCGGTGGCTTCCGGACGGCCGTAGCGGATATTACTCCGGATGGTACCGGTAAACAGATGGGGGCTCTGCAGGACATACCCCAGGGCGCTGTGGAGCCAGAGCTGGCTCCGATCCCGGTAGTCCCGGCCATCCACAAGGATCTCCCCCCTGGTGGGCTCAAAGAAACGGCAGACCAGATTCACCAGGGTGGACTTTCCCGCACCGGTTTCCCCCACAATGGCCACGTAGGTTCCTGCGGCAACGTACAGGTTAAAGTGCTCCAGAATGTTTTCACCGCCATCGGGATACCGAAAGGTAACATTCCGGAATTCAATTTCCCCCCGGATAGGCTCCCAGTTTTCCCGTTTGGGAGAGAAGGTGTCGCCGTATTTTTTCGTTACCTCCGGCCGGTCGGTGATGGCCGGAATCTGTTCCAGAAGGCCGCTGACCCGTTCCACATTGGCCTGGGTGGATACCAGTTCGGTGAGGATATTTGCGATATTCTGTACAGGATCGAAGAAGCCTCCGGCGTATTGCAGAAAAATCGCCAGGATGCTGAGGTCTGCCCCCAGGATCAGGATCTCATAGCCTCCATAACCCAGGATAAAGGCGGTGGCCAGGGAGCCGACAAAGAGCACCAGGGGAATAAAGACCGCCCGGAGAAAGGCCAGATGGTTGGCGTAGCGCCGGTACTCCCCGGTAATCTTCCCGTACTCCCGGAGGCTCTGCTCCTCGGTGACCAGGACCTTGACGGTCCGGGCGCCGGTGATTCCCTCGTTCATGGCGCCGGTGATTTTGGAGTTGAACTTCCGGACGATTCGGTTGACCACCAGGATTTTGTTCTGAAAGATCCAGGTCAGAACCGCCAGGGGAGGGATGGTGGCGCAGACGACAAGGGCCAGACGCCAGTGGACAAGGAACATGGATATGATCACCCCTACACAGTAAAAGACGGACCAGGAAAAATCGATGAGCCCCCAGGCAACCAGTTCTCCAATGCGGCTTGTATCCGAATTGGTCCGGGCCATCATATACCCCACCGGGGTCTTGTTATAATAGGAAAGATCGAGTTTCTGAAGGTGCAGGAAGATCGCATTCCGCAGAGCCCGGCTGATGCTTACCTCTACCGTAAGTCCGGATGCCACAAAAAAGCGGACAAAGAGACCCTGTATGGCCGGGAGGATCAGGGCGGCGGCCAGGAGCTTCCCCATGCCTTCGGTGCTGCGGGGTACGATATTGTTCCGCACGGCATAACCCAGGAGCAGGGGATAGATAACGTCGATGGCGGCAACGCAGAGCATGAGTGCCCCGCAACGGATCAGATACTGCCGTTGGGGACCGATAAAGGGGAGCATCTTCTTCCAGATCCTCACGGACATGGGTTTGTTGTAATCAAAATCTTCGTAGTCTGCCATTTATGCTTCCCTCATTTTCCCGCGGCCGTACCGGTGCAGCTTCCCGCGGCCGTACTGGTGCAGCCGTCGCCGCAGCCGTCGCCGCAGCCGTCGCTTTGGGCGCTGTTGTAATCGCCGGTGGCGCTTTGCAGGTCGAATATCCGGCGGTAGCTCCCGTTCCGGGCCAGGAGTTCGGCGTGGGAACCGATTTCCTCCACCGCGCCATCCCGGAGGACCAGAATTTCGTCCGCCGCCATCAGACTGGATATCCGGTGGGAGATGATGATCACCGCCGCATTCTTGACCCGCCTCCGCAAGCCGGCGCGGATCCGCATATCCGTCTCGGTGTCCACCGCCGACAGGCTGTCGTCAAAGATCATCACCGGTGGATTGGCGGCCAGCATCCGGGCAATGGCGACCCGCTGTTTCTGTCCCCCTGAAAGGGTAACCCCCCGTTCGCCGATGATCGTTTCATAGCCTTCGGGAAAGTCCAGGATGGATTCGTCAATCCGGGCCACCGCTGCGGCGTTCCGCACATCCCGTATGTCCATGCCGGTGTCGCGGGCGGCGATATTTTCCCGGATGGTTTTGGAAAAGAGGAAGGGTTCCTGCAGACAGAGGCCGATACTGCGGCGGAGATGATTCCGGGCAATCCGGCGGATATCGATTCCGTCAATAGTGATAAGGCCCCGGCCTTCGGGTACATCGTAGAGCCGGGAGATGAGGTGAACCAGGGATGATTTCCCCGAACCGGTAGCCCCCAGGATGGCCAGGGTTTTACCGGGTTGTACCGTAAAGGAAATGTCCCGGAGCACCAATTCGTCTTCCCGGTACCCAAAGCTGACCCGATCAAAACGGAGCGCCCCCCGGAGCTCCGGCCTCAGGGCATCCGGCCCGTCTGTCTCCGGTTCGGCGCTGAGGATCTCCCGTACCCGGCCGGCGGAGACAAGCGTTTTGGAGAGGTCCGAGAGGATCCGTCCCAGCTGGCGTACCGGCCAGATCATCTGGTTGCAGTACGCGTAGAAGGCGAGGAAGGTTCCCGGGGAAAGATCCCCCCGGACGCTCCGGTATATCCCCGCCCCTACAATGATGACCAGTTGGAGGGCGGAGAGGAAATCCCCGGCGCCCCAGAAGAGGCCGAGCATCCTGCCTATACGGATCCAGATATCCGCATAGGTTTTGGTTTTTTCCGAAAACATCGCCACCTCAAAGGCTTCTCTGCCAAAGGCCCGGACCACCCGGACCCCGGTATAATTCTCCTGGGCGTAGGCCTGCATACTCCCTTCGGCGGCATCGGCCCGGGTGAATTCCCGTTCTACCCTTTGAAAGTAAACAATGGAAAAGATAAAAATAACCGGGAGGAGCACCAGAGCGGTAAGGGACATGAAAAGGTCCATGGAGAACATCATGACAAGGGCAATCACAAAAACGCAGAGGGTCCGCAAGAGTTCGCTCAACTGATTCTGGACGAAGTTACGGATGGTATCCACATCCGAGGTACAACGCTGGATGATATCTCCGGTATGACAGCTTACATGCCAGTTGTAGGGCAGCTTCTGGATATGGCCGTAGAGGTTGTTCCGCAGCCTCCATGCGATGGTCTCTCCAATCTCGATACTGGTATAACGCCGGACCATGTTGAAAAGCCCGGAACAGAGAGCCGCCGCCAGGGTCAGGAGGGCGCAGATCCAGAGGTTTTGCCGCAGAAAATCAAGCCCTCCCATGGCTCCGGCAATACGGTGGACAAAAGCCGGCGCATCAAGGGGCACGGAACCAATAACCGAATCAATGGTATACCGGATGATCTGGGGAGGCAGAAATGAGAATGCCACCGTTCCGGCAGTTGCGGCGCAACAGAGGAAGAATTGGAAACGTCTGTCCGTTGCGGCGGCGGCGATCAGGGCCGGCCGGCTTTTTTCCCGGTGTAAATTCATATCCTGGATCTAATCTTAATGCTAATCCCGTTTCTGGGCTACTGGTGCAGTATGTCCCCCTGTCAGCGCCTTCTATCAGCAGCCGCATTGACAAAACCCTGCGATTTTTTACAATTATAATAATGAATGAACATACAGATCATCCCTCCCGGGGAAAATTTCCCCTTTCGTTTCTTTGGGTCGGGTCTACGGTTGTATTGTGCGCCCTTTTCATCCTCGCATCGGTCCCCATGGCGGCGGCTCAGGGCCGGGATCAGGAGACAAAACGATACACCTCCATGCTGCAGAATGTCTTTGATTTCATCCGGTCCCACTATGTGGAGGAGGTCGATCCCAAGGTCCTGTATGAGGGGGCCATGATGGGTATGTTTGATGCCCTGGAGGATCCCTATTCGGTCTTCCTCCATGAATCGGAGATGACCAGTCTCAGTGAGAACGTCATCCAGGGCAGTTACGGCGGGGTAGGGCTCTATATTTCCAAACCCGTAGGGGAGCGTCCCGACGGAAAGCCCCCCTATGTGGAGGTGGCCTCCCCCATCGAGGATACCCCCGGCTGGCGGGCGGGCATGCAGCCCGGCGATCTGATAGTAGAGGTGGACGGTGAACCCACGGATGTCCTCAGCCTGGATGAAGTGGTATCCCGGCTCAAGGGACCGCCGGGGACTAGTGTGCGTCTCCTGGTCCGCCGGGGCAAGAAGCTGGAATTCCCCGTGTCCATTGTCCGGGAAGTTGTCGAGGTGCCCACGGTCAAACAGGCCATGATCGGGGATATTGGTTATCTGCGGCTTATCAGCTTCAGCGTCATGACGGTGGAGCGTACCAAGGAAGCCCTGGAGCATTTTAAGGCCCAGAACTACCGGAGTCTCATCATCGATCTGCGGAACAACTATGGAGGCCTCCTCCAGTCCGCGGTGGGTATAGGTGATCTCTTCCTTGAGGATGGGGTAGTGGTTTCCGTTAAGTCCCGGATTTCTTCGGAAAACGCGGTCTTTAACGCCAAGCGATCCGTCATGGTTTCCCCGGAGATTCCCATCGTGGTACTCATAAACCGGGGTTCCGCTTCGGCATCGGAGATCGTGGCGGGGGCCCTCAAAGACCGGGGCAGGGCCTACCTGGTGGGAGAGAAGTCCTTTGGCAAGGGTTCGGTCCAGCAGGTGTACCCCCTGGACACTACGGGTTTTAAGATAACCACCGCCCGTTACTATACCCCCAGCGATGTGAATATCGACAAGATCGGTATACCCCCGGACCGGGAGGTGCTTTTTCCGGAATTTACCGAAGAGAATGCGGAACACCTGAACCGCCTTATCACCGACAACCGGATCCCTGCCTTTGTGGAGGAGAATCCCGAAGCCGGTTCCGCCCTGGTGGATAGTTTTGTCCAGGAACTTCATGCCGAATACTCCATCGATGTGCCCCTGCTGCGCCGCCTTGTCCGGGATGAGCAAAACCGGACCGTCATCGCCCCGGTATACGATCTGGAGTACGATGTACAGCTCCGGGAGGCGGTGAATATCCTCCGGGGAGGGACCTATGGCGCCCTGATGCGGACCACCAAAACATTGAAGGTCCTGCAGGAAGAAGCCGATTCGGAGGATGATACCGCCCTGGCCTCCTAGCGCTATGAAACGATTCCTGCTGCCTGTTGCCCCGGATTCCTTTGGCCGCCTCACCCTTTCCGGCAAAGATTATCACTATCTGGTCCGGGTCCGGCGTCTGACCAGGGGGGATTCCTTTGACGCCCTTTTGCCATCGGGGGCACAGGTCCGGGTCCGGGTGCTTTCGGTAGATCGGACCCTGCTGACGGGCCGGTGCATTGTTCCGGAACAGGAGGCCTCTCCGGCGGCGCCGGAGGATTCCGCATCCCCCGATGTTCCGCCGGGCGTTTTTCCCCGGCTTGTCCTGTTTCAGGCTCTGCCCGGGGGGACCAAGATGGATCTGATCGTCCGGCAGGCGGCGGAAGGGGGCGTGGCGGAGATTGTGCCCTTTGAATCGGAGCATTCCCTCCTCCGGCTTCCGGTCCCTGCCGGTGGGGATGCCTCCCGGAGAGATGGCCCTTCCGGCGCCGGGGAAATTGAGAAAAGCGGACGTCTTGAACGGTGGCGGCGGATCATCCGGGAGGCCCGTCAGCAAAGCGGGTCCCCCGTTGCTACCACTGTCAGGGCTCCCTGCGGAATGGCCGGGGCGCTGGCCTGTTGGGAAGAATTCCGGAACCGCTGGTCCGGGGCGGCGGGTATCCTTTTTCAAGCTCCGGCGGATGCCCCGGCAGCGCCGCCAGATTCGCCGGTTCCGGGGCTTCCAGTCCGGGACCCCCTTGCTAAGGGAAGTCTCCACGATTATCTTGTTAATAGTCCCTCCCTGACGGCAGCCCTTATCGGGCCCGAAGGGGGGTTTTCCCCGGAAGAGGTTGCCGGTTTTGTGGCGGCGGGTTTTAACCCGGTTGCCATAGGAAACACGGTTTTGCGGACTGAAACAGCGGCCCTATACGCTATGGCGGCTATACGGGTCATTCTTTTGGAGAATCATAGGTGGACGCTGAAAATCTCTCAAGGGCTGAACGGATAAGCCTGCTCAAGGTGCCCCTGGACATAGTGCCTCAGGACCAGTTGCCGGATATTATTTTCGACCTGTTAAAGAACAGAGATGGCGGGAATATCGTTCTCCTCTCCCTCTGGGATCTGCTGCGGGCCCGCCGGACCGGGGAATACCGTTCCTATGTGCTGGGGGCATCGCTGGTTGTCCCCATATCGAAGAGCCTGGTAGGCGGCGCACGGTTCCTTACGGGGAAAGTCCCGGTCCGGTATATGCCCTTTGACTTTGTGGTGAACATCCTGACGATCCTGGAGAAACGGGAATACTCCCTCTACCTTCTGGGCGGAAAACCGAGGATCCTCAAAAAAACCGAAAAAAACATCCGTCAAACCTTCCCCCAACTGCGGATCGTGGGCCGTTTTATCGGCGCCTTTAAGCGGCAGGACGAAGCCACCCTGCTCAAGGCCATCCGGAAGGCCTCTCCTTCCCTGTTGCTGGTCGGGAAAGGGGTACGGGGCGAAGAACGGTGGATCGCCCGGAACAACGTCAACCTCAGCAAGGGTTTCCGGCTCTGGTGCAGCGATCTTTTTGAGGTCTTTGCGGACAAGAAAAAACGTCCTGCCCGGGCCATTTTTGAGGGAGGTTTTGAGTGGATAGGGTACTGTTTTCAGCATCCCCTCCGTTTTTTCAGGATTTTTCCCTACTGCTACTATAAATTGCTCCTCCTCATCTACCGCCTGTTCAGACGGGAACGATAAGGCCGGATTACACCGGTTTCTTTGCCAGCCGGGCAGTCTTGGCAACAATATCCCTCAGATAGGCGCCTTCCCGGGCTGTCAGACCGGCCCGGCAAATAATGTCCCGGAAAAATTGCTCCTGGGCCTCCCGGCCGGGATGCCGGTAAAAACCCAGGGATTCCAGGGAAGCGCTCACCCCCCTGACCAGGTCTTCCGCCTCGTCCCGGCGCAGGGGCACCCAGGTTCCCTCCACCGGCAAGGCATCCCCCAGGGCACGGAAGAGCTCATACCCGTAGATCTGTACGGCGTGGGATAAATTTAACGAGGGGAAACTGCTATCCGCAGGGATGTGGGAGGCCAGATTGCAGAGTCCCAGTTCCCGGTCATCAAGGCCGGTCCGTTCATTACCAAAAACCAGCGCCCCCGGGCCGGGATGGGCCTTGAGGTACGCCGCCGTTTCCTCCGGGGTTTGGGTCAGGGTCTTTCGGAGCCGCCCCCTCCGCCGGGTGGTGCCTATCGTCAGGGCACAGTCCCCCAGAGCCTCTTCCAGGGTGTCAAAACAGCGGACCGTGTCCCATATTCCTCCGGCGTGGATCGCCCGGGCCCGGATAACAGCCTCGTCCATTAAGGCCGGGGTAACCAGGCGGAGCCGGGAGAGGCCCATGTTTTTCATTGCCCGGCAAACGGCCCCCACATTCCCCGGTTCCGCAGGCCGGCAGAGCACTATTATCACATCTCCAAGAACCATAACCTATCTTAACTCCAAAGGGGACATAAAAAAAGCAGGGAAATTGAGCAGGTTTCAAAACATGAGGGTTTGACCCGGACCCAATTTTATATATTGAAAAAAGACAGAAAATATAGTATAACTATAAAGAAGCGTATTTGTTATCTATAGAAAAGTAAAGAAGGGTTCCGAAGTACAAGGACTTGTATTGTAAGTTGTTTGCTTATATGTAATTATTAGGCATCTGAAGAGAATGCCCGAACTGGATGAAGGGATCGTGATGACTAACAACGATATTGTTTCCGGATTTGATGATGAAAAAGATGAGAGTCTCAAGATAAATTTGCAAAAGATTGATACCGTTGAAGGCTGTCTTGTCTTGTATCTTTCTGGGTATATCGATACGTACAATTCAAATTATTTCCAGAAACGAATCGGCAAGGCCATTGAGGGTGGGTTTATACGGTTGATTTTTCATTGTAACAGTCTTAATTATGTATCTTCTACCGGAATTGGTTCATTTACCGCCTTTTTGAAGGCGGTAAAGACCCGGGGCGGGGACCTGGTGCTCCTTGAAATTCAGCCCAAGGTATACGAAGTGTTTCAGCTCCTTGGATTCTCCCAGTTTTTCAATATAAAGGATTCACTGGAAGATTCTATCTTTTTTTTCAAGAAGGGATCCACGGAGGAACAGGTCGCCCTGTTCCCCAAGATATTTGCCTGTCCTATCTGTTCAAAAAAACTCAAGGCGGTAAAACCGGGGAGATTTCGCTGTTCGGAGTGTAAAACCATACTCGCCATTGACAATGCCGGACAGGTATTCCTGGGGTAGGCGGGGGTTTTGGTGTTGGTTGAGAGGAGTTTTTTAGCTCAAAGGAACTATTGATGCAGAAAAATAAAATAGAACAGTACCTTATCGACTTGATGTTGACCTATCGGGAAGTTGATAAAAACATGTGGCTATTGGATGATCAGGAGCATAATCTTGAGGGAATAGCGGTGATGTATGATGATCCCCTGGTGGTTTTCCAGGTGGCGGTCATGGATGCTCCCGCGAAAAACCGGCTTGAACTTTTTACCAAACTCCTGGAATTGAACGCCTCCGATGTGCTTCACGGCGCTTATGCCCTGGAGGATGATAAAATTGTGCTCATCAATACGCTGGATTACGATACCATGGACTTTGGAGAATTCAGATCAACCCTGGATGCGTTTGGCCTGGCATTGATTCAGCATTATCCTATCCTGTCCGCCTACCGGTAAGGGCCGGAGCGGCAAAAGTTGACCGCCGGCGCCGGGCTGCCCCGGTCAGGCGGCGAAGGTCCTGTGTAAAGGAGAACGGAATGGGAATTTTTTCGCGATTAAAGACCCTTATTTCCTCTAATGTTAACGATATGATCAACAAGGCCGAAAAACCTGAAAAAATGTTGAATCAATTGCTTATCGACATGAATGAGCAGTTAATCGAATCAAAAAGGGCGGTCGCCCTGGCCATTGCAGATGAGAAGAAACTTGAACGGGAGATGCAGAATCAGTCGGCCCAGTCCGGGGAATGGGAGCGAAAAGCCATGCTGGCGGTACAGGCCGGCAAGGATGACCTGGCTAAGGAGGCTCTGCTCCGCAAACAGGAATATGATCGTGCCTTTGCGGAATACCAGAAGCAGTGGGAGGCTCAAAAAGCGTCGGTTGATAAGCTAAAGGAATCCCTCCGGGAACTGCAGAATAAGATTGAAGAGGCCCAGCGCAAGAAAAACCTTCTTATCGCCCGGGCCAAACGGGCGGAGGCCCAGCAGAAGATCCGGAATACCATTTCCAGCGTATCCGGTAACCGGACCGCCTTTGATGCCTTTGACCGGATGGCCCAAAAGGTGGATCAGATGGAGGCGGAGGCGGAGGCTGCCGGTGAACTGGAGGATCTTTCCGCCAATGCCAGCCTGGAGAAGCGATTTGCGGAACTGGAAAAATCAGATTCCTCCGCGGATCTGCTTCTGCAGGAATTCAAAGACAAGATGAAGGCCCTCCCGGAAAAGTCTTCTTAGGACCCCGGCATGTTGGGGCGTTGAGGATATAAACATCGTTGGCATAATCAATCTGTCCGGAGCGGAGATGCCGGGTTTTTTCCGGATCATGTTCATTGGTTGTGGATAACTTGTTTATACCGGTGAATAGATGCCGGGATTGTATCTGTTTTTATACATGAATTGGGAAGGGGTGGCGAGGAAAAAATTCTTTTATGCGTATTTCCTTGCTATATAAGGACTTACGTTGTTGATTTTCCCTATTTATTCTTCAATAATGCTGAATTGTTAAAAAACAATAAAAATAGTTTCATTTGATTATATCCTTTTCCGGAACAATACCTGTGGATAATCTGTGAATAATTCTGGTTGTGGATTCATCCGGCGGTTTGTAATGCCCGGTTTTACCCTTGCAAACCGGTTTTCCCCATGTTAGGCTAAAAGGGTGAAAAACATCGCCCGGTTGGTGCTTTTTTTCAGTATAACCTTTGTTTCGATTTTTTTAGCCGCCGCTGCAGCCCGGTACATCAACCTGTGGATCGATGCCCTCCGCATGATACCTGCCCGGACCAGCCGGCCCCTGACAGCTTTGTTTGACGCCCTGCAATGGGCTCTGCCCGGGGCGGTTTACGGCTCCCTCCTCCTTTCCCTGGGCTATGCGGCCAGGCAGGGCGTCCCCATTCCCCGGACAATGGCCTGCCTGTTTTTGCTGGGCGTGCTCTTTACCGCCGGTATGGCCCTGGGCCTGGTCCGGATCAGGGGCGCCGGGGCGGTTCCGGCAACGGAGGCCCATGCTTCCCTGGGAGAGCCGGGGCTTATCCTGTTCCGGGGGGATACGGCGATTGTGCTCCTGGATGAATCCGGCAAAGAGCTGGGTTCCCGGGTGGTTGCCCTGCCGGGACGGTCCCTGGTATACCAGGAATTGCCCATAGGATCGGATAATCGCGCCATCAGCTTGCCGCCGGCGCCTTTCCGGGAACAACCGGTTAATTTTATCACTACTGTACGGATCGATCTTGCGCTGGTGGCGGAGCAGTTTGATTCCCGCCTGGGGGAGGGGCTTATTCCCTTTGCCGTCTACGTGGCGGCCCTGATGTTTCTCCTGGTCTCCCTCCGGGTTTTCCTGGATCTGAGCGTCTGGCCTCTGGCCAATCTGCTTTTAGGCGCCCTGATGTTCCGGGTGGTTCTTGCTCTGGAGACCCTGATGGATTCCAGGGAGATCCTCTCCTTTATCGCCCCCTTCCTGGGTAAATGGATAGATCCGGCCTTCATGAGCCCCCTGTTGTTTTCCGGCCTGGGGCTGCTCATCATGCTCTATTCCGCCCTTGCCTCCTTTGCCGGGGGGCGGAGACGCTAAGATGGGTATACTAAAGTTAAAAAAGGAACTGGTTTTTTCTCCTCCGGTTATTTTTATCTTTTATATACTCGGGTCTTTCCTGGGGATTATGACCTTCAGGTTCTTCTTTCCCGCCGAACCGCCTCCCCTGGTATATTATTTCCGCTCCTGGCGGTTCTTCCTGGGACTTCGGGGGTATATCGATCTCTTCCCGGCCCTTGTCCTGTCGGCCCTGGCGATTCCCTTTGGGTTCAGCTTTGAGGGAAACCGGGAAGCTGCCGACGCCGGTTTTTCTCCCCGGTTTCTTGATATGATGAAGGGGCCTATCATCACGGCCATTGCCGCAACGGCGGTATACGGGGCGTTGTTTTTTCTGATCAGTCCCCTGACGGAGGATCGCCTGGCGGCTATGCGGTTCCGGGGTCATTTGTTCAACCAGGCGGCGGAACGGGCGGAATTCTATATGGCCGAAGAAGCCTGGAACGAGGCGGCCGACTTTGTTGCGGTTTGTGAGGGCATCTGGCCTCAAAGTCCGGTGATGGGAAAGGTCAAACAGGAGCTGTTGATCAGGCTGGAGGAGATCCGTCTTGCCCCCGCTCCGGAGGAGGATCCGGAAACGATTCCGGGCTATGGCCCCGATTTCCAGGCGCAGCCAGAGCGGCGGACACCGGTAACTGCCACGGAGGCTCTGGAACTGGCGGCGGAGGCCCTCCGGGAGGAACGGCGCTATGATGCCCACTGGCTTGCCACCCTGGCGGGCCGTCTTGTCCGGGACGGCAGTGCGGAACAGGCCGCCGCGGCCCGGCTGGCAAGCCGGGCCTGGAACGAAATCACCTCCCTGGAGCCCGGTGTCCAGGAACGGCAGGTCTACGATCTCTTCCATCTGAAACAGACCGCTTACGGAGCCATGATTGCCGGGGACTGGATAAGCGCCTACTATGCGTTTCTGGAGCTCTCCCGGTTGAGCCCTGCCGACCCGGATGTGACCAATTTTCTTGCCATAAGCGAAGGGGGCATCGGGGAGATCGCCTTTTTTACCGATGAAATGAACATGACCCTGGGGGAACTCCTCACCGAAGCTGTATTTTCCCTGCCCCGCAGGACATCCCGGGGCCAGCCGGACGGACGGCTGATCCTGCGCCTGAAGACCCTTTCATTTTTTTCCGATGTATCCTACGGCCTTGACCTTGAGTGCCTGGCCTTTGACCGGAACGGCAGGCTTATCTACCGCCTGGAAGCGCCCTACGCCAAGATCATCCCTAAAACCCTGGATTCGGAGGCCCGGCTGGTGGTTATGATGCGGGCCCTGGACCGGCATGACCGGGGAAAACGCTGGGAACCGGTGTGGAGCGGTTCTGAGCGTTCGGGGATCGGAGATGCCCAGATAGTCCTGGATATATCCTATGAGGAATACCTGCTCCTCTCCCGGGTGAGGCGGGGGGTAGATAGCCTCTACATCGGAGAACTCTTTACCGCGGCCGAAATCCTGGGCTCCTTTGGGCACATCCCCCAGGTGTTTCAGGCCGAAATAATCCGCCGCATCGCCGAACCGGCGTTGTTCTTATCCCTCGGCATCGTGGCGATTGTCATTGGCTGGCGTTTACGGGCCAAAAGACGCCCCCGTTACCTGGGGATCCCCATGCTGGGCATCCTGCCCCTGGCCCTGTACGGCCTGGTACAGATGTTTCAGGCCCTTGTTTCCGTTTTAGCTATCGGGTCGGTTCTTGCCCTTGGTTTCTCCCCCGCCATAGCGGTTACTATCGCCGGGGGAATCCTCTTCTTTTTCCTCAGCCTGATACTCCTGGCCGCCCAGCACGGTTAGGTCCGTCATTCATCGCTGCCCCGGATCCGTCCCCCCAGGGAGGAGAGCCGGGTTACAAGATTCTCATAGCCCCGTTCTATCTGGTAGACGTTCCGGATGATGCTTTTCCCTTTGGCGCACATGGCGGCGATAACCATGGCCATGCCGGCGCGGACATCGGGGCTGTGCAGTTCCGACCCCGCCAGCACGGAGGGGCCGGAAACAACCGCCCGGTGGGGATCGCAGAGGACGATTCGGGCTCCCATGGCGATGAGCTTGTCCACAAAAAACATCCGGGATTCAAACATCTTTTCGTGGATAAGGACGGTGCCGGAAACCTGGGTGGCCACCACCGTGAGGATGCTGGTGAGGTCGGGCGGAAACCCGGGCCAGGGGGCATCGTCTATTTTGGGGATCATACCCCCCAAGTCACAGTTCACCGTCATTGTCTGATCTGCGGGTACGTGGAGGGTGGTCCCCTCGTGTTCCCATCGGATACCCAGTTTGCCAAAGGCAGTCCTCGTGGCACGGAGGTCCCGGGAGCGGGGGCCTTCAATGGAGAGTTCCCCCCGGGTGGCGGCGGCAAGGCCGATGAAGGAACCGACCTCCATAAAGTCTGCGCCGATTTCAAATTCACAGCCCGAAAGCTTTCGTACCCCCCGGATGGTCAGGATATTGGAGCCTACGCCTTCTATCCGGGCTCCCATGGATATGAGCATCCGGCAGAGATCCTGGACATGGGGTTCACTGGCGGCGTTGGTCAGGATCGTTTCCCCCCTGGCAAGAACCGCCGCCATGACGGCGTTTTCCGTTGCCGTAACCGAAGCTTCATCCAGAAAGATGTCCGCCCCCCGCAGGACCGGGGCGGTAAAGGTGAAGGCGCTGTTGATCTCCACCGCCGCTCCCAGCTCTGTCAGGGCGAGGAAATGGGTGTCCAGTCTGCGGCGGCCGATCACATCGCCCCCCGGAGGCGGCAGGATGACCTTGCCGGTCCGGGCAAGCAGGGGACCGGCAAAGAGGATAGAGGCCCGAATCTTCCGGGCATACTCCGGAGGTATCTCCGATGTATGGATATTCCCCAGGCTCATCCGCCAGGCATTGGGACCGAGTCCTTCCGCCCTTCCGCCCAAAGCCCGGTATACTGCCAGCATCACCTGGACATCTTCTATATCCGGAATGTTCCGGAGCAGCACCGGTTCATCGGTTAAAAGGGCGGCGGCGATACAGGGCAGAGCAGCGTTTTTATTGCCGCTTGCCCTGATGCTTCCCCTGATGGGAAAACCACCCTCGATAAGGTACTGATTCATACTTTGACTGTATATAGACGCAGGACATCCGTCAACACAGAATCTGCGCAGGACAAGCGCATGGAAATGCTCGATTCGCGCATGCTGGTGTATAACGGCGTTTGATGACAGGAATTTGAAGGGGATCCGGTTTATGCCGGCCCTGAAGATTGAGCGGCATGTTGAGACCATTTTCAAGGTACTCAATGCCCAAGCCATTCGGAATCTTCTCTTGTCTGATTCATCCTAATTCTCTGCGTTTATCCTGAGGATGGGTTCATTGATTTTTCTATCCGTCTGTATTATTTTTTTATAAATGAGATCAGATTCTGTGCGTTTTATCCATCGTTGGTTTTTTTTCGTCATCCTTTGTTTTTTTTTCGGGGTAGATATCCTGTCGGCCCAGTATTTCAAACCCTTTACTTCCCTGCGGGTAATAAAAACAGTCTATTTTGAGATCATCTTTCCACCGGAGTCTGAAGCCACTGCAAAAACCCTGGCCGCCTTTGCGGATTCGGTCTATGAACGAATCTCCGGAATGCTGGACATAAAGCTGGATCGCCCTGTCCCCGTGACCATCACCCCCCATACCGATGAATTCAACGGGTATATGAGCCCTTTGCCCTATCCCCACATCCTGCTGTTTGACACCCCCATGAGTCCCGAGATGACCGGATTTACCGACAGTTTGGAGAGTCTCTTTATCCATGAATTGACCCATGCCATTTCCCTTAGTTCCCGGAGCAGGGGTTTCAACATACTGCGGAAAATTTTTGGCGGCTGGGTTTATCCCACGGGTATTACCGTACCGCAATTTATGATAGAGGGGATCAGCGTGAGTTTTGAAAGCCTTGACGGAACAGGCCGGGCGAATGATCCGCTGATAAAGCAGAAACTTCTGCAGGCCATTTGGGAGGATGCCTTTCTGACCCCGTTTCAGGCTGCGGGGGCCTATGATTTTCCCCCAAACCGGTCCGCCTTCTATGATTATGGCGGTTACTTTTCCGCATGGCTGCAGAAAAAATACGGTATGGAAAAATATGTGCAGCTTTGGAAACGCCTGGGCAGCGAGTATCCCTTTTCCTTTGTTTTTTACAAAAACGGCTTCTTTGGCATCTTCAGCGATCTTTACGGCATTCCCTTTTCAATGGCCTGGGATGATTTTAAAGAATCCCTGCGTATTTGGACCATTGAGGAAAACACCGGGGGAACGGTTTACAACGGGGCCCTTTGGGGCGCGGCGGCGGAAAGGCCGGCGGCCGATCCGTCGGTTTCTCCCTGGAATCGGGGCGGCAGGGCCATGATCCGGGGCGTAAGTTCCGGCGGCGGCCAGGTGTTTGCCCTGGACAGGGTATCCCGGCGGGTGATCTCCTATGAACCCGCCACGGGGAAGACCAGGACGGTAACACGGGTAAGCGCCGCCGCCTATGATCTCGCCTCCTCTGCCGACGGAGAACGGCTGCTGGTTTCTTCCTACAGCTACACCGGGAACATGGCCCGGACAATGGTCAGTGAATACGACACGGCCAGAGGCGGGAAGAGGGGATGGGCAAGGCAGGGTTTGTACAGCGGCCGGTATTTCAGGGATGGGATAATCGGTATCGTTTCTGACCGGCATATCAACAATCTTGCCTTTATATCCCCCTCAGGGGGGGAGGAGATCCTGCTCCGGGGTTCCGCACGGCTCATCTATTCAAGTCCGGCCCCTCTGGATGAGCGGTGGATCGCCTTTATCGCCGCCCGGGAGGGCCGGCGGGAACTCTGTCTCTATGACTACGAAACGAAGGAGGTGTATGCCTTCGAATCGGATCTGGAGGATGACGCCGAACGCTGGCGTTACATCCGGGGACTCCGGGCTTCCGGGGGAAGGCTCCTTTTTTCCTATAACCATGACGGCAGGATGTTCAAACTGGGTATGGTGGATCTTCTGGGTCCGGAGGAGGGAAGCCTCCGGGCAGTTCCGGAGGTGTTTTTTGCCGAAGGGGATCTTTCCGGCGGGGTATTTCTGCCGGTCCTGGTGGATGATGACATCTACTATCGGGGGGCATTTGCCACCTGGGATGCTCTTATGCGGTATCCTGAAACCCGGGACGCCCTTTCCGGTACCCGCAGCCCCCTGCGGCTGGTCCGTAAGACGAAGGATTGGTCCGGGGCGTTACCAGGGTTGTCACCCCCGGCGCCGCTATTGCCATCACCGGGGCAGCCGCCGGGGTTAGCGTCCGGCTTACCGCCGGGTGCGGAGCCGGAGAGGTACTTTGGCATACGGTACTTCAACCTTTTTCAGTTCTGGCTGCCCATACCGCTTATCCGCCTGACCGGTACCGGTATCGGTCTTAGTCTGGACGGCGGGGGGATTTTTTCTTACATGACCGATCCCACCGACGCAAACCAGGTGTTTTTAACCGCCGCCTTTGACGGCCGTTCGCTCATGGGCGTTTTTGACCTCCAGTGGACAAATCTGAACCTGGGTTTTCCCCTGATCTTTGCCTTTACAGATGATATTGACAAGACCGTGCTGGTACCAACCCGGCGAACCAACGCATCGGTTTTGGCCTCTGTTTCCCATGAATCGGGCGGCCGGGATCTAAAATTCTCCGTCAGTACCGGTTTTCGAATGAGCATGTTCGCCCGGGCCCCGGAGTCCGGTTCTTCCGCCTACACCTGGCCCTATGAGCGTCCCGATTACGTGGTAACCCTGGGCCTGGGAGTCTCCAATCTGCGGCGGTTTCCCTGGGAACTATTTGGCCGGGGGATCTCGCTGAACCTGTACGGCCATTACCTGTTGCCGCGGAATATGCCCCGGGCTGAAGGGGTCTTCCAAACCGCTGCCACGCCTGTGCTGCCCCTGCGGCTGAGACTCTATGGCGTTTGGGACTCAAATGGCATGACCCTCCAGGGCACATCCGGGCAGTACGCAACGGCTTCCTTTAGCAGCATTGCCTCCGTTGAATATATCGATACTAAGTTGGACCAGCTAAAATGGCTTGCCGGGGGTGAACAGGAACTGCGGCTCTTTTCCGTTGAGATACAGAGAAGCCTGTCCCATCTGTACTATAACCGGGTCTTTGGTACCCTGGCGTACCGGGGGGTTCTCTACGATGATGGCGGAGCGTCCGATGCAGAGGGCAGCCGCCTGGGGGATCGTTACCGGATTGCCCAGTCCCTCGTCCTCCGGCTGGGAATCACGGTTTCCTCCATTATTGTTACCGCTGCGCCGGTGAAGATTTCGATATCCCTCTGGGGGGCCTGGAAAATTTCCAACCTCCACGATGGTGTACAGTGGAACGATTTTGCCTTTGGACCCGGATTCGTCTGGGAAATGTAAAAGCCGGGGATTATGATTGAACGTATAGGCTAAAGTTCTTCAAAGGTATATCCTTGAAGGGTTCCTGATGTTGGGTTGACGGCTCCGCGGCCAAGGGCGGGCCAAAGGAAGGAGTATATGCCAAAATTGGATTTTCCCGATGATTTTGTTTGGGGGACCGCAACCGCTGCGTATCAGGTGGAAGGGGCGGGTCATGAAGGCGGCCGGAGCGAATGTATCTGGGATACTTTCTCCCGGGTTCCCGGCGCGGTGTACGGTGGTGAAAACGGCGATATTGCCTGCGATCAGTACCATCACTATAGAGAAGATATCGCCCTCATGGCGGAACTGGGGTTTAAGAGTTACCGTTTCTCCATCGCCTGGCCCCGGGTTATTCCGTCAGGAACGGGCAAGGTAAACCCGGAGGGCATAGCCTACTACCGGACCCTCTGTGAGGAACTGCACAGGAACGGCATTAAGGCCTGCGCGACCATCTATCACTGGGATCTGCCTCAGATTCTCCAGGACAGGGGAGGCTGGGCGGATCGTTCCGTGGTTGAAGCCTTTACGGAGTATGCCGGGGTATGTTTTGCCGAACTGGGTGATTGTGTGGATCGGTGGATAACCATCAATGAACCCTTCTGCATCGCCTACCTGGGTTATTACTATGGAGTTCACGCCCCGGGGATCCGGAATATCGACCAGGCGCTCAGGGCGGTACACCATGTGAATCTGGCCCACGGTTCCGCGGTAAGGGCCTACCGGAAAACCGGCCTTAAGGCGCCCATTGGGATCACCTGGAATCCCAGCACTCCCCGTCCCGCCACCCGGAATGAGGCGGACAAAAAGGCTGCCCTGACGGCCCGGGCGCTGGAAACGGAAGTTTTTATCTACCCCGTTTTGGGTAAAGGGTACCCCGAAATTGTCACCGGGGATTTGGGATTATCCTTCCCCGTACAGTCCGGGGATTTGGAGATCATCGCCCAGCCCATCGACTTTATCGGGGTGAATTACTACAACGAAAGCCCCGTGGCCTTTGACGGGAAGGCGCCCTTAACATACAGTTCCAAACCTTCCTGGCAGGATACCAGTGAAATGGGCTGGCCCACGGTTCCCCAGGGCTTGAAGCGGCAGCTCGTCTGGATTCAGGAAGTTTCCGGGGGCATCCCCATGTATATCACCGAAAACGGTTACGCCGGAGACGACAAGGTCGATGCCGAAGGCAGGGTCCATGACCGGGAACGGATCCGTTATCTGCGGAAACATCTGGAACTGTGCGGGGATCTTATCAAGGAGGGGATCAACCTTAAGGGCTACTACGCGTGGTCCTTTGCGGATAATTTTGAATGGGCCTACGGGTATACAAAACGCTTTGGCATTGTGTATGTGGATTATGCCACCCAGAAGCGTTACCCCAAGGACAGCGCCTATTTTTTCCGGGATGTTATTGCCGGATACGGAGAATGGTGATAGTTCCCGCAAATGGCAGACCCTCTTTTATGGCAGTTACTATTACAGCTTGTCCTGATCGGTATTAACGCGATTTTCGCCTGCGCCGAGATCGCCCTGATATCTGTTAATGATACAAAACTGGAGCAGCTATCCGCCGCCGGGGATAAACGGGCGGGGAAACTCCTCTCCCTGACAAAACAACCCGCCCGGTTTCTGGCTACCATCCAGGTGGGTATTACCCTGGCGGGTTTTTTGGGAAGCGCCTTTGCGGCGGATAATTTTGCCGATAAACTCACCCTCCGCTTTGTTTCCCTGGGGATCAAATTGTCCCCGGTGACCCTCAACACCATCTCGGTGGTGATCATCACCATCATCCTGTCCTTTCTCACCCTGGTGCTTGGGGAACTGGTTCCCAAACGGATTGCCATGAAAAAGGCGGAGGTCCTGGCCTTTGCCATGTCCGGCCTGATCTACGGCATCTCAAAGGCCTTTGCCCCTGTGGTGTGGCTCCTCACCAAATCCACCAATACACTGCTGCGGCTTCTGCGGATCGATCCCGAAGCCGAGGACGCGGGGGTTACCGAAGAGGAGATCCGCATGATGATCGATGTGGGCAGCGCCAAGGGGGCAATTGACGCGGGGGAAAAGGAGATTATCCACAATGTGTTTGAATTTGACGATAAAACTGTGGTGGAGGTAATGACCCACCGGATCGATGTTGTCCTGCTGCGGTCAAAGGACGATGATGCGGAGTGGGAACGGGTCCTCATGGAAAACCGCCACAGTTTCTATCCGGTCTGCGGGGAAACTTCCGACGACATCCTGGGTGTCCTCAGCGCCAAAGACTACTTCCGGCTTTCGGATCGCCGCCGCGATTCCGTCATTCGCTTTGCCCTTCGGCCCGCCGTTTTTATCCCCGAATCCGTCAGGACCGATGTTGTCTTTAAGAACATGAAGAGGAGCCGCAATCACTTTGCCGTGGTTCTGGATGAATACGGCGGCATGAGCGGCATCCTGACCATAAACGATCTCCTGGAGCAGTTGGTCGGCGATCTGGGCGATGACAGTACCCTGCCCCCGGAACGTCCCCTGATAGAGAAAATCGGTCCCCGGCGCTGGCGGATCGGCGGCGCCGTCTCCCTGGACCGGGTGGAAAACGCCCTGGGCCTTCCCCTGCCGGCGGATAAATACGATACCTTTGGGGGCTTTGTCTTCAGCCTCCTCGGCCAGGTCCCCGAAGACGGCGCCACCCCGGAACTTGAGGGCTTCGGCCTGGCGATCAGGATCGCCGCCATCAAGGATCACCGTCTGGAAGAGGCCATTGTATGGCTTAAACCCCAGGATGACTCCGGCGGCCCGTGAACACGGGGATGAATCAATTTTTTTGGGTTTTTTATGAAATTCGGCAATGGTGTGTTGCCTTTTTTTTGGTGTCTTTGTTATGTTATAAGTGTTAACGACCGGTCGGTAACATTCCCGTGAGGGTTCTAAGTTGTTGCGCCGGGAAAGGGCATTTATGACAAAATCGGATATCATAGCGGCGGCATTCTGCGCCTGGGGCCGGGAACTCTATCAAACCACCAGTTTGACTATGCTCGCCCGGACTCTGGGAGTCACCAAGCCCGCGTTGTACCGGCATTTTAAAAATAAGCAGGCCCTGTTAAAGGGGATGTACGAATCGTTTCTTGATGATTACGTCACTGCTATCAAACCTCATTATGACCGGGCAATCGAGGCCGCCGATCCCCGGGAGGGTCTTCTTATCTTTACGCGCGCAGTTATCGACTATTATGGGCGGAACATGGACGCCTTTATTTTTTCCCTGATCAAGGTATACGCCGACCTGGAGATCGGCAGCATGCGGGAGCAACTCCTCGTCCGGGGCATGGATATGCGGAAGCTGGGGCGCCTTGAGGAGAACCGGGATTGTTACCCTTCAACGATTCATCTGCTCATAGCAACCCTGACCTTTGGGGTGGCTTTTTTTCATTGTTATGGTCACAGGCCGGAAGAAACCCCTTCGGAAGCTGCGATTCAGGAACTGATCACATCCCTGGAGGAAAAAGCCAGCCGAGGTCTGGGGTTTAACAGGGAGTGGGTGGATGGTATTGACTATGAGCAACTGGAACGGTGGGCCGTGGAAAGGGCTATTGAACCCCAGGAAGAGGATGAACTGCTCCGGGCGGTGGCCGGCGCAGTGGCTGAGGCGGGTCCCTGGAACGCCTCCATGGATATGGTGGCCCGCCGTTCGGGTTTATCCAAAAGCGGCCTCTATGCGCATTTCAGGAGCAAGCAGGATATGCTCCGGCAGCTTTTTATGATCGAATTTCAACGAATGGCGGATTACGCCGAACTCTGCGTGCGTGAATCGACGGTTCCCGGGGAGCAGTTATACCTGGCCATCATCAGCATTGGCGTTTACCTCCGTTCCCGGCGGGAGATCCTCATCGCTATGGACTGGGTCAGGACCCGGCGGTTTGACCTGGGCCTGACGATCCCTCCCCGGATCTACAATATCTTTTCAGACATCAGGATTCCGCAGCCCGGAGCGGGGGAAACCCTGCCGGAACAGTCCGTCCAGTGGATTCTCTTCCTCATCGTGAACACTTTGATGCGCCGGTCTGTGGGAACGGACTTTCCCGGGATTGCCAATGACAGTTTTAGAAGACTGTACCGGTTTATTGTTTTGGGTATACAGGGATTTAACTTATGAAACAGCCGCGGTATACTTCGGTATATTGCATTGAGCGGCAAAATGCCGCAAAGGCCGCGCTGTATGCGGGCCTATCTCTGTTGGTTGATTCTGCGGATTCGGTGATACAGCACGTTTCCGGAATCAAGTCGTACCCGCCGCTGAGCGGGTAAACGGAAGGAGTCATGGTATGATTCGAGTGTCTTATGGCGCCAGGAGGCGGACTGCCGGTCCGCCGCTCCCGGTATGTATCGTTTTGTTTTTCGTCCTCCCGGGATGTCTGTTCCTGTCGGGGCAGGAGGGGGGGGGCGCCCCGGTGACCGGACAGAATCCGGATGTCCTGCGGATATCTCCGGATGAGGCGGTGGACATGGCCGTCAAAAACAACCTGAACCTGGAATCGACCCGGATAGGTACGGAAACCAAGAAGCGCAAGTCCGATCTGTCATGGAATGTCTTCATCCCCTCGGTGGATATTGGGGGGAATTTGATCCGGTTAAATAAAGAGCCCGCGGGGATGACCATCCCGTTCCCGGATACAATGGGGGGGCCGATATCTATATCCGGCGGTTTCCAGTGGCGTGTGTCGGGTTCCCTTCAGGTGGCTTTAAACCTCAACTACGCCCTCTTTGAGGGAATGCGGAACACCCGGCTGGACTATGAGGCGGGACTCCTCTCCTATGACAAGGCCAGGGCCCAACTGGAACGGGATGTGCGGAAGTCCTACTACCAGATGCTGCTTCTGCAGGAAAATATCGCCCTCCTGCGGGAAAACTACGGGGCGGCGGAACGGCGGGTGGCCATGGCCAGGGCGAACTATCAGTCCGGGCTGATCCCCGAGGTAAACCTCCTCCAGGCCCGGGTGGCCATGGAGAACCTGAAGCCCACGATAGATCAGGCGGAAAACGGCCTGAAGCTCAGCATGGCCTCCTTTGCCAATAACCTGGGGCTTCCCTACGGTGTCCAGTTTGAGCTGGCGCCGGTAACGGAGGAAATGGTTTTTATTCCCCTGGATACGGAGGAGCTTATCTCCAAGGCCGCTTCCGCTCGTCCGGATATTCTGGAATTAAAACAGAACATCCTCCTCCTGAAGAGCACCCGGAAGCATACCCTCTATCAGATCTACTCCCCAACCTTGAGCTTGAGCTGGAACGCAGACCCTACCTTTTCCAAAAATCCCTGGAAGGATAACTGGTTTAAGGGCGATAACTGGAGTCAATCTTCCGGCATGTTCCGGCTGACCCTGGCCTTCAGGCTCAACACCCTGTTCCCCTTTACCTCGGAAGGACAGGGCCTGAAAACCCTGGATGACAACATCCGAAGCCTCAACATCAGCCTTGCCCAGGCGATCCGGGGGACGGAGATCGAGATCTACAACACCATTCTTACCCTGGAAGCGGCCCGGAACACCGTAGAAGCCCAGAATCTGACGGTAGAATTGGCGGAACGGACCTACCGGCTCACCGAAGAGGCTTACCGGGCGGGGTTGACCGAACTTTTGGACGTACAGAACGCTGAGCTGGAATTGCACAAAGCCCGGATCGGCGTATTAGAACAGCAGTATAACTATATCAGGGGTCTCATTGACCTTGAATATGCTATCGGCGTTCCCTTTGGAACCCTTTCCGCAGGAAAGAGGAGTTAATCAATGAACAGGAGAAACAGTACAGGAATCCCCTGGAAGGGGACCTTATACATAGGCGCCTTTATGGCGATCATCCTTTTTTCCGGATGTGAACAGATAAAGGCGGCACAGGATAGAATCCGGGGGGTGGGGAACAACCCTAATACGGCAGCCGCTGTAGTTCCGGAATTGCCGGTTTTTGCGGTGAACACTACCACCGCCGTTAAGGGCCTGATACGGGACTACCTGGCCCTTTCCGGGGATATTATTGCCGGTTCCACGGTGGATACCTTCTCCGAAGTGGCGGGGAAGGTAACCCGGCTCTACACCGCTGCGGGCAGGCGGGTCCGCAAGGATGATCCCATTGCCGAGGTGGATCCATCCCGTCCGGGAATGACCTACATACCGGCGGTTGTCAAGGCTCCTATTTCGGGGACCATCGTGACTCTGTCCGCCCAGGTGGGGATGACGGTGAGTCAGGCGGTGCCCCTGGCCCGGATAGCTGCGGGAAGCGCCCTGGAGATACGGCTCTACGTGGCGGAACGGTTTATCTCCCGGATCGCCCTGCGGCAGCCCTGCGAAATCACCCTGGACGCCTGGCCGGGGGAGGTGTTCCGGGGCAGCATTACCGAAATAAGCCCGGTGGTAGATCCCGCATCCCGGACCATGGAGGTACGAGTCAATGTGGAGAATCCCGGCTCAAGGCTCAAGGCGGGGATGTTCGCCAAGGTCAGGATCATCACGGAACAGAAAAGCAATATCGTTAAGATCCCCGCAGGAGCCCTGATACGGCGTTTTGGGGAGGACTATGTTTTTGTCGTGGAAACAGACCCCGGCAATTCCAAGGGGTATATCGCCCGGCGGAAGGTGGTAAAGGCGGGGATCCTGATCGACGGGGTCCTTGAAATCCAGGAGGGCCTGGCGGCGGATGACGAGATCATAGTCCGGGGACAGACCCTTTTGGAGGATGGAACCCGGATTAACGTGATTGAACGGGTAGCGCCCCTGAGCGTTAATTAAGGAGGAGATCGTCATGAGTTTTGCCAAAACCGCGGTTTCGCGGCCTACCACTATATTTATCATTTTCCTGCTCCTTATCGGCTTGGGGATTTTTGCTATGGTGAATCTCCCCATCGATCTCTTCCCTGAGATTAACCCCCCCTACCTGGTGATATCTACCACCTACACCGGAGCAGGTCCTGAAGAGGTGGAACGGTCCGTCAGCCGGATCCTGGAGGCGGCCCTCTCCGGGGTTTCGAGTCTGGAAAAGGTGACCTCCACCTCTTCCAAGGGTTCCAGCATGGTGATCCTGGAGTTTACCTACGGGACCGATCTGGCGGACGCATCCAATTCCGTGCGGGACGCCCTGGAACGGGTACGGACTTACATGCCCGTCGGGGCGAATAGCCCGATGATATTCCGGTTTGATCCCTCCATGATCCCCATCATGGGCCTCATGGTTACCGGAAACCGTTCCCCGGAGGAACTGCGGGAAATGGCGGAGGATACCATCGTTCCCCGGATAGAGCAGACCCCCGGGGTAGCCACTGCTTCGGTAAGCGGCGGCCGGCAGAAGATCATCCGGGTGGAGATCCCCCAGTCCCGGCTTGAGGCCTATGGTCTTACGGTAACCCAGATGCAGCAGATGCTGGCATCCCAGAACGTGCAGGTTGCCGCAGGGACCATCACCGAAGGGGGTCTTTCCTACCTTCTTACTACCATGGGGGAGTATACTTCCCTGGATCAGATCCGGAACACGGTGATCTCCTACAAGGGAGGGGGTGTGTCGGGTACCGGTCAGGTGGAATTGCCCCGGAGCGTATACCTTCGGGATGTGGCCAATGTGTTTGAGGGCTACCGGGATGAGACCAGCACGGTTTATGTAAACGGAGTTCCCGCAGTAATGATGTCGGTCCAAAAGCAGAGCGGCAAGAATGCCGTTCAGACCGCCCGGGATCTGCGGGCCCGCCTTACCCGGATGACCCGGGAACTTCCCCAGGATATAAAGATCACGGAGCTCTTCAACACCACCGATCAAATAGAAGATTCCCTGAATCAGGTTACCTCTACCGCCCTCTCCGGGGGTTTGCTGGCGGTGCTGATCCTCTTTGTCTTCCTCCGTTCCATTAAGCCCACCCTCATTATCGGGATCAGCATCCCCGTATCCATCTTTATTACCATGATGATGATGTACTTTGCGGGCCTCACCCTGAACCTGATGACCATGGCGGGGCTGGTCCTGGGGATAGGGATGCTGGTGGATAACTCCATTGTCATCCTGGAAAATATCTACCGTTACCGGGAGAAGGGGGCCAAGCTCCAGTCCGCCGCTGTGCTGGGGGCCCAGGAGATGATCGTGGCCATCATCGCTTCTACCCTGACAACCATCTGCGTTTTTGCCCCCCTGGTAGCCTTTCAGGGGATGCTGGAAATGGCGGGGGAGATGTTTGCAGGCCTGGCCTTTACGGTGGTCATATCCCTGGCTATATCCCTTCTGACCGCCATCGTCCTGGTTCCGGTTCTGTCCAGCCATTACTTTCCCCTGGTTACCCGTAAGCAGAAACCTCTCCGGGGGCCTCTGGCCGCGATTGACCGGGTCTTTGAACGCTTTTTTGCCGGTCTGGAAAATGTCTACCGCCGGGCGATTAGCCGGGTTCTGCGGCACAAGCTGATCGTTATTCTGGTGCTCCTGGTTCTTTTTGTGGGAAGCGTCTTTATGATCCCCGTGATAGGCTGGGTTTTTATGCCCGAACAGGCGGCGGATGCGGTTTCTATTAATGTAATCCTCCCCATGGGCACCCCCCTGCAGGAGACCGAATCCGTATTACGGCAGATCCAGGGTATCGCCGAAAAGGAGGTGAAGGGGTACGACCGTATGGTGCTTAACACCGGAGGCGGCGGTATGATGGACATGGGCGGAGGCAGCAATGCGGGGTCCCTGCGGATCAACCTGCCTGAATTTGATAAACGGATCGACAGCGCCGACGATATCAAGACAAAAATGCGGGCCCACTTCAATGAATTCCCCGGGGTTATCTTTTCCTTTAGCGGCGGGGGCGGCGCCATGATGAGCGGCACTCCTATAGATATTGTTATCAGAACCGACAACCTGGTAAAGGGGAAGGCCATTGCGGATCGGATCGCCACCCTGATCCGGGAAGAGATCCCCGATGCTACCGAACCCCGGGTGGGCCTCCAAGACGGCCTCCCCCAGATCGAGATTGAGGTTGACCGGGATCGGCTCTACGCCCTGGGGCTTAACACCTACACCGTGGGGAACGAAATCAAGGCCGCGGTAGACGGCGTTACCGCTACCCGGTACAAGAGCGGGGGCCACGATTACGATGTGGTGATGATCCTCGCCGAAGCGGACCGGAACACCAGACCGGCCCTGGATCACATCTTTGTGAACAGCCAGGTAGCCGGCCGGGTACCCCTTTCAGGATTTGCCTCCTACCGGGAGGGCACGGGGCCTATGACCATCAACCGGGAGAATCAGAGCCGGGTTATCCACGTAACCGCCGGGGCGGTGCCGGGCGCCAGGATCAACATCCTGGAGGAGCAGGTCCGTTCCCTGGTCACTGCGCAGATCCCCGCGGAGGATGATGTGATCATCGAATACGCCGGGGACAATGCGAATATGATGCGGATGATGAGCCGTTTTGTGCTTATCATGGTGGTGGCGGCCTTCCTTGTCTTTGGGGTTATGGCGAGCCTCTTTGAGTCCTTCCGGGATCCCTTAATCATCATCTTTACCATTCCCCTTTCGGTGATCGGGATTGTGGCGATTTACCTCATCACCGGAACAACCTTTAACATCCTTACCGCGGTGGGCCTCCTTGTGCTGATGGGGGTTATCGTGAACAACGGCATTGTTCTTGTGGACTACACCAACCTGCTCCGTAAGCGGGGATTCTCCCTCCACGACGCCTGTGTGGAAGCTGCGGGGAACCGCCTCAGGCCCATCCTGATGACCACCCTGACCACCATTCTGGGGCTGGTACCCATGGCCTTTTTCCCCGGGGAGGGTTCGGAAATGGTAGCCCCCATAGGGAAAACCGTACTGGGGGGCCTTTCCTTTGGTACCCTGATGACCCTTTTCCTCATGCCTACCATCTATGCGATCATGAACAAACGTTCCGATGAGCGGACAGCCCGGGCGGAGGCCCGGCGTGAACGGATCGCTGCGGGTCTCTCCCGAAACCAGGGGCTGAAAAAACAACGGGACGGCGGGGATGCCAAAGCCGCCGGCGTCAGGGAGGCCGGATTATGATACGGATTGAAATTATCGCAAACCATTCGGTAGAGGAGAACATTCTGGATGCCCTTAAGGATGAGGGGGTCGGGAAGTTCTATACCAAATACCCCCAGGTGTTCGGAGTTGGTTCCACCGGTCCCCGCATGGGGGACGCCATCTGGCCGGAGGAAAATTTTTCCATGGTGATCTGGTGCGAAGCCGACGAGGCTCTGAGCATTGGGCGGGCGGTGGCCAAGGTGAAGGTCCTGTTCCCCGATGAGGGGATCAAGCTTTTTGGGCTGCAGGAAGGCAAGTTCCCGACGGCAGAGGTCGACTTCGACGGGGACTAAGGGGCGGTTCTCCCTATGGGCCGCCCCAAAAAATGGCAAGGCCGGCCAGGATCCCCGGCCTTGTTGTATAAACGGGCCGAACCGGGGGGTGATTCACCCAAAGACCCTCCGCCAGTTTTCATCGATTGCCGCCTCCAGGGCCTCCGGGTTCACCGGTTCCGGTCCGGCCCGCAGGGCCGCCATGGCCCGGAGAGTGGCCGGTATGTCGGCCCAGCGGGAAAAGGCCGCCCCCCGCCGCGGCTGGTAGGGGGCATCGGTTTCGGTGAGGAGATGATCCAGGGGGAGGACGGCGCAGGCCCGCATGGCTTCCCGGTGGTTTGTAGTGATGACCGCGCCGAAGGAGAAGTACGCGTTGATCCCCCGGCGGAGCAGGGCTTCCCCTTCCCCCGCCGTTCCCGAATAGGAATGAAATACCACCGCGGGGAGTTTCCGCAGGATCCCTGCATGGGCAAAGACCCTGTGCATGGCCCGGCGGATGTGGAGAACCAGGGGCAGATCCCGGCGGCGGGCGGTTTCCAGGTGGCAGGCGAAGAGTTCCTCCTGGATCCCTTCGGTACTCCTGAACGCGGCGTTGTAAAGGTCAAAGCCCGTTTCACCGATGGCCCGGAGCCGGCCCTCCGCGGCGAGACTCTCAAGGAGGGCAAGGGATTCCCCGATGATCCCCCGGAATTCCCCGGCGGACTCTTCCCGGCCTTCCGCTGCGGGCAGTTGGGGATGTACCGCGAAGCAGAGGGCCATGGGGGCCGCGTTCTCCCGCCGGGCCCTTTCGGCAAGGTTCTCATGGTACTCAAAATCCCGGCGGTTCCAGGCGCTGGCCGCGGAGGCCACGGAAAAACGGCGGCGTTCCTCTTCGGCCCCGGAGAGGCGTTTGACCAGATCGGCAGGATGGGCGTGGGCGCAGGATGCCATGCCCTAGTATACAGGGCCGGACGGCTCCCCTTCAACCGAAGCCTGTAGATGGAACCCATATCTTTTTTTTTATCCCGGGACCGGTTATAGTCGGTACATGATGCTCATAAAGGAAATATTGGCCCTGCCCGCGGATTCCCGGGAAATACGGGTATATGGCTGGGTACGGACAAAGCGGGAGATGAAAAACCTGGTCTTTGTCGAGGTAAACGACGGTTCCTGTATCGACAGTATCCAGTGTACCTTTGAAAGGCGGGAAACCGGGGAGGAAGATCGATCCGGAAAGCAGCCCCGGGGGGAAAATTCCTCCGCGGGAGCGGATGTTTTTGTGCCTCCGGAGAACCTGTCTACGGGCGCATCCGTGGAGATATGGGGCCGCCTTGTGCCTTCCCCCGCCCGGGGCCAGGCGGTTGAGGTAGCCGCCCGGGGACTCCGCGTCATTGGGGAGGCGCCCCCTGAAACCTATCCCCTGCAGAAGAAACGTCATTCCCCGGAGTTTCTGCGGGAGATAGCCCACCTCCGGGCGCGGACCAATACTTCCGGGGCGGTGGCCCGGGTGCGGAGCCGTTTGGCCTTTGCCATCCACGAATTTTTTCAGAGCCGGGGTTTTCAGTACATCCACACCCCGATCATCACCGCAAATGATGCGGAAGGGGCGGGGGCCATGTTCCAGGTTACCACCCTGGACCTGGAGGCTCTGGCCAGGTCCGGCGCCCCGCCGGATTACAGCAGGGACTTTTTCGGCAAAAAGACCTTTCTCACCGTGTCGGGACAGCTTGAGGCGGAGACCTATGCCGCCGCCCTCTCCCGGGTCTACACCTTTGGCCCCACCTTCCGGGCGGAAAAATCCAACACCACCCGGCACCTCGCGGAATTCTGGATGATCGAACCCGAAGCGGCCTTCTTCCATTTGGAGGATAACATGGCCCTGGCGGAGGACTTCCTCAAGACCCTTTTTTCCACGGCGCTTCGGGACAACGCCGCGGACCTTGCCTTTTTCGACTCCCACATTGAACAGGGGATCATCGACAACCTACAGTCCCTCTCGGTTTCCCGTTTTGCCTATATGACCTATACCGAGGCCATGGAGGAGCTGCGGAAAAATGCGGACCGTTTTGAATTCAAACCCTATTGGGGCTGCGACCTCCAGAGCGAACATGAAAGGTTTCTTACCGAAACCGTCATCCGGGGACCCCTGATCGTTACCGATTATCCCAAGGAGATCAAGGCTTTTTATATGAAGATGAATGACGACGGCAAAACCGTCCGGGCTATGGATGTGCTGGTCCCCCGTTTAGGGGAGATTATCGGCGGTTCCGAACGGGAGGAGAATCCGGAAGGGCTGGAGCAGCGAATCATCGGCCTGGGGATGTCCCCTGCCGATTACTCCTGGTATCTGGACCTGCGCCGTTACGGTACGGTTCCCCATTCGGGGTTTGGTCTTGGCTTTGAACGACTCATCCAGTATGTTACCGGTATGGCCAATATCAGGGATGTGATCCCCTATCCCCGGGCGGTTGGACAGGCGGAGTTTTGAGGTGTTCCTCCGTTCTCTCCCGGTTTTTATTTTAGCCCTTGCCTGTTTTTGTCTCCTCCCCCTCCCGGAGGTCCGGGCGCTGGACCCGGTGGCGGATGCTCCCGGCCTGGGGTCCCGGGCGGCGGTGCTGCTGGATGCGGCCACGGGAACCCTGCTCTACACAAAGAACCAGCACGAAATCATTCCCCCGGCCTCTCTCACAAAGCTCATGACCATCCACCTGGCGCTGAATGAGGTAAAGGCGGGAAGGCTCTCCCTGGACGAGCCTATGTCCCCGCCCCGGGAGAGCTGGGCCATCAATCAGCCTCCCCGGTCAAGCCTCATGTTCCTTGCCGCGGGGCAGCAGGTGAGTCTCCGGGAGCTGCTTTTGGGATTGGCGATTCCCTCGGGGAACGACGCTGCCGTTGCGGTGGCCCTCTGCATTGCCCCCTCGGTGGAGGCCTTTGCGGCGCTGATGAACCAGGAGGCCCGGCGGATTGGTCTGGTGAATACCCATTTTGTGGAACCTTCAGGAATTTCGGAGTACAACTATACCACCGCCCTGGAGTTTGCCCGCTTCTGCGGAGTTTACCTTTCCCTGCATCCGGAAACCCTGACGGAATTGCACTCGGTTCCCGAATTCGCCTACCCAAAAACGGAAAATGTGGGGGCGGCATACCGGAACCGTCCCGGTACGATTGTTCAATACAATCACAACCAGCTTTTGGGGGAGGTTGAGGGGGTGGACGGGCTTAAAACCGGATATATTGACGAGGCGGGCTACAACATCGCCCTGACGGCGGAGCGGAAGGACACCCGGTTTATTGCGGTGCTTCTGGGCGCTCCCGCCGGTTACGGCGGCGCCCAGATCCGGGACGAGGATGGCCGGAAACTCCTGGCCTGGGGCTTTGATCATTTCAAGACCCTGCGCCCGGAAACGGGACCCCTGCCGCCGCTGCGCATTTGGAAGGGCCGGACCGATTGGGTCCCGGTTGTTCCCGGGGAACCCCTGGAATTCACCGTCTATGCCGAAAGGGGAACCTCCCTCTACCAGGAACTTGTCCTGATAGACCCTGTTGTGGCCCCCCTCCCGGCGGACAGTATCATGGGGACTCTGGTCCTCTCTGACGAAATAGGGGAACTCAGACGGATCCCCCTGGTTACCACCGAAGCGGTTCAGGCGGGAACCTGGTGGAAACGTCTCCGGGACGGCCTGGCCCTTTTTTTTCGCTCCCTGGCCCGCCGGGGGGGAGGAATCGGGCAGGGCGCCGGATCATCCTGATTCCCGGACTTGCCCTCTTATTGGAACCTGCGGGTGTAATACCCAAGAACCCGCTTGCCGGTTCGTTCGCAGGGGAGCTTTAGGGCGAGGTAGTTCATTTGGTTAGCAGGAGACCCTTCTTTTTCAGATTCAAAATATATTCGGCATATTTTCTATCCACCACCGCTATATGGGTCAGGATCCAGTCCTTCAGGTAACGGACAAAGACATTGGGAACAAATTTCTTGCCCTCCTCAAAACTCTTAACATCATCAAAGATCTGTTTTACAAAACCTTCATGCTGTTTTTTATGATCCCCAATGCTGGGATACTTAATGTTTTTCAGGATCTTTTCTTCCGCGGCAAAATGATATTTTACATAATCCACCGTTCCATGAATGGTTTCAAGAAAATACTTCTGGGCCGCCTCATCCCCCGCCAGACACCCTGCGTATAAAGCGTTGGTTAAATTCACCAGTTCTTTATGCTGCTCGTCAATGAGACGGATACCCACTGAATACCGGTCATCCCATGCAACCAAAATTTTACTATCATCCATGAAACACACCTCCCTACTCTTATAATAATATTTTTCATAAAAAAAAACATACAAGGGTGCAATTCGTACCCTTGATGTAAAGCCTGAAACCCGGTAGGCTGTCCCCAAAGAACGGGAGGATAGCCATGAAAAAACGGCCGGCGGCGGCCCGGTTGGTCTTGGAGGACGGATCGGAATTTTCCGGCTGGTCCTTCGGCAAAGTCCGGTCCCAGGCGGGAGAAGTGGTGTTTACCACCGGCATGACCGGTTACCCCCAATCATTAACGGATCCCAGTTTTCGGGGTCAGATCCTGGTATCCACCTATCCTCTGGCGGGTAACTACGGAGTGCCGGTGCATCCCGAAACAGGGGATCCCTGGCTTGATGAGCAGGGGATCCCCCTCCACTTCGAGTCTCCCCGGATACAGGCCGCCGGCTTTGTGGTGGCTGAGGTTTGTGAAGAGCCCAGTCACTTTGCCTCCGGGGCTTCCCTTTCCCGGTGGCTCGAAAAAAACAACATCCCCGGCCTCTACGGGATCGATACCCGGTCCCTTACCTCCCGTCTCCGGGAATCCGGGGTGATGATGGGGAAGATCCTCGTGGAGGGGAGCCGGGAGGTAACCATAGATTCCGGGTTTATCCCCCATCCTGTGGCCGATGTATCCCTTCGGGAACCAAGGATCTACTATCCCCATCCTGCCGGGGGGGATTCTCCGCCCCTCAGGGTGGCCCTGGTGGACTGCGGGGTAAAGGCCAACATCCTCCGCTGCCTCCTTGCCAGGGGGGTCGAGATCATCCGTCTCCCCTGGAACCACGATCTTGGGGGTATCGACTACGACGGCCTCTTCCTCTCCAACGGCCCCGGGGATCCCAAGGACTGTGGCAGGACCATTGCCACGGTACGAAGGGCCTTTTCCGTGGGCAAACCCATCTTTGGCGTCTGCCTGGGCAACCAGATCATGGCCCTGGCCGCAGGAGCGGATACCTACAAGCTTCCCTATGGTCACCGGGGACAGAACCAACCCTGTCTTGAGGCCGGTTCCGCCGGTAATGGCGGCAGGGTCTTTGCAGGCTCCCCTGCCGGACGCGGCGGCTTTGTGGCGGGACGCTGCTATATCACCAGCCAAAACCACGGCTATGCGGTACGGAGGGAGAGTCTTCCCAAGACCTGGGAGCCCTGGTTTATCAACGCCAACGACGGGACCATCGAAGGCATCCGGTCAAGCGCCGGCCCCTTTTCGGCGGTACAGTTCCATCCCGAAGGCTGTCCGGGACCGCGGGATACGGAGTTTCTTATTGACCGGTTCCTGGAGGAAGTGAGACGGAGAAAAGAGGGGCAATCATGACCCGTGACGGTATACAAAAGGCGCTGGTCCTCGGCTCAGGGGGGCTCAAGATAGGGCAGGCCGGGGAATTCGACTATTCCGGTTCCCAGGCCCTCAAGGCCCTCCGGGAAGAGGGGATCGGGACGGTACTCATCAACCCCAATATCGCCACGATTCAAACCAGTGAAGGTATGGCGGATCGCACTTATTTTTTGCCGGTAACGGTGGAATTTGTGGAACAGGTTATCGAAAAGGAACGGCCCGACGGCCTGCTCCTCTCCTTTGGGGGACAGACCGCCCTCAACTGCGGGGTCTCCCTGGAACGGGAGGGGATCCTCCGCAAAAACGGGGTCCGGATCCTGGGGACCCCGGTTAAAACCATCGAGGATACGGAAGACAGGGAACGGTTTGTAAATTGCCTGAGGGAGATCGGCGTCAAGACCCCCCGGAGTATCGCCGTTACCGATACTGAGGCCGCCCTCCGGAGCGCGGAGGAGATAGGCTACCCCGTGATGGTCCGCCTTGCCTATGCTCTGGGAGGAGCCGGTTCAGGGATCTGCCGGAACAAGGGGGACCTGCGCCGCCGTTGTGACCGGGCCTTTTCAAAAACCAGTGAAGTCCATTCCGTCCCCCAGCTTCTTGTGGAGGAGTGGCTGGGGGGCTGGAAGGAGATTGAATACGAGGTGGTCCGGGACGCCTTTGACAACTGCATTACCGTTTGTAATATGGAAAATCTCGATCCCCTGGGGATCCACACCGGGGAGAGTATCGTGGTGGCCCCCTCCCAGACCCTTTCGGATTCGGAGTATCACAAACTCAGGTCCATCGCCATCAGGGTGATCCGTCACCTGGGGGTGATAGGGGAGTGTAACGTCCAATACGCCCTGGATCCCCGTTCGGAGGACTACCGGGTTATCGAGGTAAACGCCCGGCTGTCCCGCAGTTCCGCCCTGGCCTCCAAGGCCACCGGTTACCCCCTGGCCTTTGTGGCGGCAAAACTGGCCCTGGGCTACTCCCTTCCGGAGATCGAAAACCGCATCACCCGGGTAACCGGGTCTTGTTTTGAACCCGCCCTGGATTACTGTGTGGTCAAAGTTCCCCGGTGGGATCTCTCCAAATTCAAGCATGTGGATCTCCGAATCGGCTCGGAGATGAAGTCCGTAGGGGAGGTGATGTCTATTGGGCGGACCTTTGGGGAGGCCCTGCAGAAGGCCCTGCGGATGACCGGAATTGGCGCGCCGGGGCTTACTGCGGAGGATAGTTTTTGCGGTCAGGGTTCCGGCAACGGTACGCTTCAGGATGCCTCGGATCTCCGTAATGCCCTGGAAAAACCCACGGACCGCCGGATATTCAGCATCTACCGGGCCCTCCGGGATGGCTGGCCGGTGGACCGGATTCACCGGCTTACCAGGATTGACCGCTGGTTTCTCTTTCAACTGGCGGCTATTCTGGAAACGGAAAACGCCCTGCGGGACAGCCCTCATATCGACCGGGATCTCCTGATAAGGGCCAAGCGTCAGGGTTTTTCCGACGGCCGGATTGGGGAATTAACGGGAAGGAGTGAGGGGGATGTCCGTTCCCTCCGGGAGGAGTACCGGATCCGGCCGGCGGTTAAACAGATCGATACCCTGGCGGCGGAATACCCTGCAAAGACCAACTACCTCTACATGACCTATGCCGGGACGGGGGCCGGGAGCGGAGGCGCCTCAACCGTTCCGCGGGACGATGTGAGCCCCGCAGGCCGGGGCGTCATGGTTCTGGGTTCCGGGGCCTACCGGATCGGGAGCAGCGTGGAATTTGACTGGTGCTGTGTCAACGCCGCGGAAACCGCCCGGAAGCTGGGGCGTTACTCCATCATGGTGAACTGTAATCCTGAAACGGTCTCCACTGACTACGACGTGTGTGACCGGCTTTACTTTGAGGAACTCAGCCTGGAGCGGATTCTGGATATCTACGAGTGGGAACGGCCCGACGGGATCATCCTCTCCATGGGGGGACAGATCCCGAACAACCTGTCCACGGAACTCTACGCCGCAGGGGCTCTCATATACGGTACCGTTCCCCAGTCCATTGACATGGCGGAGGACCGGAACAAGTTCTCCGCGCTGCTGGATCAACTCGGCATTGAACAGCCCGAGTGGCGGGAGCTGACGGATCTTGCCTCCGCCCGCTCATTCGCCGCAGAGGTTGGCTACCCCGTACTGATCCGTCCGAGCTATGTTCTCTCCGGGGCGGCGATGAACGTGGCCTGGGACGATGAGAGCCTGGAAACCTTTTTGGGCCTTGCCGCGGATGTCTCCGCGGAACACCCCGTGGTGATCTCCAAATTTGTGGAGAATTCCAAGGAGATCGAGATAGACGCCGTGGCAAAACGGGGGGAGATCCTCTTTCACGCCATTACCGAGCACATTGAAAACGCCGGAGTCCACTCCGGGGACGCCACGGTGGTGCTTCCCGCCCAGCGGCTCTACATTGAGACCATCCGGAAGACCCGCCGTATAGCGGAACAGATAGCGGATGCCCTTGATATCACCGGCCCATTCAACATCCAGTTTCTGGCCCAGCGTAACCGGGTCCGGGTGATCGAGTGTAACCTCCGGGCCAGCCGGAGTTTTCCCTTCTGTTCCAAGGTCAGCCGGGTGAATATGATTGAGCTTTCCGTCAGGGCCATGCTGGATGAACCGGTACAGAGGACCGCCGCCTCTGCCCTGGACCTCCCCTGGGTGGGGGTCAAGGCCGCCCAGTTCAGTTTCTCCCGGCTTCACGGAGCGGACCCGGTAAGCGGCGTGGAGATGGCCTCCACCGGTGAAGTGGGATGTATCGGGACAGACCTTTCCGATGCCTTCCTCAAGGCCCTCCTTTCTGTAGGGTACCGGATCCCCCAAAAACGGATCCTTCTCTCTACCGGTACTATTGAAGAGAAACTCGACTTCCTGGACTCTGCCCGGCGGCTTGTTGAAATGGGCTATGAGCTCTTCGCCTCCCGGGGGACCGCCAAATTCCTCAGCGCCAACGGAGTCCCCGTGATAACCCTCAACTGGCCCCTGGAGTTCCGGGAGCCGAACATTGCAGGTTTCATCAGGCGGCGGGAAATCGACATGATCATCAATATCCCCAAAAACAACCGGGAAACGGAACTGAAAAATGATTATCTCATCCGGCGCATGGCGGTGGATTTTGACATTCCCCTCTTTACCAATATCAAGGTGGCCCGGGAGTTCATCGACGCCCTGGTATACCGGCGGGAGAAGGGCATGGAGATTAGGGCCTGGGAAGAGTACCGGTAGCTATGCCGGGTACCGGCAGGGCGGAGAGCCTGGGGTATTTTGAATATGGTTTGATTTTTTGTATAATTTGTATAATTTTGTATAATTATAGTAAAGAAATTCTCAATAAGGAGCGCTTAAAATGCATCGAGTTAAAGGTTGGTGGTTTATCAGGTTTGCCCTGACTCTTGTTGGCAGGAAGGGTATTGGAGAGCTCAAAAAGGCTTCAAAGGACGCCCGGAAGGCCCAGGAGAAGACTCTGCGGAGTATTCTTGGCGCTGCAAAGGATACGGTCTATGGCAAAGAGCATCATTTTGAAAATATTCTCAAGGCTTCGAACCCAGAAGAATTGTTCAAGGGGTACAGAAAACAGGTTCCGGTTAACGACTATGAGGATATAAAACCCTATATCGAGCGGCATAAACAGGGAGAAGCGGATGTTCTCTTCCCCGGAAAGCCCAAGCTGTACGCTACTACAAGCGGTACCACCCAGGAGCCAAAATGGATTCCCGTCACCGAACAGTACTACCAGGAAGTCTACAAAGTTATGAATCAGCTCTGGTTTTATACCCTTATCGTGAACAAGCCGCAGGTTTTTTATGGTAAGACCCTTTCCATTGTGGGCAAAGCCATAGAAGGAGCCGCTCCCGACGGTACGGTATTCGGGTCCATTTCAGGGATCTCCCAGCGGGATATTCCGGGATTCATGGAGGTCCTCCATCCCGCTCCGGCGGATATTTTCCATATTCCCGATTATAAAGCCCGGTACTATGCCATTATGCGGATGGGTATTGAGCAGGATATAACCCTGATCATCACCGCCAATCCCAGTACCCTTGTAGAAATGCAGAACAACGCCAACGAATTCTACAATGAGTATGTGGAGGATATTGAAAAGGGTACCCTGAGCCATCGTGTTTCCATCCCCGATGATATTCGGGCCATTCTGGAGAAGCGGATCAAGCCGAATCCCCAGCGGGCGGAGGAACTGCGGGTCCTGAAGTCCCGGCATGGAACGGTTCTTCCCAAACACTACTGGCCCAACATGCAGATAGTAAACGTCTGGTTTTGCGGCAATACAAAGATCTTCTTTGATAAAATTAAAGATTCCTTCCCGGAGGACTGCTTTTTCCATGAGATGGGGTATTTTGCCACCGAATGCCGGCCCGGTATCGTCCTTAAAAGCAATTCTCCGGATACGGTTATCTTTGGGCACAAGATATTTTTTGAATTCATCCACGAATCGGAACTGGAGACTGAGAATCCCCGGATATACCAGATGGACGAAGTGAAAAAGGGTGAGCGATACTGCATGATCGTCACCACCTCCGCGGGTCTCTACCGTTATAATATGAACGATCTGGTAGAAGTTACAGGCTTTGTGAATCAGTTCCCCACCCTCAAACTGATCCAGAAGGTGAACGGCACGGTAAACATCACCGGTGAAAAACTCCACGAACGGCAGTTTGTGGAGGCGGTCCATGCGGCGGAAAAGGAGACCGGTAACCGGGTGGCCTTTTTCATCGGCTTTGCGGATACCTCTAAAGTAACCTACCGGTTTTACTATGAATTTGTTAACGCCGACATAACCCAGGAGAAGGCTGAAAATTTCACCCGGGTTCTGGACGCATACCTGAAAAAGTATAACATCGAATACGAGGCGAAGCGTTCATCCAATCGTCTGAAAGACCCGGAAACGGCTCTTCTGGTGCGGGAATCCTTTGAGAAGTTCAAGTCTACCTGTATTGATAAGGGATACCGGGACGGCCAGTTCAAGGTAAACCTCCTGATGCAGGACGAAAAACGTCATGCGATGTTCAAGAAACTGGTACGGTAGCCTTGATCGGGGAGGCGCAAGATCGGATAGCCCATGCCCGGGCCCTTATCTTTGATCTGGACGGGACCCTGTACGACACCAAAGGTTTTGCCCGGCGTCTCGTACTGCCCCGGCCTTGGGAGGGGTCCCTCATTCTGGCGGAACGGATGATCCGGAGGGACTTATCCGGCTGTGATTACGGTACCCCGGAAGCCTATTACGGGGAATTCTTCTCCCGGATGTCCCAAAGGGTTAAAAAACCGGCGGAAACGCTGCGGACCTGGTACTTTGACCGGTATGTACCCCGGATGTGCGGCATCTTAGAGCGGTATTATCATCCCCGGCCGGGGACGGCGGAGCTTTTTGCCTCCCTTGCCGGACGTTCCTTCCCCTTTGCGGTGTATTCGGATTATCCCCTGGCAACGGAACGGCTCTCCGCTCTGGGTATGGACCGGGCATACGGGAAACGCTACGGCCCGGAACACTTCGGCGCCCAGAAACCTGCGGTCCGTCCTTTCCTCTCCATCGCCGCCGACCTGGGAGTCCCTCCGGACCGCACCCTGGTGGTAGGCGACCGGAACGACACCGACGGCGCGGGAGCCGCCGCCGCCGGCATGGCCTATATCGGCATTGTAAACCGCAAAAAGCCGGGGGAATCTTCCGGCCCTTTGCTTTGCTGGGAGAGCTTTATCACCCTCATGGGGGAGTTTAGCGGCGCCTAATCCCCCTCACAGGGCCAGGGGTTGTTTTGGATCCCCGCCAGTTCCGTGATCCTTCTGTGGCATACCGCCCGGAGAAGATTCACCGCCTCTTTCCGGGACAGGCTAAGGTCCGGGAGGATGGGCTCCCCCATCCGCAGGGTGATGAGGGGGTAGTTCTTTTTGAACAGCCGGTAGAGCCCCCCGGCGGGCCGGTAGGAAAAGGCCATGGGGATGATGGGGATATTGTATCTGTAGGCCATGGTAAACATCCCCTTCTTAAAGGGACGGATCGGCTGATAGTAGGGCCAGTTGCTGCCCTCAGGGAACACATGAAACCATTTGCCCTGTTCGTGGAGCTCATCAAAGGCCCTGCTAAAGGAACGCATCACATGAATATCCGTGGGAACCGGGATGCCCCCCACCAGACGGATAAGATTCCGGTCGGAGCCGGAGATGTTTTCCTTCCATGCGGGAAAATATAGGCGCCGGAACCGTACCGCCTGGAGTATACATAAAAAATCCCAGCGGAATACGTGGTTTGATACGGTAAGGGCGCCCCTGCGGAAGAGGGCCCGGTGTTTTTTCAGAATCTTCCGTCCCTCTATCCGGAGCCCGAACCGGATGGGTGAAATCACAAAAACCAGGGTAAAAATTCCCAGATAGATAAGGGCGCTCCGGAACCTGAACCAGGGGGATTTGTCCAGGAAGGGATAGTTTTCATCCAGGATCAGATCAACTTCCCTGGGCTTCAGGATCAGGTGTTCGTCAGGCTTACCGGGGTACTCAAGACCGATGTCGGGAATATAAGGGGATAGTTTCAGGTTTTCGTTCATGGCGGCTCCTGCTCCTTTTAATACAGTCTTGTAAGGTAGGTGGACAGAATTGGTACATAGGTAACGATGAGGATCACGCCAAGTTGGATGAGTAAGAAGGGGATCACATACCGGGATATTTCCACATAGGGCTTTCTGAACCGGTAGCTTGCCAAAAAGAGATTCATCCCCACCGGGGGAGTCAGGAAGCCTGCCTCCATGTTGATAAGGAAGATGATCCCCAAATGGACCGGATCGATGCCGTAGACCGCCCCCAAGGGAAAGATGAGGGGCAGAATGATGAGGATGGCGGAGAAGATGTCGATCAGGCAGCCTATTACCAGGAGGGACAGGTTCAGGATGAGGAGGAAGAGGTACTTTGAAGATACGGCCCCCTGTATCCACCGGGCAAACCGTTCCGGCCCCTGGGTATCGACGATATAGTAGGAGAGGGCCTGGGCCATGGCGAGGATGGAGAGGATCCCCCCGATGATGGAGATGGCCTTGGCGAATACCTGGCCGATTTCAGAGAATTTGATATCCCTAAAGATGAAGACCTCCACCACAAAGACATAGATCACCGCCGCGGCGCCTATCTCTACCAGGGAGAAGATCCCGGAAAAATACCCCGCAATAAGCAAAAAGGGCAGGAGGATCTCCGGGAGCGAGGTTTTCAGGGCTGCCCCCGCCTTTTTTATCCGGAAAGGCTCCCGGGGAACCCTGGTTTTAACCGAGATGATAATCCCAAAGAGGATAGTCCCTCCCACCAGGACAAGACCCGGCAATAAGCCCCCCAGGAAGAGGTGGATCGTATTGGTCCGGGTGGTAGCTCCTACCAGGATGAGGGGCAGGCTTGGAGGAAAGAGGATGCCGATACCCCCCGAGGCGGTGAGGAGGCCGATGGAAAACTTCGGCGAATAGGCGGTGTTTTCTGAAAGCACCGTGTAGAGGATCCCTCCCAGAGCCAGGATGGTTACCCCTGAAGCCCCGGTAAAGGAGGTGAAAAAGGCGCACATACACACCGCCGCAATGATGATCCCCCCGGGAAACCAACCAAAGAGACTCTTAAAGGTGGCCAGGAGCCGCTCCCCGGCTTTGCTCTCCGAAAGGAAAAAACCCGTCAGGGTAAAGAGGGGGATGGAGACAAAACTGTTTTGGGTAAGGGTCGTATACACCTGATTGGAGACCACATCCATCTCTCCCCCGGAACCCTGGATGAGGATCAGCGCCGCCGCCCCGATAACCACAAACAGGGGGGTTCCCCCCAGGGCCGCCAGGATAAGGACTATCAGAATTGGGATTTTGAGATACCATGCCAGGGTAAAAAACCCATCGCTTATCCTGAAAGCGGCATCCGGGGTATCAAAGCCCCAAAGAAATTTGAAGATCACCGGCAGGGAACAGACCGTCCCCAGGAGGATCGCCAGAACCGGGAATATCCGGGCCTTTCCCTGGAGGGGGGTCAGCCGGGCAAAACGGAAGGCCATCACGGCGTAACCTATGGGCAAAACCAGGGCAAAAACCTGATCCGGAATAAAACCTATTATCTGCGGAGGGGAGAGGTATACTTTAACAAAGGAAACCGAACACCAGGCGAAAATCGTGACCGTAAAGGACGAAAGGAGGCCGGAAACAACCGCAAAGCTCCTCTTTGTTTTTTCATTACCGCTGTACTGCAAGAGTCCGATGGAAAGATGATCCCCCGTCGCAGTGGCGATCATCCCGGAGAGAAGCCCCAGGATTAGCAGCAGATGGATGATGAGTCCCGGGGAAGCGGGCACTCGGGAATGAAAGAACACCCTGAGAAAAGATTCCGTCCCGGGGAGCAGGACGAGACAGATAAGGGAAAAATAGCAGATTCCCCTTTCAATGATCAGAAGCAGTGAATTCCTCTTGCCCATACTATTGCCCGCTCCGGTGGGCTTTGAGCAGGGTTTCAATCCGCCTGTAAAGCTCCCGGTTAAAGGTAGTATCCAAAAGCGAAGGAATAATCCGGTTCACATCATCATACCAGATCTGTTCCTGGACCGGACTCAGCTCATTGATTATGAGGCCGTATCTGTGCATGGTTGCAATGGCCTCCGCCTCAAGCTGTTGAATGGAGGTGTCCAGTTCCGCCTCCAGCCGTTTGGCTATCCGCAGCAACGCAGGCTTATGCCGCTCCGGGATGGCCCGCCAGGCAGTTTGATTCATGACAATGCCCCCCATAAAGGGGGCAATGTTGATGGAGGCCATGTTTTTTGCTATCCCGAAAATTTGCAGGCCCCCCACATTAATGGGGCTCTGGTATACCGCGTCTATCATGCCGCCGTTCAGGTATACCAGCACCTGATTCATAGCTACCGGAACCAGTTGATACCCCATGGCCTTAAAGGCGTCCATCAAGGCCGGTTCCTGTTCGTTGATCCCCAATTTTTGCCGCTTCAGGTCTGCGGGAACAAAAACCGGCGCCTTGGAGAAGAATCTAACCCAGCCCGCCTTTGACCACGCCAGGGTAAAGAACCCCTCCCGGTTGATTCGCTCTTCCAGTTCCGGTTTCAAGTCGTTCAGGACCAGGTCCAGTTCCGCGTTGTTTCTAATGAGGAAGGGACAGCTAATGGTCATTATTTCGTTATTGGAGGTGATGGAATTTAACCCAAAGGAACTTAAAATCGCCGCTTGAATCTGGTTTCCCTTGAGTTTACGCAGCACATCCCCTTCACTTCCCGCAACACCGTTATGGTATATCAGCAACTCTACTTCACCATTGGTAACGGCTCCCCATTCGGCGGCCATCCGGTTCAGCGCCGTCCCCCAGGGGGTCTTTTCAGGGACCAGGGACGCCAGCTTGATGGTAAGCTTACGCCGTTGCGCAAAAACCGGTTCGGGGAAAAGCACAACTCCCAGAATAATACAAAAAATCAATAAACGCTTAAAATGTTTCATCAATCTTCTCTCCGGTTTTCAGAATCATAAATATGAAAATTTTTTATCCTCTAAAATAGAGCATACTGTTTTTAGTTTCCCAGTTCAACGTTTCACCGGTTTAATATTTTCTCTTGACAATTCCGGGGGAGACTCCCACAATACGGGTATCCCAATTACTATACAAGAGAGGTTGTCATGAATCAGAATGTTCCTGAAGTTGTATTAGGGGTAATTGCGGTTTCCCGGGACTGCTTTGTGCTTTCCCTGTCGGAGAACCGCCGGAGCGCCCTTGTTTCGGCCTGCGGAAACAAGGGTATTTCGATCTACGAAGCTAAAACCACGGTGGAAAACGAGCGGGACGCGCTCAGGGCGGTGGAGGAGGTAAAGGCCGCGGGCTGTAACGCCCTGATCGTATTCCTGGGGAATTTCGGGCCCGAAACTCCGGAGACCCTGATCGCCCGGCGCTTTCACGGTCCGGTGATGTACGCTGCCGCGGCGGAGGATACGGGCAAGGACCTTATCAATGGCCGGGGGGACGCTTACTGCGGTATGCTCAACTGTTCCTACAACCTGGGGCTCCGTAAAATCAAGGCGGTGATCCCCGAATACCCCGTGGGCACGCCCGACGATATTGCGGACATGGCGGCGGATTTTATCCCCGTAGCCCGGGCCCTCCTGGGGCTTGCCGGCCTCAAGATCATCACCTTTGGCCCCCGGCCCCAGGACTTTTTTGCCTGCAATGCCCCCATCAAAGGGCTCTACGACATTGGGGTGGAGATCGAGGAAAATTCCGAACTGGATCTCCTGGTTTCTTTCAAGGCCCATAAGGATGACAGCCGGATAGCCGGCACGGCAAAGGACATGGCCGAGGAACTGGGCGGCGGGAACCAGTTCCCCGATCTGCTCCCCAAGCTGGCCCAGTTTGAGATAACCCTCCGGGACTGGGCGGAGGCCCACCGGGGCGCCCGGCAGTACACCGCCTTTGCGAACAAGTGCTGGCCCGCCTTTCCCGGACAATTCGGCTTTGTACCCTGCTATGTCAACAGCCGCCTCGCCTCCCGGGGCATCCCGGTAAGCTGTGAGGTGGACATCTACGGCGCCCTCAGTGAATACATCGGGGCCTGTGTCTCAGGGGATGCGGTGACCCTCCTGGATATCAACAACTCGGTCCCTTTGGACCTCTACCAGGCGGATATCCGGGGCAAATACCAGTACACCCTGCAGGACGTATTTATGGGATTCCACTGCGGAAACACCCCCATCTGCAAACTCAAAAAAGAGAAAAACACTGCCCTGAAATTCCAGCTTATCCAGAACAGGACCCTGGAAAATGGCGGCACGCCGGACTTTACCCGGGGCACCCTGGAGGGGGACATCGAAAACGGGCCTATCACCTTTTACCGCCTCCACGGCGGACCCGACGGCGCCCTACAGGCCTATATCGCCCAGGGGGAGGTGCTCCCCGTGCCGACCCGTTCCTTTGGGGGTATAGGGATCTTTGCCATCCCCGAAATGGGCCGCTTCTACCGGCATGTACTCATCGCCAAACACTACCCCCACCACGGGGCGGTGGCCTTTGGCAAATACGGCAAGGCCCTCTACACGGTATTTGATTACCTGGGGATACCGGACATCGCCTATAACCGGCCCAAGGGGATCCTCTACTGTACCGAGAATCCCTTTGCATAAACCCGGGTACGGCCCTGCGCACCGTTCCGGTCCGCCCGCCGGGGCATCGGATGGGGTCATGTTGTTTCTGTGCGCTTCTTAAACTTCTCCCGGTATTCGGGGACCTCGATCATGGGCTGCCGTTCTACGGAAGGGATCTCCGTCAGCCGCACATGGTGTTGTCCGTTTTGCCGTTCCAGGGTGATGTACCGGGACCCCGGTTCCCGGATCAGCTTTGCCGCGCCGTATTTTTCTGCCCGGAAGTAAAAGGTGTTGAGGATCCCGTAGGACATCTTGCCCAGGGATGGGGTACTCTGATTCCGGTGTATCCGGGTGTCCAGATCCACCTGGGCCAGCGCGCCTATTCCCTCCAGGTGAAGGATGTCGATAAGGTGCCCTAACTCTACGCCGTAGCCCACGGAGAAGGGCAGTTTTTCCAGCAGGCTCCGGCGGCCGGCGTATTCCCCGGAGAGGGGCTGTACCAGCCGGGCCAACTGCGGGTAAAAGAAGGAAAAGAGGGGCCGCACGAGGATCTCCGTAACCCGTCCGCCTCCGGAGGGGGAAAGCTCTGAAGAGGCCCGGATGGGCCGTTCGTAGAAGGCTTTAACATAACCAATACGGTCATCCTCCAGCAGGGGACCGATGAGGCCGTAGACGAATTTGGGGGCTATGTTGGATATGTCCGCGTCCACCCAGACGATGATATCCCCCTTGAGCACATAGAGGCTCTTCCAAAGATTCTCCCCCTTTCCCCGGTAGGAGCCGTATTTGGGGAGGATCGTCCTGGATGTGTAGACCTGTCCACCGAAGCGTTCCGCCACCTGCCGGGTGTGATCCCGGGATGATGAATCGATCACCGCTATTTCATCCACCAGGGGGTAACGGTCCATCAGTTCCGTCCTGAGCACCAGAATCTCCTTGCCAATGGTGGATTCCTCATTCAGGGTGGGGAAAGCCAGGGAAATACTGAGGCCCTTTTGTTCTTTTAACTCCACCAGACGGTGGAGATCCTGAAACCGGGAATGATGCCAAGTCCGGCTCAGGAGATCGTCGTCTTCCGGTTTCATTGTTCCCCTCCGCTTAACCGGAGAATGACCGTTTCCAGTAACCGCCGCCCCCATTCAATTGAGTTGATCTCAATGGTATCCTGTTCCCGGCCTTCCTCCCCCAGGGCGATCCCCAGGGAGATGGCGGGGATCCCCCGGCTGGAAAGGATGGCCGAAATATCGGCGCCCTGCTCTTCGGTAATCTTTATCCGCTGTTCCTTCATGATTCCCAGCAGGGTGTTCATCAGTTTCCCGCTGACCGCCGGGTCCCCCACGGGTACGCCGGATCTGATCTGCAGATCGATCCGTAGTCCCGGGATTCCGGCATTTTCAACCGTGGCCCTGACGGTATTGACGGCCATTTCCAGGAGCGCCCTGTCGGATGATTCCAGTTCCACATCCAGCGCCGCCTCGGTAGGATAGCGGCCAAAGGTAGTTGCCGCCTCTATGCGGCGGATGTAGAGCCGGGTGAGGCCGCTGCTGTCCCAGGTGATCCCTGAAAGCCGGCTGGCTACGGAAAGCAGGGTATCCACCACCGCGGATGGCGCCACGGTTCCCCGGCCGGATGACCGTTCCTGCGTGAGGGAGATCTCCATCCGGCAGGTTCCCCGGGACTGGGTTGTCAGGGTTCCCAGGCGGAGCCCCCGGATGCCCAGGGCCGCAAAGGGGCGTTCGGAGGACTTTTCAATGAAGGGTAAAAAAAGCTTGTCCGCAGGATCGTCCCCGGAACGGGCGGCAAAGAGGAGGAGGATGTTCCGGCGGTTCTCCATACCGGGAAAATTCAGCCGCTCCGCCACGGACAGGAGGGCAGCGGCGCCGAGAATATCCGCCAGGCCAGCGCCCCGGGCAAATTCCGCGTCCAGCCGGGAGAGACTTTCCAGGGGATGCCAACGCCGGGAACCGAGATCCGCAAAGAGGAGGAGGGGTGGTTTATCGGAGGGGGCCTCCGGACGGATCCATGCCAGAATGTTGCCCTCCGGGTCCACCCGGGGGGTGATCCCCAGGTTTTTCAGCCGTTCCAGGACAAAAGCGGCCCGCCGTTCTTCCCTGTCTGTTGGAGAGGGCATCTCCGCCAGACGCAGGGCATCCGCCAGCAGATGATCCGCCAGGGGAGACCGGGATTTTTGGGAGCGCTGCAGACGCCGGATGGCCCTTCCTCCAAGGCCGGCCAGATCCCTGACGATAGACTGTAGATACTTCCGTAGATTTTTCAACAATCCCTCCGTTTCCAGAATAAGTTATTTTCACTAACATGTCCATTTCTGTTTCCCTGTGTATAAATTTCTATCCCAACCGGCTGTTCTCTTCTTCCGGTTTTCGATATACTTAAGAAAAGATGTAAAAACCTCGGGCCTTTACCTCCCCCCCCTGGGTTTTCAGAAATCATAGCAAAGGAGTTCCCGGTGGAAGCCTTAAAGAAGAATCCCGCTTGGAAGGGCCGCCGCGGCCCGGTGGTGCTCGTCATCATGGACGGCGTAGGATACGGTAAGTATACGGAAGGCGATGCGGTGGCCGATTCCAAGATGTACCATTTGGATGCCATCAAGGCGAAGAGTCCCCACGCCAAACTGAAGGCCCATGGAAAGGCGGTTGGCCTCCCCTCGGACGATGATATGGGCAACAGCGAGGTAGGGCACAACGCCATGGGTTGCGGCCGGGTCTTTGAGCAGGGGGCCGCCCTGGTTTCCGCCTCCATCGCCAAGGGGGCCATGTTCACCGGCGCCGCCTGGCGGGAGATCGTTTCCAATATAACCGGCGCATCCGGGGCTAAGGGTACGTTGCACTTTATCGGGCTCTTTTCCGACGGCAACGTCCACAGCCACCTGGATCACCTCAAGGCCATGATCCGGCAGGCGAAAAAAGAGGGAATCAAAAAGGTCCGGGTCCACGTGCTTTTTGACGGACGGGACGTGGGGGAGACCAGCGCCCTGGAGTACCTGGATCCCTTTGAGGCGTTTCTCAAGGAAGAATGTCAAAGCGCGGGTGATGCCGGCGGTTTCGATGCCCGGATAGCCTCCGGGGGCGGCCGGATGTGGATCACCATGGACCGTTACGGTGCAGACTGGGCCATGGTGGAACGGGGCTGGAAAACCCACGTTCACGGTGAGGCCCGGCAGTTTCCAAACGCCCGGGAGGCGGTGGAGACCTTCCGGAAGGAGATCCCCGGGATCATCGATCAGGATCTCAAGGAATTTGTGGTGGCCCGGGAGGGGAAGCCAATCGGTCCTATCCTGGATGGAGATTCGGTTGTCTACTTTAACTTCCGGGGGGACAGGGCTCTGGAGATAAGCGCCGCTTTTGAGGAAGATAGGTTTGACAAATTTGACCGGGGCCGCCGGCCCGGAATCTGTTATGCCGGGATGATGGAATACGACGGGGACCTCCACGTGCCAAAGCGCTACCTGGTAAGCCCCCCCGCCATTGACCGGACCATGGGTGAATACCTGGCCGCCACCGGGGTACGCACCCTGGCCATATCGGAAACCCAGAAGTACGGTCATGTTACCTACTTCTTCAACGGTAACAGGACCGGTAAATTCGATGACAAACTGGAAGACTATGTGGAGATCAGGAGCGATGTGGTCCCCTTTGAGCAGCGGCCCTGGATGAAGTGCGCCGAGATCACCGATGAGGTCCTCAAGGCTATTTCCTCGGGAAAATACGACTTTATCAGGCTTAACTACCCCAACGGCGACATGGTAGGCCACACCGGGGTGTACCAGGCGGTGGTTTGCTCCATGGAGGGGATGGACATCCAGATTGGCCGCCTTGCCAAAGCGGTGGAGGAGGCCGGGGGGCTTATGGTGATCACCGCAGACCACGGCAACTCCGACGACATGTTTGAACACAACAAAAAGACCGGAGAGGTGGTCCGTAAGGAAGACGGCAGCCCCAAGGCAAAGACCAGCCACAGCCTTAACCCCGTGCCCTGCATCGTCTATGATCCCGAATACCGGGGGGAGTATGAAACCGAACCCAAGGACGGGGCCCTGCGGGAAGGCCTGGGGATCAGTTCCATTGCGGCGACCTGCATTGTCCTGCTGGGCTACCTGCCCCCCGGGGATTACGACAAACCGGTATTGCGTGCCAAAGATGCGGAAGCCTGAATCTCTGTTGTCATTTGACCGGATTAATGGAAACAATCCATGGCGGTACAGACCGGAAATTCCGGCGCTAAGGCCGTACCGGTTTGGGAAGGGGCCTATCTTATCAGCCAGGCAATGATGTAAAAGAGGTAAATATGGGCTGGGTAGAAGATATAAAAGAAGTATTTGTTGCCCCGGCCCCGCTGTCCGTTGTATAAAAGGACCGGTATAATGGCGGCAACCATAAGCCACTGGGCCTCTTGTCCGCCAAACCATGTAAGGATGCTGACGGCCAATATCACAGCGGCCTGGGCGAGTCTCCAATTCCGCAGCAGATAAAACAGAATCCCCATGAAGACAAGGACAAATCCGCCTTCAACGGTAATAGGATTGGGCAGAAAGAGCAGCAGTATTACTGCTAAACGGTTTTCAGCGTTTATGGCGGCGATCATCGCCATGCTCACGGCAAAGGGCAGGAGCATTCCCCCGGCGGCAAGGAAGATGGGACCGGTCTTCTTCTCCCTGATACCCTTTCGGAAGATGTCGATCATCCACATGTAATAGACCGCCATAAGGAGGGTGCCGAATATGTTGTTGGTCAATACCACCGTCTCAAGGGGCATAAGACGGGAAAGGAGCATGTTGGCGGCGGTCATAAACAGGAATCCTGCAAGGATATGCAGTATGTATCGTTTTTTGCTCCTGGTATAATAGAAACCTTCCGCGCAGAGAAAGAGAAACAATGTTGCCACCGGACGGCCGAACCAACTGAACCAATCCGGTATCCCCTGGGCAGAAAACATCTGATGCAGGTGATCCATGACCATCAAGGCCAGGCCAATATATTTTATAACGCTGCCGCTAAGAAAGGGCCAATGATTTTCTTTTATCGTCAGTATTTTCGTTTCACTTTCCTCCAAAATGCATCCCCTTAAAACATACTAAATTTTTTAGAGATGCAGAGGTAATTTTCTGTATATTATTGAAGTATATTACGGTGTATGTTCAGGATGCTTTTTTTAATATACTGATTATCTCCGGTTTTTCCAAGATTTTGCATAGCATTTCTTTTTTCTTCCTGCTATAATAGGGCAGCCTTTTTACCCATAAACCTGGAGTTGCCGATGAAAAAGAAAATTGTTCTTGCCTATTCGGGCGGACTGGACACCACGGTGATCATCCCCTGGCTTAAGGAAAATTATGACTGCGACATTGTGGCGGTCTGTGTAGATGTTGGTCAGGAGGCGGACTGGAAGGTCATTCAACAACGGGCCCTTGATACGGGGGCCCTCTCCTGTCATGTGGCGGATGTTAAAGAGGAATACGTGGAAGACTATGTGTGGCCTGCCCTCAAGGCCAACGCCCTTTACGAGGATAAGTACCTGTTGGGAACTTCCACGGCCCGGCCCCTTATTGCCAAGGTGCTGGTGGAATATGCCCGCAGGGAACGGGCGGTAGCCATTGCCCACGGCGCCACCGGAAAGGGGAACGACCAGGTCCGTTTTGATCTGGGGATCATGGCCCTGGCGCCGGACATGGAGATCATCGCCCCCTGGCGGATATGGGACCTGAAAAGCCGGGATGAGGAGATCGCCTATCTGGAAGAACGGAAGATCCCCGTGCCCATGAAGAAGAAGGATTCCTATAGCCGGGACGACAACCTCTGGCATATCTCCCATGAGGGCCTGGAACTGGAGGATCCTTCCTGCGAACCTTCCCTGGGACGGATGCTCAAGATGACGGTGCCTCCGGAAAAGGCCCCCAATAAACCGGAGTATGTGGAAATTGAATTTGAAAAGGGCATCCCCATAGGGGTAAACGGCAGGAAGCCGGGCGGGGTGGCCCTTATCCGGACCCTCAATAGCATAGGGGGCGCCCACGGGGTAGGTTTGGTGGATCTGGTGGAAAACCGGGTGGTGGGGATGAAGAGCCGGGGGGTCTACGAAACCCCCGGGGGCAGCATCCTTTACTACGCCCATCAGGAACTGGAGCATATCTGTCTGGACCGGCAAACCTATGCCTTTAAGCAGCAGGTCGCCCAGAAGATGGGGGAACTCATCTACGGGGGCCTCTGGTTCACCCCTCTGCGGGAGAGTCTTGCCGCCTTTGTGGACGCCACCCAGAAAACCGTTACGGGTACGGTGCGGCTTAAACTCTACAAGGGGTCTGTCTCCTCCGCAGGGGTCTCTTCACCCTGGTCTCTCTACAACGCCAGCATAGCCAGCTTTACCACGGGGGAACTCTACAACCACGCCGATGCCCGGGGCTTTATCCGGCTCTACGGTCTCTCCGTGTTGGTAAGGGCCCTGATGGAAAAGGGCCTGGGGAAGGCGGCAAAGAAGCCTGCGGCTAAACCGGATGCCAAATCCAAGGGGACGGCGGGTTAACCGAAGGGAGGTTTGTTTCTTTGAAAGATCATGGGGATGAACAGGCCGCCGCCGGGGTTCTCTGGGCAGGACGGCTTGCGGAAAAACCCGGGGCGGAGGCCTTTGCCTTCCAGTCCTCCATAGCGGTGGATAGCCGTCTTGTCCGGGAGGATATTGCCGGGAGCCGGGTTCATGTGGCCATGCTGGGACGGCAGGGGATAATCCCGGCGGATACCGCCGCCGCCCTGGACGCAGAGCTGGCCCGTCTGGAGGAGGAACTTGAAGCGGGGAAGCTGCCCATCGATCCCGGGGCTGAGGATATTCATTCGTTTATAGAAGGAATTTTGACGGAACGCCTGGGCGATACGGGCCGGATGGTCCATGCGGGACGGAGCCGGAACGATCAGGTGGCGGTTGATTTCAGGCTCTACCTTAAAAGGATCGTACCGGAACTCTTGCGGGAGCTTGCGGAGACCATCAGGGCCCTCCTGAACAAGGCGGAAGAGCATCTGAACTCGGTGATGCCCGGTTATACCCACCTCCAGCGCGCCCAGCCGGTAACCCTGGGCTACCACCTGACGGCCTGGTGTGCGGGACTTGAACGGGATCTGGGCCGTTTCAGCGATGCCCTTGAACGGCTTGACGAATGTCCCCTGGGAGCGGGGGCCCTGGCGGGTTCCGGCCTGCCCCTGGACCGGGATTTTAGTTCCCAAGCGCTGGGTTTTCGGGAGCCGGTTCTCAACTCCATGGATGCGGTGGCGGACCGGGATTTTGCTCTGGAGCTTGGGGGGGCCTGCGCCATCACCATGATCCACCTCTCCCGTTTCTGTGAAGACGTGGTCCTCTGGGCCAGTGAGGAATTCGGCTTTATCAACCTGGCGGAAGCCTGGAGCACCGGTTCCTCCATCATGCCCCAGAAGAAGAATCCCGACTTTGCGGAGCTTATCCGGGGCAAGGCGGGGCGGACCACGGGGAATCTGGTCGGCCTTCTCAGCCTGCTCAAGGGACTTCCCTATGCCTACGACAAGGACCTTCAGGAAGACAAGGAAAGCCTCTTTGACAGCCTGGATACGGTTTTAGCCTGCCTCCGGATGTTCCGGGGGATGATGGAAAGCGCGGCCTTTAACACGGAGCGGATGGAGGCTGCCTGTACCCGCGGGTTTTTGGATGCCACCGACGGGGCGGAGTACCTGGTCCGCAGGGGTCTCCCCTTCCGGAAGGCCCATGAAATCACCGCCCGGGTGGTCCGGGACTGTATCGCTGCGGGGCAGCGGAGCATTGCGGAACGGAGCCTTCCGGAACTCCGGGAGCGGTCGGAGCTCTTTGAGGCGGATGTGTACCAGGCGCTAAGCCCTGCCGCCTCCGTGGCCGCCCGGAAGCTTTCCGGAGGACCTGCCCCGGAGGAGGTACGGCGGCAGATCGGCATATTACGGAAAAGGTTACGGTGACCGGTTACCCCGGGGCAAACCTAATCGCCTGGACCTGCGTCAAGGACGCAAAAAGCTACACCATCTACCGCCTCACCGTAACCATAGACGGCATTACGACTTTCCACTCTTTTCCTGACCGCGCTTGATCAGCGTGACGGCCCGTACAGAGCTTTCGCCCAGTACGGGCTTTTTTTAGCCCTTCGTTATGGCCGGCCTGCGGCGCCCCTACCCTTCCGCAGCCGGCGCTTCATCCTTTTCCGTTTCTTCCTTCCGCCGGGCAACTTCAGGATCGTACCGCAGTTCCAGAAATTTGTTCAGGTAAAACCGGGCGGATCGCGGATCTTCCAAATGGAATTGATAAATATCGGCGATAAAGAGAAAAAGGTACGGGGCGTTTCTGTTTGTCTCCGTGATGGGGATGAGGACGGAGAGGGCCTCCCTGTACAGGTTCCGGTTGAAGAGGAGAACCCCCTGTAAAAAACCGGTTTCTCCGGGATCGCCCCCTGCGTTTTGAGCCCGTGTTAAAAAGCTTTCGGCAGATTGCCAGTCTTTTTTCAGCATGGCCTCTCCGGTCCTGGTTAGAAGCTGCGCCGCAGAAACCATGTGCAGATACAGTATGTATGACGGGTCCGGAAAGGAGACCTCCAGTTGAAGTTCTTCATATCCTTCTTTCCGTGCAGTAACGGTATACTGCAATTTGGGTTTGATATCCGGAATAGTGAAATGGCCCTGAATATCGCTTGACACGATATGTTTACCATTTATGTATACCGCTGCGTTGTGTACCGGTTTGTTGTCCCCGTCGTAGATCATGCCGTAGAGGGCCTGTTCACGGTATCTTCTTGAGGGGAAAGAGGTACAGGATGCCAGGATGGCAACAAAAAGTACGGCTGTGATTTTCCATTTTTTCATGGATGGGTCCTCCCTGCAATAAATTGTGTTTCACCGATTTGGACAACATAGTGATCCGCTGCGGCGCTTATGAGGCGGTTTTCTCCTTCTGAATCCGTACCGGTACCAATTCTGAGTATCCGGCCGGATTCCCGTTCCTTTACATAGAGCCATTCGGCATTATCGCTGTCCCGGATTATGCCCAGGAAGGTTACCTGGTTTTCCAGCGGTTTGGAGGGGGGCAGGGGAGGCGGGCTTTCATCCTCCGTTCTGCCGGGGATGTCCGCCGGAACCGGTTTTTCCGCGGGACGGGGCGGATGGAAAGAGCGGGCGAGGATCCGGGGATCGGCAAGGCCCCTCTGCTCCGGCGGTTTTTTCCCGGCAATGCCGCTGCCGTTTTTCACCCGCAGGGTAATATCTGCAAGGGAGGAGCCGGCGGACGGCTTGATACTTATACTGCTGATGTTAACAGAAGAACTGTTTTGGACCTCCGCAAGAAAACTGAAAAACTGAACCGGATTGCAACGAAGCGCAAATTCTGCCGTTTCATCGCTTCCCTTTCCGCTTATCCTCAGACGTTCAACCTGAATGACGTGATGCCGCAGCAGTGAACGTACTGTTTCGCCGGCAGGCCGCGGCGCGTCAGCCTGATCCTCCGCCCCGGAGGGGTTTTGTTCCAGCGCCGTCAGCCTGTCCCTGAGATCCGACAGTTGCCTTTCCGGAACAGAAGGGATGCGTTCCGCAGCCTCCCGGTAATGCCGGATCGATCTGTGGGTTTTGTACAGCCGGATCAGTTCACCGGCATTGCCGGCCGCCAGCAGCAGCGCAAGGCACAGGCCGGATATTGTTATGACCGTGGCGGATCTATCTTTCATGAATAATATCTCCTGAAATTATAAATTGTTCTGCCCGGATCTTTGAGGGAGATGCCTGGTGCAGAACCATGCCGGAAAAACAGGGGGAGGATTCCAGAGCGTGTACCACTCCCAGGGAATCGGCGCCTTCCGCATCCAGGTTAAAACTTGTTTCCCCCAGCGACAGGGATCGTACCCAGGCGCCCTTAAGGCATGATTCCAGAACACAGATGATCCGGTAGAAATTCCGGTAAAAGACCCCCTGATTGTTTTGTGTGCGGCTGAGTATTTCTGTAATCTGCTGTTCATACCGGTTTGCGGATTCACGGGCTTCCAGTTTTTCGGTGTGGGCGTCTTTGACACGGGAGAGGATCCCTTCGTACCGCAGGGAAAGGGAGCGCAGCGGAAAGAACAGAATCCCCAGGCAAAGAACAAGACCGGCAAGGGCGGCGTGTCCGGGATTTCTCTGCTTTCTGCCGTTAAAGACGGCGTACTTTTTTCCCCGTAACCCCGCCGCAAGGGTACTGAATTCCAGGGTGTTGACGGGGATACCCTTGAGTTCCCGGGCAGAGAGCAATGATTGGAGGGCGCCGTGCGGCGGTTCCCTGAGTATGGCGCTTACCGAAAACCCGTCCTTTTCCCCTTCGAGGCTGCCGCACAGAGACGGTATAAGGCCCGCCGGAATTCCGTCTTGCTCCCCGGCGGTCCAGGATGCGGAGGAATAGCCCGTAACCTCTCCGTTTTCAAACCGGGCCGCTTCCAGCCAGTCCTCCGTCAGGAGCAGGACCAGTTGTGTCTTTATGCCGGTTTTTTTTCGTCTTGCCATACGGGCCGCCAGGATCATAAAGAAAATGCCGGGGAAAAGGGTTTTGTCCTGCTTGGTACGGATGCTGCGTATTACCCGGGAGGTGACAAACACAATGGCCCGGTAACGGGGCGCCTGCGCCTTCCTTCCCCTGACGGGGCGGATATAATAGTCAAATTCCGTATCCCGGGGATCGCCGGGGTAGAGATTCTTCAGATGGGACTCTATGATAAGCCCGGGCGGTTGTGCCTTTAAGCGGGGAATATCCAGCAAAAATACCGGGAATTCTTCAGGTGAAATTAATAACATCAATAGTACCTCTCTTCAATGATGATGTATTCCCCCGGTCCGTTTTGATCCGCCGCACCCCGCGGTAATCTGCATATCACCGCCCGGCAGGAAAGCTCCCTGCCCTCTATGCGGACCTCCCAAAACCAGGTTATACACCCCAGGTATTGGAGAAGGGGATTGTCTGTACCGGTCCCCAGGATAAGGGAGAGTTTTTCCCTGTCCGGAATTCCTGCGGTGCGGAGATTTATCAGTTCCTGCCACCGTGTTTCCGGGGAACTTATTTTGTAATCCGGATAGGCGATCAGTTCTTTGAGCAGCAGCGAATCGATAAAATTGACGTTCATCAGGGGTTCCGTGTTAATCAGAGGAAAGAGGTCTCCGTAATGGATGCCGAGGATCGATGCAAGGGATTCCCGGTCTGCCCGGGTCCGGTTAATGAGCAGGGTTTCTATCCTTTGCCGGATCGATTCGGCGGCGTGTTCCGAACCGGTCAGGGAAGACACAAGCGTCCGGGCGGCAAATTCATCGATCAGATTAATATTTGCCCAGCCATAGCAGGAAAAGTATTGTTCAAAAACCCCGTCGTCAAAAAAGCGGTGATAGGCGGCGGCAGACAGGGAAAGGCCATGGTCTTCCCTCCACTGCTGCAGATCATCCGCCGTAAAACCCGGTCTGAACAAGCGGGAAAGGGCTGTTTTTTCAAAGATATTTTTTCGGATAAAATTTGGATTCAGACGGTCCGAAACAGGGTTTATGGTAATGGTACAGCCGTCTTCGGTTGTGCCGTTCAGGGTCCAGACCGGATCGTCCGGCCCATTGCCGCCGGGACTGGGATCGGATGCCAGGGCGGCTCGAACCTTCTCCTGAATGATCTTTGCCGCCGCATATTCCCTGTTGTATCCCTTTGCCCTCTCCTCCGCCCTGATAAGCGGCGCAAGGCAATACCCAAGCCCGCCGGCAAGTGCGGAAAGCAGGAAAAGTGCATAGAGGAATTGGAGTGATGCAAAACCGGCGCTGCTGTGGTTTTTCATGGTCCTCCTCCTGCAAGGGGGGTGCATGAAAAATATGCCAGCGAATGAAATGTTGAACCGGAGCGGGTAAAGCTAAAGCCAATGCCCCGGAATATTTGGTTTTCATCCTCCAGCAAGGTCATGGCGATCCGGTCCGCCGATTCCCAGATGATGCTCCGTTCCTGGCCCCGGTGATCCCTGGTCTCCATGACAAGCCGGCCTTCTTCGATCCTGAAGCTCAGGGTGTGTTCCCGGATGCCCCCATACCAGGGGATGATAATCTCCTCCCCGGCAGGCGTTTGTATGATGCCCGGTCTCCGTTCCCAATAGGGAATAACAACAGCCCCAATCCCGGCGCGGATCCGGGTGTCCGCCCTGATGAGGGTCACCGCCGTCAAGATCCTGTCCCGGGCCCGGGTAAAGAGTCCGGTGGAGGAGGAGAGCAGGCCGGAAAGGGTAAACATGCAGAGACTGGTAATGCAGAGTCCGGTCAGGACCTCCGGTATGGTAAATCCCCCTTCCTGTGACGGTTTCTCCGTTGTACTATCCCGCTCCGGCCGTATCCCCGGGGGACGTTTCCGCAGATTATTCATCTGCCGCCCTCCCTCCGGAAAGCGGCCCGTCCCCGGTGCCGCCGGCCAGGGTGTTCCGTTCCTCAATCAGCCTGACCGCTGCGGCGATCCTGCCGGTAGCTGCCTTCCCCGCCGCTTCTATGCTTCCGTGGACCAGGAGCGCCGCGATGCCGGTGATGAAGAGGCACAGCAGGGCGTCGAGTAAAACAAAGCCCCCTTCCGGCCGCCGTTCTCCGTGAAACAAACTGTTGAACCGGTGATGGCGATTGTGTTGATCTTCATTCCCAGGATGTGATGTCCGCGTCATTTCCCTCGCCTCCTGCAAGTCCGTCTCCGCCAAAGGATCTGATGTCATAACCTGTACCGGCATGACCCGGTGAACGGTACTCATAGTCGTTCCCCCAGGGGTCCCTTGGTACGGCTTTGTTCAGGTAGGGACCGTTCCACATTCCTTTTTCCGGCTTCGTGTCCGGTTTTTCCCAAAGGGCGGACAGGCCCTGTAGTTCCGTGGGATATTCTCCGCAGTCAAGGAAATAGGCGTCCAGGGAAAGGGCAAAGGTTTCTATCTGGCTTTTCGCAGTAACCACCTTTGCCCGGTCCAGGTATTTAACCGCCATGAATCCTACGGAGGAAGTCAAAACCAGTATGATGCCGATTACGATGAGGGTTTCAATAAAGGTCCACCCTCCCGCCGGGTCCTGATAAGGGGGACAGTGTTTCTCCTGTCCGTTTTTAATATTCATAGATGCCTCCTATATAAGGTTTCCGTATATTGAAAAGAGGGGAACTATAATGCCGGTTATCATGGCCAGCATAAATACCCCCACGGCGGCTATCAGCGCCGGTTCTATGAGCAGCAGTAATCCTGTGGTCTGTCGTTCTATTTCTTCCTGGAAGAAGATGCGGATCCGGGAGAATATTTTTTCTGTTCTTCCGGATCGTTCTCCAACGGCAATCCACCGGCTCATGTAAACCGGAAAGATCTTTTCCTCTGAAAATGCCTTTGTGATGCTGCCGCCGTTTATGAGCTTCTCCCGGACTCTCCTCAGGGCCCGGCGATAAGCATGGTTTGTTGTTACCCCGGATGCTTCCCCAATCGCCGTCTCCACCGATACGCCGCCGCCGGTTAAAACCTCCATGGCAAAGGTAAAGTTAAGGCTTTCCCAGGAAGAGAAGAATCTGCCAAAGAGGGGCAGGCGAAACAGGAGCGCGTCCCTGAAGCAGGCAAAGTCTTCATTTGTCCTGCCTGCCCTTTTTGCCAGGAGGAATCCTGCTGTACAGAGGATCAACAGCGCCGGCAGGGCGATGAGTAAAATTTCCGCGGTGCGGATGTTTGCCTGTATCTGTTCCGCCGCCTTCCCGGCAAAACCTGCAAAGACAGCTTCCAGTTTTGGGATCACGAACAGAACAAGCCCAAGCCCTCCCGATACCGCTGCGCCGAGGACCAGGACCGGATAGGCCAGGGCTGCGGAAATTTTGTCCCGCAGTTTTTTTTGATCCCTCAGGTATGCACTGAGCCGCGGAAATATGCCCTCCACCGATCCGGCCTTATCCCCAATCCCGATCATGCCCCGGTATATGGGTGAAAAGGCGTCCTCCATTGAAGAAACCGCCCGGGCAAAGGAAAAACCCTTTCTGATAAGGATGGAAAGCCGCTGTCCCAGAAGGCCCGCCGCGGATTTTCCGTTAATCGAAGTAAACACCTCCAGGGCATCTTTCAGGGAGAGGCCCGAACCGATGAGCAGTTCCATCATTTCGGTAAATTCGAGGACGGCTTTTTTTGAAGGGTTTCCCCTGTTCCGGAAAACAAGGCGCCCTGTCCCCCTGTTCCGCTCCGGATCCTGTCTGCGGATATAAACAGGATTCGTGCTTTCTTCAATATTACAGCGGAAGTATTCCATCTTCATCTCCCGGGGGAATAACAATTTCCCGCACAATTTCCCTAATGGTTGTGATGCCCTCCGCTGCCTTCTTTACGCCTTCCCGGAAGAGGCCGTCCATGCCCCGCTGCCTGAGGTAGGCGGCGATGACTGTGGTCTTCCCCCCGCCCTGGATCAATTCCTCCAGGCCGGGATCGCTTTGAAACAGTTCCGCTACTACTGTTCTGCCAAGGAAGCCTGTATAACCGCAGATTTGACAACCCCCGGCGGTGTAGAGAGTCCCCGCCGCGGCCCCGGCCATGTGCAGAATCCGGAGATCCTCCGGTGAAGGGTCCGCGGGTTTTTTGCAGTGGGGACAGAGGCGGCGGACCAATCGCTGGGCGGCTGCGCCCCGTAGTACCGATGCGATAAGGTATGATTCCATGCCCATATTGATAAGCCGGGGGATCACCGAAACCGTATCATTGGTGTGGAGGGTTGACAGCACCAGATGTCCTGTCAGGGCCGCCCTCAGGGCTATCTCTGCTGTGGCGGAATCCCGAATCTCCCCTATCATGATCACATTGGGGTCCTGGCGCAGCACCCTGCGGAGGAGCACCTCAAAACCGAGACCTATTTGTTCGTTTATCTGAATCTGATTTACCCCGGGGACAATAAATTCCACCGGGTCCTCAATGGTGATTATTTTTACCGCATCGGATACGATCTCCCCAAGCATGGCGTTCAACGTTGTGGTTTTGCCGCTTCCCGTTGGCCCGGTCAGGAGAATCAGTCCGTGGGGAATCCGGATCATCCGTCTGAGCTGGGCAAGCTGTCCGGCGCTGAACCCGAGCTCCGCCAGGGTGGAAGCCTCTGACTGCCGTCCCAGGATTCGCAGCACGATGGATTCTCCTCCGCTCACCGGTATTATTGATACCCTCAGGTCAACGTCAAATTCCCCCAGGGATACGGTGATCCTGCCGTCCTGGGGCTGCCGCCGTTCCAGGATGTTCAGGTTGGCCATGATCTTGATGCGGGATGAAATAGCGGGAAACCGGCTGTTTTCAATGGTCCGAACCGTCCGCAGCACCCCGTCAATGCGGTACCGTACCCGGATTGCATCTCCGCCAGCCTCCACATGAATGTCTGAAGCGCCGGAACGGATCCCCTCAATGCAGATGGAGTTAACCAGGTTGATCACCGGTGCATCATTCGCCAATTTGTCCAACAGAACCCGGTCATCCGCAATGGCAGGGGACACTTCCTTCTCCGGGGCATCGGTCTCTCCAAGCCGGTTTCCCAGGTAGGCGGATAATTCCGCACCCTCCATGGGAATAAAATTTATATGTTTCTTGTGAAAATTTTGTAAGATGAATTTTGTTTCCTTCTGTTCTTTTTCGGTGATGCCAATCTCCACGGAGTCTTCATTTTCCCGCAGTTTTATTACCCCGTTAAAATTGATAAATTCAACGGGATACTGATCCGGACCTTCAGGCAGGGGACTGTATCTGCCCAGGACACCCTTTGTCTGTATCATCCTTGTTTCCCTCTAATAAAAGCATGGTAATACCCTTCTATCCGCCGGGATACATCCTGTTCTCCATTTTCATCCCGGCAGATATACGGCACTATGTAAATAACAATTTCTGTTTTTTCTTTAGTGTCTCCCTGATCCCGGAACAGAAAACCCAGGATGGGGATGTCTCCCAGAATGGGAAACTTTTTTCTGTTCCTGTTGACGTCTTCCTTCATGAGGCCTGAGAGGATTATCGGTTTTCCCGACGGAGTACGGATATGGGTGTTTACGATCCGTTCCGATGTTGACGGAATGGCCGCGGCGTCTCCCGAGCCGTTGTTGTTCTGTTTTGAGACGGTGGCATTGACGGACATGGTGATCATATCATCCCCGGAAACCCATCCGTTGAGTGCTACGATCAGGCCTGAACTGATCTCCCGGGTGACTCCTGTCCGGGTGATGCTGCCGGTGTCGGCGTCGACCTCGAATTCCTGATAGCGGTAGGTGTCGGTGTTCTGAAATTTTATCTCCTGTCCTGACAATCCGTTCAGAGTAGTATCGGCGTATACCTGGGCGGTGTTTTCCCCAAGCTGAATACTCAGATTTGCCGCAAACTGATATCCAAATTTTGCCACCACATCAAAATTCAAATTGAAAATATTTGACATATTTCCCAGAAAAGAAGTTCCGGGCCTTTCCTCTGTTTTCCCGGCGGAGATGTTTCTGCCGATTTTTATTTCATTGTTTTTCATGTATTCAATAACCAGTAACTCATAGCGAATCTGTGGTTTTGGCCGATCTATCAGGGCAAGCTCCCGGAGAAACTCCTCCCGCTTTTCCCGTCCTCCGGTAAAGAAAAACAGATTGGGAAAACCGGAATCGACCAGATCTTCCCTGGTGACCGAAGGGGGCAGCGTCTTGAAGAGTTCGTCGCTTTTGATGTATTTAAGGGTGACAGGATAAGTTTCCTCCTGCCTGTCGATGACGGCAAGGTACTCCTCCAGGGCGGCGTGTCCTTCCGGGCTGCCAAGGGCTACAAAGGCGTTTACCCCGGGAACAAGAACGGGCGGTACGGGAACCAGCTTTTGCGGGAGAGTCCCGATGATATCCCGGGCATTAAGGTGCCGTATTTCAAAACGCCGGTAGGCCAGCCCATCCGCCGGGTGATCGATCTGTTCTATAAAATTGACAACAGGATTGATCTCTTCCGGCGTTCCCGTCAGGATCAGGGCGTTGTTGTTCCTGTCTATTTTGATGATGTTGCCGGCGGCCATTTCTGCAGGCAGTAGGGACGGAAATTCCTGGGCAGAAAGGGTACGCAGTCCGATGATGCGGGTCTCTTTAAGTTTTTTCAGGGTATCCCTGCGCTGGAGTTCAACGATATAGTACATATCATTCCGGAGGATATAATCCGCATTGCCCTGTTCAAGGATAAGCCGGAGCATGGTTTCAAAATCCTTGTCCGCAAAATAGCAATTATCCAGCACGGCGTCGGTTTTTGTTAACAGGGAATATTCCCTTTCCGCTTTTTCAAAGAACTCCGCCAGGAGTTCCTGAAAGCGAATCTGATCCACGTTGACAGAATAGGCATCGCCGGAACGGACGACAGATTTTCTGCCGGGCCGGTTTCGTTCCTGAATATCCGCCGGCAGACGACGGATGTAATAGTAATCCTCCCCTCTTTCAAGGGAATAGCCGGAAAGCCGCAGCATACATATTTCCAGCGCCTTTTGTACTTCCAGGTTATTCACCGCTACACTGATGGCAATCTGCGGGAGAGGATCGTAGAGAATAGAAGTTTTTATAGTTTTTGCCATAGCCCTGAGCAGCTTTTCAATGTCCACGCCGTCACCCTGTATGCTGATCCGGCCGGATGCATCGTCCCACGAAAGGTTTATTCGGGACACCCGGATGATGTTTCCCTCCCGCCTGTAGTAGAACTTGTAGTTTGAAAGAAACAGCGCCAGGGATTCTTCAAAATCTGATTCGCTGAAATGAAACGAAGCGGTTCCATCCACGGTTTCATCAGGAATGATCGAGGTGTTTGAAGCTTCCGCAAGCACCATGAGGATATCGACAATGGATTGATTTCTGAAATCCATGCTCCTGATTCGCTGGGCCGCCGCAGATTGGCTTACCCAGAGGATAAGGAGGATCACGATGCAGTTCCTGTAAGACATGTTTGTTTTTCCTCCGCCTGAATATTTTTCCCGGAATTGGCAGCATCGATCCGGCGCTGCTGCCACAGGGATTACTATATATACGATGCGGATGTGGAAATTGCTTTTACCGGAGGAAAAAAATTTTAAATTTTTTTAAAAAAGACCGGAAAGACAGTAGGCCGTCACCGCTCCAAGGCTTAAGAAGGGGGCAAAGGGAATGGGATGTCCGGAATTCTCCGTTGAAAGGCGCCGCCTTACCAGGGCGCCGGCGATTCCCGTCAATGCGGCAATGGCAAAGGCCAGAAACGCCCCCGGGAGGCCGCAGAACAATCCGACAAGGGCGGCAAATTTTATGTCCCCAATGCCCAGCCCCCGGGTGCCTAATCGGACGCAGAAAAAAAGGACCCCGCCAAAAAGGGCGGCTCCTCCGTGGCCGGGCAGCGATTCCGGAAGGGCAAAGACCCGAATTGCAAGGATGATGAAGAAACAGGGCAGACTCAGCAGATCCGGTATACGGTAACTGCGGATGTCCGTTATCGATATGGGTATGGCAAAGAGCACAAAGACGCAGAGGATAAGCCGGGTGTAAAGGGTTGTCATGAGCCTGCCTCAGTAATAAGATATCCGGTAATCCCCGATTGTCTTGAAGCCGAGCCGCCGGTATACGGTTTGGGCGGTGGCGTTATGCTTCTTGACAAAAAGGGTCACCCCCCGGCCTTTGGCGGTAAGCTCCAAAACCAGGGCAGCGGTCATGGTGGTAGCTATGCCAAGCCCCCGGTAGTCGGGATGTACATACACCCCGCCAAGTTGATACCGGGTAAAGGAAACAGCGTTGGTGTTTATCTTGGCAACTATGCGGCCATCCAGTTCTGCCGCCAACATGTGTTCCCGGAGGACTATTTGTTCCAGAGACAGCCTGGAAGAGAGGGGGCTGTACACGGCGCCCTTGGGCAGCACCTCTTCCTTCTCATAGGCTGTCTGGAGGGGAAGGAGTTTTTCCAAATCGGACATATCGGGGGTCCGCAGGTGTAATCCTGCAGGCCCACGGCGCAACAGCATCCGCAGCCGTCCGTTTAAGGCTTCGGGATCAGGTTCCGCATCCAGGCTCATCAGATCGTAATCGATCCGATCCATGGCGGTGTATACCGGCTGCAACGCCCCCTCCAGCAGCTCCGCGTCCTCCCGCAGTCCCTGGATCGCATGGAGGGGCCGCGTCCCGGGGAGGAGCCTCAAAAACCGGGGGGCAGGGACGAGCCTTTGACCGTTAAATACCGGAAGCAGGGACTGACGGCTCCGGATTAAAAGCGCCGGTACCGGCTCCCCAATTCTTCTTCCGGGACCGGCGCTGTACCACACCTGGTCGTCGCCGGGGTTGAGGTGCAGGAATCGTGCGCAGGCCGTGGTACAGTAGGGTTCCATCTGCCGCAGAAAGGCTTCACAGGCGGCATGTTCCCCCTTTTTCATCCTGCGCCAACGGAAAGAATCCATCACAGGGGAAGCTTTCCCCGGGCGGGTATTCTACCCAGGAGGGCGGAGAAGCCCGCCACAAAGGATTCCGGCGCGTAACTGTACACCGCAATAGCGCCGTCAACCCAGGGCGCCTCCTCCAGATACACCGGGCTTAACACCGAAAAGAGAATCACCCGTTTCCCCAGGGGCCTGAGGAATTTGAGCAGCTTCAAACCTTCCGCATTGGAAATGCAGAAGATGATCGTGTCCGCTTCACCGGCGTAATACAAAAATTCCGCGGCGGGCCATTCGTCGGAGTACCAATAGGAACGGGCCCCGGGATAGGCGTTTCTTCCGGCGTTGAAAAAATCGATAAACTGTCCTGCCAGGAGAACCTTTCCCGCATCTTCGGCACGCAGGGGAATTCCGGCCGTATCGGCGCCGTTCACCACCGTGACGCTTCGGGCCGCAAGGTCGAGGAAAAAGGCAGCCCCCTCCGGGTCGGGGAGTTTCTCTTCAACCTGCTGCGGGTCCGGAATACGGGGAACCGCCTTGTCCCCCCGCAGGTAGCGGAGCTTGGCGGTGAGTATCCGCAGGGCCGCATCCCGGACCCGGTCCCGGAACAGGGGATCTTCCCTCATGGCGGCGGTGAGACTTGTCCAGACCGGATCGCCCAGGTTAGGGGTCTTTGAAAGCATGATGATATCATTGCCCGCCAGCAGGGCCTGTTTTGCCGCCCGGGAGAGACTGCCTGCGCTGAGGGTTGCCCCGTTCATCATGAGGTCGTCGGTGATGATAAGCCCTTCATAACCGATACGTTCCCGGAGTATATCCCGGAGAAACCAGGACGAAAGGGATGCGGGAACCATCCCTGCGGGGGTTTGCGGAAAGGCGAGGTGGCCGCTCATGATCGCGGGAAGCCGTTCCCGGGCGAGGATTCGGTAGGGGACCAGTTCCCGGTCCCAGAGCACCTCAAAGGGGATGTCAATCCGGGGAAGCACTCCATGGGAATCCAGGTCCGTATCCCCGTGGCCGGGGTAGTGTTTGGCTGTGGCGATGATCCCCGCCGCTCCCTGGCCCTTCGCAAAGGCCGCCCCCAGAATCCCCGCCTGACGGGGATCGCTGCCGAAGGATCGGGGGCCTATCAGGGTGGAACCCCGGTTTGTGTAGAGGTCCACCGTGGGAGCAAAGTTCATGTTGATTCCCAGGAGGGCCAGTTCCCGGCCAATATAGTAGCCCGAAAGGTAGGCGTCCCGGGGAAAACCCGATGCGCCGATGGCCATATTCCCCGGAGTTTCGCTGGTGGCGCCCTTTACGTGCCGAATCCATCCCCCCTCCTGATCGGTGGCTACAAAGAGGGGGATGCCGTAGGGCCCTTCCATGGAGGTCTTCTGCAGGGCGCCCACCGTTTCCGCCAGCTTCAGGGTGTCTCCGGTATTCCAGCCAAATATCTTCACCCCGCCGATGTTCCGCCCTTGAATCCAGTCCATGATGAGAGGCGACGGGGTGGCCCCAACCCAACCGAGCATGAAGGTCTGGGCCAGGATATCCTCATCGGTCATCCGGTCGAGGATCCGTGCAGCCAGGACCTCCGCCTCTTCCGGATCATCAAAATGCAGGGCGGCAAGCCCTTTCCCGGAGACGGGGAAGAACAAAAGAGCCAGGACCAGCACGATCCCGGGAATGCAGGCGCCCCTCACCGGTAGACTTCATCCTTTAACGCATCAATGTAAGCGGCGGCGCTGTGGGCCGCCACGGCTCCCTCTCCGGCGGCGACAACCACCTGCCGGAAAGGGCTGGAACGGACATCCCCCGCCACAAAAAGCCCCGGCAGGGAACTGGCCATCCTCTGATCGGTCACCAGGTAACCGTTTTCATCGGTCTTGAGGTCCGGCGCCAGGGAGGCTTGGGGAGAAGCTCCGGCAAAGATAAACACCGCTTCCGCCTCTTCCTCGTATGTCTCCCCCCGATCCGTCCGTTCCAGTACCACCGATGCAACCTGCCTTTCCCCCCGAATCTCCAGCAGCCGGGTGTTGAATCGAACTTCAATGGCGGGGTTGTGCAGCACCCGTTCCGCCAGGGCCTTCTGGGCCCGGAATTTTTCCCGCCGGTGAATGAGAATCACCCGGGAAGACAGGCGGGAGAGGTATTGGGCCTCATCACAGGCCGTATCCCCGCCCCCCGCCACCAGTATCTTTTTCCCCTTAAAGAAGGGCCCGTCACAGACGGCGCAGTAAGAAACCCCCCGGCCGTAGAACTCCGCCTCTCCCGGTATGTTCAGGGTATGGTGCCTTGTACCGGTGGCGAGGATCACCGCGCAGGCGCTCTTTTTTTCGCCGTTTCCCAGGCCCAGGATGAAAGCATCTCCCTCTTTGCGGAGGGATACTACGGTCTCACTGAGAAACCGGGCGCCGAATTTTTCAGCCTGACGGCGGAGGTCTTCAGCAAAATCATACCCTGTTTTTTCGGGAAATATCCCGGGATAATTTTCCAGCGTATCGATGTTCAGCGCCTGGCCTCCCGGGGCAAGCTGTTCAATGACAAGAACGTCCAGACTGGCCCGGCTGCCGTACTGGGCCGCGGTCAGACCCGCAGGCCCTGCGCCGATGATTATCAGATCGAAGTCAGGTTTTACCATGCAGCCTCCGTAAAAATGCCCCGTCTGCCGGGACCCATGGAACCGTCAACCGGAATTCCATGGAACCATCTTACTATCCCGGTGAAAAGGGAATATAGTTATTGTATGAAATGCCGTGCACTCCAGTCAATCGTTGTTTTTGGGACCCCTAAGGGTCCTGTCCGTTTTGCCGGCGTTTTGACGATCCTTTTGTTCTTCGTTCTCCTGCCCCTGAAAGCCCAAAATTCCTCGTTTCCTAATATCGAAGGAGATCCCAAGGCCCGGGAGTACAGCCGCCGGGGCGCTGACGAAACCTGCTCCTGGCAGGACCTGGCGGAGATAGCCCTCTGGGCTTCCGGTGCGGAAGCTGCGGGACAGGGCGGGCGGCGGAACCGGGGTTCCGTCCGGGACATCATTGCCGGGGCGGTGGCGGATCTGGGCGCCCGGGAGAATCTGCCCCCGGGGCCCCGGGAACGGGGTGAGTACATTATGGAATTCATGCACCGCCGGTATCTCAAAACCTATTCCGCCTACCAGACCCTGCTTGACGAGATCTTTGCTTCCGGCCGTTACAACTGTGTTTCCTCTGCGGTACTCTACACGATCCTTGCATCGTCGGTGGGACTGGAGGTCCGGGGGATCCTGACCAGGGATCATGCCTTTGTGACGATCAATACCGGGACGGAGCTTATCGACGTGGAGACCACCAACCCCTATGGTTTCGATCCCGGTAACCGGCGGGAATTTCACGATGAATTCAGCGGGGCTACCGGGTTTGTCTATGTGCCGGCTAAAAATTACCGTGACCGGGTTTCCATCAGCCGGTTGGAACTGGTGTCCCTTATTCTGACCAACCGGATTGCAGAATACGAAAGACAAGGCCGCTATGGTGAGGCGATACCGCTGGCGGTGAACCGGGCCATCCTCCTTGCCAATCGGCAGGACCCCGTTTCATCGCCCTTCTTTCACGACCCCCAGGAAGACCTTATGGACCGGCTTTTCAACTACGGGGCCTCTCTGATAAACGGGGGCAGGGAAGCCGATGCCCTTGCCTGGGCAGCCTTTGCCTGGCCGCGTTACCCCGGCGCCGGTTCCGGGGATGACCCCCGGTGGCCGCAATTTGTCTATGCGGCTTTAAACAACCAGGTGACGAAACTGCTGCAGTCCGGGCGGATTACCGAAGCCCGGGAGGCTCTGATCCGTAACGACAGGGCCGGCGATGCCCGGGTCAGCCCCAAGGACAGGCGAGCCCTGGAGATTCTGGTTACGGATGCGGAACTTACCGAACGCATCGGCAGGATAAAAACAGCGGAGGACGCGGAGGCGGTCTTTACCCTAATCGATCAGGCGGGTTCCACGCTGTCCGCAGCCAGGGCGGAGGAATTCCGTACCTATGTCATTATTAATGAAGGAAAACGGCGGGCCGCGGCGGAGGGACCCCTGGCGGGTATTGTCTACATCGAAGAGGCCATTGGCCGGTACGGCAGCAACAATGTTCTGGAGAATGCCCTGCGGGTCTTCAGGCAAAACCAGATAGTGGCCCTGCACAACCGTTTTGCCGATCTTTTTAACCGGAAGGACTTTGAGGGGGCCCGCCGGGTGATACAGGGAGCCCTCAGGGAATTTCCCGGCAACCGGCAGCTGCAATCGGACCTTGACCGGTTGGAACAGGCCCTGCGGTGACGATAGGCAACAAGTCCGCCCTGGGCGGTGAATATATTATGGTTAAGGAGAGGACAGCATGGATGTTTCATTACAGCTCTATTCGATTAAGGAAGAAGCGGGACAGGATTTTGCCAAAGCCCTGGAACTGACCGAAAAAGCCGGGTATGACGGAGTCGAATTTGCCGGGTATTACGGTAATACGCCGGAGCGGATCGGCGAACTCCTGATACAGTATCACCTCAAACCGGTGAGCAGCCACGTCAGCCTTGAGCGGTTGCGTGATGATTTTGAAGGGGAACTGCGCTACCTTAATACTCTGGGATTTAAGCTGATCGTTTGCCCCTATTCGCCCTGCAGAACGAAGGAAGAGGTATTGGAAACCGCCGCATTTTTGCAGTCCTGTGCGCTCAGGACTGCCGAAGCGGGACTGGTGATGGGATACCACAACCACTCCCATGAATTTACCGCCCGGTTTGACGGCCGTTATGCCCTGGATCTGCTTTTGGAAGCGGCTCCGGCCCTTCAGTTTGAACCGGATGTATTTTGGATCGCCAATGCAGGGGTTGATCCGGCGGCGTACATCAAACCCTATGCCGCAGCAGGACGGATCTGCGCGGTCCATGCCAAAGACCTGGCCAAAGCGGGGGCCGGGAAGACCGGTCTGAACAATGTATACATCGGGGAAGGCCGGATCGATTTTCCGGCAATAGCCGCCATCTGTCCCCCCTCACGCTATCCCTACATCATTGAACAGGAGGAATTCAGCACCGATCATTTTGACGGGATCAGCCAGAGTCTTGCGGGGCTGAGAAGATTGCTGCCGGACTAATCCCGCCTTTCCTCCAGCCGGATCACATTCCAGGATGCCGGGGGCAGCCGAAGGGAAAGAGCCTCCCCCTCAAAGGGGGCGGTTTCCTGCGCTGCCGGTTTTACCTTTTCGCCCCCGGCAGCATTGATCGCCTTCAGGTCCTCGTTGTACAGGGCGGTATGCCCGATAAGCCGGTATCCTTCAAAGCCGAATATTCCCGCTTCCAGTTCAATGGCTTCCTCCAAACTCCGGTTTACCGCAAAGATCGTCAGCCGACCTTCTTCCTCATGGTGAACCGCCACGGTTTCCAGATAGGGTATGCCGGCGTACTCCCTGGAATCGTACCGTTCGCACCGTACCGGACAGCGGAGTACCCTTCCCCGGCCCCAGGTTGAAGCATCCTTAAAGGGATAGAAGATCGTCTGCCGCCAGGCAGTTCCGCCGACTTCGGTCATGATGGGGGCGATCACATTCACCAACTGGGCAAGGCAGGCGATCTTTACCCGGTCTGCATTCTTGAGCAGGGTGATAAGCATACAACCCGCCACCAGGGCGTCTTCCATGGTGTAGATATCCTCCAGCCGGGGCGGCGCCTCGATCCACTTTTCAATTTTTGCATCCTGATCCTGGCTGTGAAACCAGACATTCCACTCATCAAATGAAAGGTTGATGGTTTTTTTACTCTGTTTCTTTGCCTTTACCAAATCGCAGATCCCCGTGACGGTTTTGATGAAACTCTCCATTTCCAGACTGCGGCCCAGGAAATTGGGGGTATCGTTTTCAGGGTTGCCGAAATAGATATGCAGGGAAACATAATCCGCCAGTTCATAGGTATGATCCAGCACCGTTTCCTCCCATTTGCCAAAGCTGGGCATCCGGGCGTTGGAACTGCCGCAGACCACCAGTTCAATGGAAGGATCCGTCCATCTCATCACCTTGGCCGCCTCGGCGGCGATCCTGCCGTACTCATCGGCGGTCTTATGGCCAATCTGCCAGGGGCCGTCCATCTCATTCCCCAGGCACCAGAGTTTGAAGTTGTGGGGCCGTTCCACCCCGTGACTCCGCCGGAGATCGCTCCACCGGGTTCCCCCGGGGAAGTTGCAGTATTCCGTGAAATTCCGGGCCTCATCGGGTCCCCGGGTCCCCAGGTTTACCGCCATCATTACATCGGTCCCGGTGCGGCGGGCCCACTCGGCAAATTCGTTGACGCCGATACGGTTTGATTCCCGGGTCATCCAGGCCAGATCCATCCGGACCGGCCGCTGGCCTGCGGGGCCCACCCCGTCTTCCCAGTTATAGCCGGAAACAAAATTTCCTCCGGGGTAACGGACAATGGGAACCCTGAGTTCCCGGACCAGATCGATCACATCCTTTCTGAAACCTAGTTCATCCGCCAGGGGATGATTCGGCTCATAGATACCGTTGTACACCGCCCGGCCCAGATGTTCGATAAAGGAACCGTAGAGCCGTTTGTCCGTTTCTCCGATGGCAAATTCTCCGTGCAGCGTCAGTTTTGCTTTCATGTGGTACTACTCCTCCATTTGTTTCCATTTGGGTGCGGGCAATAGCTTTGTGTTGGCTACGCTCTGAAAAATATAAAATATCTGCAGCATGAGCACAAGACCGCTTATCAATCCCCCCCACATGAAAAACCCGGATTCAAGGCGTATTTTTTTTGACAGATTTTCGCAGATACCATACACTGGTTCCATGGCGCGGCAGAATTACGGGGTTAGTCCCTGGGGAAAGTGGTTTGTTGAGGTCTTGGAGGGTTATGAGATGGGCGCCCGGCTTGACCGGGGGCGCAGTTATGCCAACACGGGAAAAGTTCTATCCCTGAAGATCGAAGCGGGCAGGGCCATTGCCAAAGTGCAGGGTCACTACCGGTCCTCTTATAAGGTAGAGATAGATTTTCCTCCCCTGGCTGAAAAGCAGCGGGTTTTTGACCTTATCGAAGAAGACCCCTCCCTGCTTGCCCGGATCGCCGCAGGGGAGCTGCCCGGGGAATTCCTGGAGAAGTTGAAAAGAGAGGGGATCAGCCTGATCCCCCGGCGCTGGAAGGAGATGCGGCGATCCTGCAACTGTCCCGATTACGGAGACCCGTGCAAGCACATGGCGGCCCTCTACTACGTCATTGCCCGGGAGATCGATGCGGATCCCCACGTGCTGTTCCGCCTGCGGGGGCTGGATCTGGAGGAACTGTCCCGGCGTTTCGGAACCAGCCTCAACCGGACTCTGACGCCGCCCTTTACCGTCGAAGCCGGGGGCGCCGTCAGGGAACGGCCCGAATCTCCCCCTGAATGGGGGGAGATTCCCCGCTGTACCGAACTGATCCTTTCCCTGCTGCCCTTGGAATCCGCCTTCAGTACCCGGAATTTCGCGGTGGTTCTGGGAGAATTCTACCACCATGCGGCACGATTTGTGTTCTGGGAAGATCCGGGTATAAAGAGGCCCGGTGCGGAGGATGCCGAAGAGCGCCGTTTTTCCCGCTCCGATTGGAGCCTGGAATGTCCCCGGCCCGGCCCCGGGACGGAACCGGTACTGCTGCAGAAGGCTATCGACGGGGCTGTTACCCGGTACTCCGTCTGGGAGGCCTTTACCCGGTTCCGCCTCTTTTCCTCCGATGACGGCACGGAAAACTATACATTTCTCTACTATCTCTTCAAGTTACTGGGGCTGATCTGCAGCGCCGGGGCCTATATCCCCTGTCCCGTCGTGGACGGGGATACGCTCCGGATCGTCTGGCTTGTCTTTGAAGGGCTCCCCTCGATCCGGGATGCCCTGGATTCCATCGCCCGCTACGAAGCCCGGATGCTTCCCCTGGCCAAAACGCGGAAAAACTCCCCCGGGGCCTCCGGGGCGGCGGATAAGCAGTCCGCGACGAAGCCGGCGGCCGGGCCGGGTTATGCCTCGGGCCGCAGCGTGGTGAACCTCATCGCCCATGCGGTCCTGAACGAGTGGGTTAAACGGAACTATTTTTCCCTGGGAAGCGTCCGGCAACAGGGGGACGCAGCTTTCAGGGACCTCCTGAACCTCTTCTTCCGGGGGGAGGGGCTCAATATATCTGCGCCGGCTCAGCGGAGCCTTCCCCTGGTCATTTCCAACTGGCTTGCGGTACTCCGCGTCGATTTTTCCGCCTACCGCTACCGGTTCACCCTCAAGACCTCCGGCAAGGAGGACTTTGCCCTCTCCATGGAACTCATTGTTGAAGAGCCTGAAGGAACCGGGGTGATTCCGCTTAAGGATGTGGCGCATAAGACCGGCGGCGTTGCGGCGCTCAAAGCCCCTACGGCGCTGTCAAACTACCTTCCGGAGCTGCGGATCCTTTTCACCAAAACACGGGTGCGGCTCTCCGAAGAGCGGCTGGTATATTTTCTGGACAGCGCTGCGGAGCTGATCTCCCGGCTGGGCATTGAGGTTGTCTTCCCCAGGGAACTCCACCGGGAGCTCAAGCCCCGGCTTGTTCTCAAGGGGGAAGCGAAGAAGGCCGCATCCCTGGTGAGCTATCTGAATCTGGACAGCATCCTGGACTGGCATTGGGAAGTCGCCATCGGAGACCAGACCCTCAGTGCCGAAGAATTTAAGGCCATTACGGCTCAGAAGAAAGCGGTGGTACGGTTTCGGGATCAATTTATCCGCCTTGATCCTGCGGAAGTATCCCGGCTCTTCAAGCAGGCCGCTGCGGGCGGGAAGATCGGCCCCAACGATTTCCTCAAAGCCTACTTTGCCGGGGACAGCATCCTCTCCTTTGATGCGGAGGAGATCATCCGGCGGATCTTTGACGAGAGGGACTATCCCGTACCCGCCGCCCTCAGGGCGGAGCTTCGTCCCTATCAGCGCCGGGGTTACAACTGGGTTTGTTCCCTCCTGGCCGCCGGATTCGGCTGCATCCTGGCGGACGACATGGGCCTGGGAAAGACCGTCCAGTCTATTGCGGTGTGCCTCCGCCTCAAGGAGGAGGGCCTGCTCCCGGAAGGGGGCCTTATCATCGCCCCCGCCTCTCTCCTTGAAAACTGGGAACAGGAACTTGGCCGTTTTGCCCCCTCCCTCAGTGTCGGACGTTACCACGGGTCAAAGCGGGACTTCACCACCGGGAAGGACCTCTTCCTCACCACCTACCAGACTGCCGTCCGGGATGCGGCGAAACTGGCGGAACGAACCTTCTCCCTTCTCATCGTGGATGAGGCCCACCTCCTCAAAAACGCCGAAACCCGGGGCTCAAAAACCGTCAAGAGTCTCCGTACCCGTTACCGCCTTGCCCTGTCGGGAACCCCTGTGGAGAACCGGCTGGAAGACCTCCGTTCCCTTTTTGACTTCATCCTCCCGGGCTACCTGGGGACGGAAACCGAATTCAGGAAGGCCTACCGCTATCCCATAGAGGTGGAACGCCGGCAGGACCGGGCCGGGGAACTCCGGCGGATCACCGCGCCATTCCTCCTCAGACGGTTAAAGATCGACAAGGCGATCATCGACGATCTTCCCGAAAAGATCAGCATCAACGAATATGCGGTCCCGGAGAAGGAGCAGGCTGCCCTCTACGAGAGTATCGTTAGCGCCGTCCTGGAAAAATCCGCCGGGATGGAGGATCCCGCCGGACGCTCCGCCCTGATTCTCAGCCTGCTCACCAGCCTCAAACAGGTCTGCGATCACCCCCGGGTCTACGACAAGGAAAGCCCCGCGGTCTCCACCCTTTCCGGCAAGGCCCGGCTTCTCGTGGCGCTTCTGGAGGATATCCTTGTCAATCGGGAAAAGGTCCTTGTCTTCAGCCAGTATGTGGAAACCCTGGAGTGCCTGAGGGAGATCATTCAGCACGAACTGGGGGAAGCGGCGCCGATCTACCACGGCGGCCTTGTTCAGAAAAAACGCAGTGAGGTGATCGACCGTTTCAGTACCGATCCCGCCTGCCGGATACTCCTCATCAGCCTCCGGGCGGGCGGCCTGGGCCTCAACCTTACCGCGGCAAGCCGGGTTATCCACTACGATCTCTGGTACAACCCCGCCGTGGAAAACCAGGCCACGGATCGGGCCTTCCGCATTGGCCAGCGGCAGAACGTCTTTGTCCACCGCTTCATCATGCGGAATACCTTTGAGGAAAAAATAGAAGCCATGCTCACCAGCAAACGGGAACTGGCTGAAATGACCGTTTCTTCCGGGGAATCCTGGCTGGCCCGGATGAGCCACGAGGAACTGCGAGCCCTCTTTGACCGGTAGGCATCGAGGATGTTTGCCGCTATCCGGGTTCCGTCATTTTTTTATGAGCCGGGCCAGCGCTCCGGCGGTAAAGCCCAGGGCTTCCGCTACCTTTGCTGCGGGGCCTGATTCGCCAAAGCGGTCTATGGAGAGGATGTCCTCCGGTTTTGCCCAGCGCTCCCAACCTGTGCGGATCCCCGCCTCGCAGGTGATCACCCGCGCCCCCGGAGGTATGATGGTTTCCTGGATGGCCCTTGGCTGGGACTCAAAGAGTTCCCGGCTTGGCATGGAAACTACCCGGACCTTTCCTCCGGCGGCCTCAGCGGCCTCCAGGGCAAGTCCCACCTCGGAGCCGGTGGCGATGATCACCCTATCGGGCGGCTCCCCGGTTTCTCCCGCCGAAGCGCCGGAGTTTTTTACGATATAGGCCCCGGTCCGGATGGTGTTTTTCCAGTCCGGATCCTCCTTGGGGAATACCGTCAGATTCTGCCGGGAGAGGGCAAGAACCGTGGGGCCGTCCTGCCGTTCCATGGCCATAGCCCAGGCGCAGGCGGTTTCTTCGGCATCGGCGGGCCGGAATACCCTGACGTTGGGGATCGCCCGGAGGCTTGCCAGGTGCTCCACCGGCTGATGGGTGGGGCCGTCTTCCCCAACGAAGATCGAATCGTGGGTCAGCACATAGATTACCGGTTGCTTCATCAGGGCGGAAAGCCGGAGGGCGGGGCGGAGATAATCGGAAAATACCAGGAAGGTGGCGCAGAAGCTCCGCAGCCCCCCGTGTAGCTGGATCCCGTTGGAGATTGCCGCCATGCTGAATTCTCTGATGCCAAAGTAGATATAGCGCCCGGACCGGGAAGCCGCGCCGTAGACCCCTCCGTCGGGGATCCCTACTGCATTGGGGCTTTTGAGGTCTGCGGAGCCTCCGACCAGGTTTGCGTTGGCCCCTGCCTGTGCTGCCAGGACCTTGTTCCCCGCCGTCCGGGCGGCAATCTTATCCCCCGCCGCAAAGACCGGAGGATCCGCCGGAATCGCCTTACCCGAATGGAAGCTGTCCCATTCCTTCCGCTTATCGGGGTTTTCCCGGGACCAGGCCTCAAATTCCGCCCGCCAGGCTTCCCGGGCCTCTTTCCAGGTTTTTGCCTTGGCCTTAAAGTATTCGGCCGCCCCGGGGGCAACGTAGAATTCCCCGGCTGGTCCCGGGGGTATCCCCAGGCCGGCCTTTGCGGCGCTTACTTCCTCAGGCCCCAGGGGTGAGCCATGAACTTCCGAACTACCCTGCTTCTTTGGCGAACCCTTCCCGATAATCGAACTGAGGATGATGAGGCTTGGTTTTTCGCTTTCCGCCTTCGCCTGACCGGTGAGCCGGAGGATCTCCTCAAAATCGTACATGGAACCCCGGAGAACCTGCCAGCCATAGGCTTCATAGCGTTTGGCCACGTCTTCGGTAAAGGTTATATCCGTGCTGCCGTCGATGGTGATCCGGTTGGAATCGTAGAAGACGATGAGCTTACCCAGCCGCAGATGCCCCGCCAGGGAACTTGCCTCCGCAGATATCCCCTCCTGGAGACAGCCGTCTCCTGTCAGGGCATAGGTATGGTGATCCACAACGGTCCGTTTATCCGTATTAAACCGGGCGCCCAGCATGGATTCGGCTATGGCCATTCCCACGGCCATGGCAATCCCCTGGCCCAAAGGCCCCGATGTGGCTTCAATACCGGCAAGGAGCCCGTGTTCAGGGTGCCCTGCGCAGGGGGACCCTGTCTGCCGGAAATTTTTAATATCCTCCAGGGTGATGTCCTGATACCCCGCCAGGTAGAGCAGGGAGTAGAGGAACATGGAACCATGACCTGCAGAAAGCACAAACCGGTCCCGATCCGGCCATTTCGGCTCCGAAGGATCGTGACGGAGCAGTTCGCCGTACAGAACGGCCCCCAGTTCCGCTGCGCCCAGGGGAAGACCCGGATGGCCGGAATTGGCCTTTTGAATCGCATCCATCGTCAGTGCCCGGATACTCAGGGCAACCTTTTCCAAAGCGTTGGTATTCATAACAGAACTCCTTATTTTTGGATTGATTCCAAAATATGACATTTTGGAACTGCCTCCCTAGATAATTCCAAAAGGCCGTAACCGGTACGGCCGCAATATCGAACCAATTCACCCCCACCGGATAATAGTACAACAGGCTCCTAGGAAGCGCCTGTTTTTTCCCATGCCCCTTCGGCATCCGCTATCACCCTGACGATCTCCTCCCCGGAGACTCTGTTCAAAAGCAGATTCCGGAAATTTTCCTGTTGACAGAAGAAGTTGATCCGGGAAAGGGTGTGGAGGTGCAGCCTTGCGGAAGCCGAAAGGATAAACAACACCGTATGTACCGGTTCGCCGTCCAGGGCAAACCAATCCACGGGCCGCCGCAGAAAGGCAATAGATACCAGCTGCCCGGATGCATCGGATATCAGGGGATTCCGGGGATGGGGCAGGGCGATGCCATGTCCCATTGCGGTAGGCATCAGGGCTTCCCGTTCCAGAACCGCTTTCAGAAGCTGATCCCGGCTTACCGGCGATGGCAGCCGGATAACATTGATCAGGCTGGTGATAACCTCCTCCGGATCGGCGCCCTCAATATCCCTAAAAACCCCGCCCCTCTTTATCAAATCGATGAGACTTTCGTCATCCCTTTTTTCCATATCTTTTCTCCAGTCCCCGTCCCAAAAGGAGTTCTCCCAACAGCCGGTTGCACTCTTCCCGGTCAAAATCACCGGGACAATAATCCCTGCCCAGTTCCTCCCGGGCCATCCGCCGTTCCGTTTCTCTGCCCTTTTCCAGGGCGGCGAGGAATTTCTTGAACCCCAGGGGACCGTCAGTGAAGCCCGGCGGAGACGCCCCGGCCCCCGCCACACAACGGATCCGTTCGTCACCGGCAGCTTCCCAAGGGGATAGAAACATGATCTTTACCGTCCAGTTCTTTCTATATTCATATACTAATTCACTAAAGCCCCGTGTGCACAGATCCCCCAGTTCCTGGTCTCCCGGCAGAACCTGCTGTTCCCCGGTGGCCTTCCCGGGTGATGTCGATTCCGCCAAAAATTGATAATCCCCGTTGCCCTTCCACCCAAAGAGGATCCGGATGACCTCATGCAATTCGTCGAGGCAGCAGGATTCGGGAAGGATAACACGGCGCCATATATCCAACCCTCCCAGTCCTAATTGCAGGGTCAGCCAGGAATCGCCGGTGTGGACCCCGGCGGCGCCGCCCTCATGATCGACGGCAGGACCGTTGGCCGCCTCTCCGGCGGCAACACCGGGGAAGGCCCGGATGACTCTCCCCGGTTTTACCACGGACAGATTGTTCCGCCGGAAGCTGTCCAGGGACTCCTCTATCAGTTCCTTAATATCCTCGTAGGTTTCGATCATGATATCCAGGGAGTTATCGATAGCCTCCAGTTCCGATTCTCCGGGAGCATCCTGGATATCGGGATCCTCCAGATCCTCCATTACACCGGCGGCATGATTCTGGATCTGTGAGAGTATCACAAAGGTGTGCTTTGGCAGCCACTCCCGCTCGATATCTCTCTTTTGCAGTCCCGCCGCCAGATCGATGACCGCAGTATGGAGTTCCCCAACCCGCTGCCGTATGGGACCCTTGGTCTGATCCTGAAAGAGGCTGTACTCCCTGCCAAATTCCTCCAGCACATCTATCACATAGTCAATAATGATGACCATCTCCCTTCTCTCCATATTCACCGACGGGGGAATGATACGCCGGATCAGGTGGTCAAGATCCATGTCGCCCCGGTACAGGGCATCCCGCACATAGGCCTGGACAACATACTCGGAAATGGGGATGTCGTACCGGTAGAGAATATCTTCAATGATGGTTCTGTCCGGAACGGCCAGGGTCCCCTCCAGGGTATCCCGGTCAGGAATCTCCTTCCCCGCGTACCAAAAGCGGCTTTCGATGCCATAGGCTACAGTTTCAATCCGGCTGGTTTTTTCGTAGAGAAATTCCTCCAGGGCATAGGCGGGGAGTTCCCCCATTCGTTTACCGCCATACCAGTAGGCATAGGCGATCTGCTCATCCGTGGAAGCCCCGGGTCCCAGACACTTAAAGGATTCCTCAAAGCCTGTTTCGGCGGCCTCAACCCAGGGGGCTATATCGGCTTCGGTCCAGGCATCCTTCCCGATCTTGGTTAATTCAAAGACCCCCGTCCTCCAGTTCAGGGTTCGGACCGAAAACCGGTCCCCCGGCACAAAGGAGGTTTCCCGGTACAGATTCCGCATGTCCAGGGTTTGAATGGAAACCCCCGGCGGGTCCTCAAAGGGGTCACTGTTAAAGGCCGCCTCATTCTGAGGGTTATCCCGGGCCACATACTGGGGGGCGTACTCCTCCCCCAGAATGGTATAATAGGGATAGAAATCATCCGGCGGCCCCTCGGTCGTGGTAAGGGGCAGGGGATTCCCCTTCCAGCAGAAACTGTACTGCTGGGGCAGCAGGGCGGAATTGGCAAAGGGTACGCAGCGGTGCCCCGGAATCAGGATCCCGTTGAGCAGTTCCAGCCGGGTAGGGGTAATAACAAAGAGCAGGGGTTCAAAGAAGCCCCGCCGTGAAATCCAGCGGTTTTCTCCAAGGGAAAAGGCAATGTTCCGTGAATCGAGCAGGATGGCAATTTCTGCGGAGAGACGGCCGTTCCGTTTTGGATTGGCGGAGCGGATCCGGGCAGTTACCTCATTCAGACTAAAAGGTTCCGTCGCCGTTTCGAGAAATTCGTAGAGTGCGTCTTCTTGGCTCACAGTCATCAATACTCTAACTATGCCCTAAAGAGGGGAGCTATGGCAAGGCAGTCAATATTCCCCATCCGTACCGGGGTGATTTTTCCCAACCTCCTTTTAAGCCTGTTATAAAATGTGTTATTTTGACACATATAGAATCCTTAAATGACACACACAGGAAATATTGACACAGCTAATAGGGCCGGATACTCCGGGAACCGGTCCGGAACCGTTTGCTCCCCGGCAGGCCGGTCCTGAACCGTGTTTGTAATTTCTTGTATTATAAGTAATTATAGCATTGTCTTAAATTGGAAAAATATTTTTTGAATTTCTGAGAACTTGGCACGTTCTTTGCTATTATATTAATGTGGGAGCAGGAACCCCGGGCGGAAATGCCGGGGTTCCGGACCCAACATCAAATCAATACCAGGAGGTATAATTATGACGAGTGTATCTTTATATCGGCCGAGGACTATCGAGAACGCGTTGAGCGACTTTGATAGGTATTTGGAATCCTTTTTTGGAGAATCCCCTCTGACCCCCGCCGGCAGGACCCTTGGAACCGGCCCCGCGGTTGACATCCGGGAAACCAATGACGCCTACATGCTTGAGGCGGAACTGCCCGGTTATGACGAGAAGCAGATCCGGATCCACGTGGATGGCCGGACCCTGACCATCGAATCCGGCCGGGAAGAGGAAGGCCGGAAGGACAGCGCTTCCCGAAAGGCTGAAAAGAATGGGGAAGCCGCTAAGGATGGGGACCCCCGGTTTATCATCCGTGAGCGCCGGATCAATTCCTTTAGCCGGAGTTTCCGGCTTCCGGAGGATGCGGATCTTGACGCCATTAGCGCAGGTTTCAAGAACGGCCTCCTTACCCTGGAGATCCGGAAGCGGCCCGAAGCGCAAAAACGGTTTATTGAGATAAGCCGTAACTAATGTCCCCCTCCACCGTGGAACCCAAGCGGTGGTTTGGCGGGGTATTGAGCCCCGCCTATGAACAAACGGTTTTAGTAAAAACCGTGAAAAGCCCGGCGTGGCGTTTCCCGTACGGGCACAGAAGGCCGTTCCCAAAAACCGGTTTACCCGGTGTTTTGGGAACGGATTTTTGTTTGCAGCGTTACAATATCCGCCGGGCTGAAACTGCCTCTGATTCCCTTTGTTTTCATGCCGCAGAAGAAGAGACAATTCCGGAAAAAGATATTACAATAGGGATATTCTATGAAAATAGTGATATTAGACGGTTACACGGAGAATCCCGGAGATCTCAGCTGGGATGCCTTTGCAAACCTGGGGGAGCTGCGGGTCTATGACCGGACGCCGCCGGAACGTGTCGTGGAGCGAACAGGAGATGCCGAAGCGGTTATCACCAATAAGACCGTGATCACCCGGCAGATCCTGGAGTCCTGCCCTTCCGTAAAGTACATCGGAGTCTTGGCCACGGGCTACAATGTGGTGGATACCGGAGCTGCCCGGGAACGGGGGATTCCGGTCTGTAATATCCCCGCCTACGGGACGGCGGCGGTGGGGCAGTTTGCCATCGGGCTGCTCCTGGAGCTCTGTTTGCATATCGGGCGCCATGACGATGCCGTACACCGGGGCCGGTGGGAGCGCAACGCCGACTGGTGCTTCTGGGATTACCCCCTCATTGAGCTTGCGGGTAAGACCATGGGGATCATCGGATTTGGAAGGATAGGTCAGGTCACCGGAGGCATTGCCCGGGCCATGGGGATGCGGGTCCTCGCCTGTGATCCGGTAAGGCGGCAGGACGGGAATCCCGGGGATGCCGCCTATGTTTCCCTCGAAGCCCTCTATGCCCGGTCCGACGTGATTGTGCTGCACTGCCCCCTCTTCTCCGACACGGAGGGGCTCATCAACCGGAAGAGCATTGCACAGATGAAAGACGGAGTTATCATTATCAACAACTCCCGGGGGCCCCTCATTGTAGAGCAGGACTTGGCGGAGGCCCTTAACGCCGGCAAGGTCTATGGCGCCGGCCTGGATGTAGTCTCCGTTGAACCAATCCGGGGGGACAATCCCCTGCTGACCGCGAAAAACTGCATCATCACCCCCCATATTTCCTGGGCTTCCCGGGAAAGCCGGCAACGGCTTATGGATATCGCCGTGGAAAACCTGGCCGCCTTTATCCGCGGCAACCCTCTAAACATGGTGAATTAGGCTCCGTACATAGGCATGAAACCGAGGGCATTGCGCAGATCTTGGCCTGACTGCTTATCCGGCCGGCTGTTCCCTGGTCACTTTATAGCTTTCATATTGCCGGGAAAAATAATCGATCTTGTGGATCACCTTCTGCAGATGCCTCTGCATTTCTTCAATCTGCTTTTCTACGATTTTTTTATGTTCCCTGAGCATCTCACAGCGTTCCGGGAGGGTTTCATTCCCTTTGAGACTCAACTCCACAAAATTTCTGATCTGTTTGATGGACATGCCGGTATTTTTGAGGCAACAGATCAGACCTATCCACTCCAGATCGTGTTCAGAATACCGGCGGATACCCTTCAGACTCCGCCCTACGCTGGGGAGCAGTCCCTCATTTTCATAATACCGCAGCACATGGGGAGGCAGGGCTGTTTTTTCGGATACCTGTTTTATCGTAAAGAACAAAGGAACCCCCTCTGTTCCAGCCTAGCATTAACATAAAGTTAAGGTCAACATTCGGGCAAGGGGTCCTGCCCCGGCAGGAGCGGCCTTCACCGGCGGTTTTGCTGTCCGTTCTCCCTCACCGCAGAACCGGTTTCAATTACCACGCCGCAATGGAAACCTTTGCAGATGACCGCCGCCGCATTTTTTTTAAAAAAAATGATTTTGAGTATTGACTCTTTTTATTATTTTTTTATATATTATATTTCGGAGCTGATAATAAGGCTTATGGATATCATTTAACCGGATTTTTTACTTTATTCGCCCTTAGGTATAGCAACGGCAGGAGAGATTGTTTCTAGCCGGTTCAGGCGGAAGAGTCATTCAAAAACGTTAATGGTTAAGACGGCTTGACAGAAAACGGACAAGTGTGGTATTGTCTGTAAATCCGTTTTTTACGGTTGTTAGGTCACGGTTTTTATACGAGTGCATTGAAGGGGATTTAGTCTGCACGGTTCCGGCTGTGTAGTGGTGAGAGTGGAGTTTCCGTAGAGCGGAAACTTTAGTGATCTTTGGCAATAGAGGGAAGGGGAGGGGCAAACGGGAGACTGTTTGCCGGGAAAGAAGGCGGTATACCGGCAGGGCCGGTATAATGGCCAGCAGTGAGCAGGATGTTTTGCTTAA
>JAITJI010000133.1 GCA_031279015.1 Spirochaetaceae bacterium
TATGCCGTCCGTCGCGGATCGTTTATCTGGTCCAGATAATCCGCAACCCGCGCCAGGTCATGGATACTTATGTTCCCCATCATTCCCCTCCTAGGAAATTATGATGGATTAGTATATCACGCCCTCCCTGCCTGTACAAAAGTAAACGCCGATGCCCTGGCAGCCTAAAGGCTGAGAAAATGCATCGGACTAAAGTCCGCGGTCTGTCCGCAAAGTAACCGACTTTGTGGACAGACACTAATTAATGGGCAGCCTCCTACCCGATCAGGGAAAGTTTTTTAGGGAAAAACGGAGGGAAAACAAAAAAGGCCCCCCTTATTCATTGGGAGGGAAACAAGGGGGCCAGAAAACCCGGCCATTCACCCGGATTTTACAGGGTCGAATAAACGCCCTAAAGTAGATGATGGCTACCAGTCTAGTATAACATATTTGGGGGAAAGATCAATACCCCGCTTGAATAAATTTGTTAAAGATTCCCACCCCTAAAGCCCAGTTCCTGGGAAGCCTGGCGGCTTATTTCTTTCAAATAAAGGATCAGTTCGTCCACTCGCTTTTTGTCCATCCGGGCCGCCGGGGCGGATACGCTGATCGCCGCCGCTACCCGGTCACGGAAGTCCAAAACCGGCACGGCGACACAGCGTACCCCCTCCTCGCACTCCTCGTTATCCATGGCGTAGCCGTTCTTCCGTATCAGGGAGATCTCCTTCTTGAGCCGTTCCAGATCCGTAATGGTATGGGATGTATAGCGGGGGAAGCCAAACTTTTGCTCCAACTCCCGAAACTGGGCATCGGAATAGTTGAGCAGATGGAGCTTCCCCACCCCGGTGGCGTGCATAGGGGCAATATGGCCGATCCGGTGCAGGGTACGGAGCATGCGGGCCGGCCCCTCCTCAATAACGATGTAGACCATCTGCATGTTCTGTTCCACGCAGAGGGAAGCGGACTCGTTAAAGGCCGCTGCCGCCTGTTTCACGTACTTCGACAGGGAATTGCGGAAAGGGTAGTTGCCTCCCGTCCGGGAGCCCAGTTCCGCCAGTTTGAGGGTAAGGTAATAGCAGGAAGTCTCCGGCTCCTGACCTACATAGCCGAAATCAATAAAGGTGTTAAGGAAACGGAGCAGGGTACTCTGGGGCATATTGAGACTCTTCGCGATATCCTGGAGCCGGGCCGGGGTACTGATTTCAGTCATCCCTTCCAGTATCCTCAGGGCTTTCCGCAAAGACTGGTTCTTTTTGATTCCTTCGCTCGTCTGTTTTTGTGTTTTTGTCTGCATACCTCACCCGGGAAAATCGTATTAGATGAGCCGGTCCCAAAACCTGAGATCTTGAGACCGCCTTCTCTGATTATAGCCTTTCTTGGGAAAATGTAAATAAAGACGCCGACCGTGCCGGCAGAGCCAGAAAGTCCCTTCCGTCTACTTGAAGTTCTCTTTTTCCAGATTGACGATCTCCGCCACCTTGGGGGATGAGGGGCCTTCCTTGAACTCCAGCCCTATCCATTCGGCCAGGATCGCCTTGGCGAGCTCGCTTCCAATGACCCGTTCGCCGAAACAGGCCACGTTACCGTTATTACTCAGGATGGAACGGCGGGCGGAAAAAATGTCGTGGCATACCGCGGCGCGGATGCCTTTGAATTTGTTGGCGGACATGCACATCCCGATCCCGGTTCCGCAGACAAGTACCCCCCGCTTTTTATAACCCGATTCGACGATCTTCCCGCATACCCTGGCCGCCACGATAGGGTAGGCGGTTTTGTCCCCGGCGTCGGGTACCCCCATATCTTCCACGGTGACGCCCATGTCCTGCAGGAGATTCCTCAGGGTGTTTTTTAAATTAACCGCCGCCTCATCGCAGCCCATGACAATATCCCGCATAGGCCCTCCTTTTGAAATTGTTCCAGGGAATCCGTCCGGCTTGGCAGATCCAAGCCCCCTTTACCGGGCGGAGATAGAAGCGTAGGGGCCTCCGGTCTTGAATGCCTCCATAAGCTCCCTGGTCTTGAGGGCGGCGGCGGGAAAATCCCGCATCTGTCTGACAAGCGTGGTAATCTCGTCCAAAAGGTTACTGGTCTCAAAGGTTCTGCCCAGGTACATATACTCCCCCCGGATGCCCTCCAGCGCCGCAGCCGCCCGGTCATCCCTGCCGGTAGCGCACATCTCCTCAAGCTCCACAAGACGGGAGAGGAATGGCCCGATGAACACATCGTCAACTTTTTTAAGCAGTACCACCGGCCTGATCGGTTTGGCAATATAATCCCGCGCCCCTGCGGCAATAGCCCTGGTAATAAACTCACGGGTTGCCGTGGCGGTAACAAAAACAACGGGGATATCTTTCCATTCACCGGTTCCCCGCAGCCATGCGAGGAATTCAAAACCGTTCGTCCCCGGCATATCTATATCCAGGAGGATCAGATCCACCCCTGTCCGCACCAACACCTGTTTCGCCGCATCCGCGGATTTCGCAAGACAGAGTTCGTATTGATCTTTCAGGATTAGTTTGATGGTGAGCAACATTTCAGACACATCATCCACAGCGAGAATGGTTCGTTTGCGGGGGGGCGGCGATTTGTGAATGACCGGGGTCAAGACAATCTCCTTTTGCACGAGTATAATAAGCTTCTGTTTTGTTTGTCAAGCGAAATGGATTACGGTCCGGGGAACCTGCAGGGCCGCCTGTTGCGGGGGGAGTTTACCCGTTTTCAGCGGCCTTGGCGGACTCTTTCCTGTTCTCCTGACAAAAACCCGGTGTTCCGCTATGATGGACCCATGGAACACGCCGGAACCAAAAGCGGGAACCCTGCGGCGGAACAGCGGATAGCGGCGCTGGAGGAGAAGATCGCCGGGCAGGAAAGCGCCCTTCTCCGGATCACCCAGGAAAAGAACAAACAGGATAAATACC
>JAITJI010000006.1 GCA_031279015.1 Spirochaetaceae bacterium
GCCGCCCGGTATCCGATTCTGTCCACGTGGCGCACCGCCGCCATATCGACCAGGAGCTGAACGGCAAAGTTAAGGGATACCAGCAGGGCCAGATTGCCCAGGGAAACTCCGAACTGCCGCTGAAATGTCAGGAACAGAAGCGGCACCAGGTTATTGACAATAGCCTGGGTGATATAGCCGAAATAACTTGCGGCGAGGGTATGCCGGTAAGACAGGATGTGCATAAGGCAATCTACCGCATTCCCGGTATGAACGCAAGGGTGCAAAATGAATGATGCAATTATCCGGATTGTAAAGAAGTTCTAAACGTCAGGAGTGGTCCAACCTGCCCGGTGGTTTAGCGTTAATTCAATCTCTTCTACACAAGCTTTTTCATTTGGGTTATACTTTCTTCATATAAGAACCGCTTGTTTCATTTGTATCGATAAAAATGTGTCTTATTTTTGCAGAAGGAAGTTAGTATGCTGGTTGATTTTCTTCGTTCGGCCCTGATAGAGGTAGACGTACAAAACGATTTTTGTCCCTCCTACCAAACCGCCCGTGGGGAGAGCCTGCCTCCGGGGGCGCTGGCGGTAAACCGGGGGGATGAGGTTGTTCCGCCCCTGAATGCCCTGGCGGTGCAGTTTGCCCGGAGAGGGGGGAAGGTTATCGCCACCGCAGACTGGCATCCTGCGGGGCATGTTTCCTTTGCCGCTTCCCATCCGGGGAAGCGGCCGGGGGATACCATTTGCCTCCCCAACGGCGCCGAACAGGCCCTTTGGCCGGAACACTGCGTTCAGGGCACGGTGGGGGCGGCTTTCCACGAAACCCTGGACCTTCGGCCGGTGCATCTGATAATCCGTAAGGGATACCGGACGCAGCTGGATTCCTATTCCGCTTTCTTTGAAAACGACCGAACCACGACAACGGGTCTGGACGCCTATCTTAAAGGACTGGGGATAGGAACCCTGCTCTTTGGGGGGCTCGCCACGGACTATTGCATCCTCTACAGTGCCCTGGACGCCCTGAGGTTGGGTTTTCGCACCCTGGTTCTCACCGACGCTATACGGGCGGTAGGATATCCCGAAGGTTCGGAGGAGCAGTCCCTGCAGAGGCTCCGGGAAACCGGGGCAATCCTGATCGATTCAGAGGCCATCGTGGCCGGCTGAACCCAAGGCCCGGAGCCAACGGCAAAGTCCGGCGGTGGTCCGTTCCCGGGCTTCCATCGACGCCCTTCTTGCCCTGAAACCTGATACCGCCCGGGTAAGAACCGGCGATACCTGGACCGAGACTACGGCAGGGGGGGGTATTGCCCGGCTCCCTGGTACTGGTCCGGCCCGGAAAATCCGGGGAATTGTTCTGGAAAACGTGATTTTTGCCCTGGGGGCCAGGGATTTTTATCACCCTGGCGGCATTCGGACTGGCGAATATGTGGATCGCCCTCATTGCCGATGCAGGGGTCGCTCTGGCGGCTATCCTCAACAGCACCCGGGCATTATGTTAAAAAACGATAAAAAAATGTGCGATCTTTTGAAAATATATTTGCCATGGTTTTGAAAGTATGATAAAATAGGGGGGTCATTTGAGATTCGTTCTCTGACCAAGGCAAGTGGCTTAGGCCGCTTCCTGCGATCTCCTTGTGGAGATCCAATATAAGATAGATAAGGGGTGTGTGTATGAAACGAGTTGTTTTCTTGCTGGTGGCAATTGGGATTTCTTCAGTCATCTATGCTCAAAACCAGTTGCCTGAGTACCATTTTGCCGCAGGCAGGTGGTCCTTTGTTGGCGATAGGCTTTATCAAGATGATGCCCAAGCCGGCCTTGCCAAGGTGAATTTCAGGGCGCCCCAAAGCGGTCCGATGTTGTATGAATTCAATGCACGCTACGAATCAGGGGCAGAAGATGGTCATGGAGGATTCGGCCTCCACGTCTTTGCAGACAATGTCTATGAGGGTCCCTCATGGGGCAGCGGGAATTCCTACCTCCTCTGGCTTAACTACGATGAAAACCCGATAGATTCCAAGATCCCCCGGGGTTTGAGCGCCCAGGTTTACCGGAGTTATACCAATTCCTGGATGGAACTGGTGGAGAGTGTCGATCTTAATGAGTACGCCGGTCTCCTGACGGTAGATAACCTCTCCTATGTTCCCTTCCGGATTTCCGTAGATGGTACTACCGGAGAGGTGAGGGTGTATGATCCCACCGATTCCAGCCTGTCCAGTTATTACTATTTCAATATTAACGGAAGAGAACTCCCCCTGCGGGGAAATTGGGCTGCCCTGCGTACCAACGGTATCCGGCTTTCCTTTGCCTACGGGCTTTAGCAGGATAACTGGTCATACCGATTCTCGGTGATAGCGCTCCATACCCGCAGGGTATGGAGCTTGGTTTGTCTTTGGGAATACTACGGGTCGTTGATAGACGGGTTTTTTTCATTGAAGCGTAAATTGAGACTTTCTCCTCAAGACATAAACCGTTGATTAAGTGAGTGTATTTTTATTTCCGGTTAGAGCTATATTTAAACAAACCAGGCCGGAATTAACGCCTGGACTATATGGGTTGAAAATGGCAGCATAGTCTTCAACAAAACCATAACTGCACCACGGGAGTATTACATCAAGTAATGTGGTTCCGGCAAAACCGGTGACAGCAGCAGAGAGCTTCCGGCGGCATCTTCCCTGGGGAGACGCCGCCGTTTTTTTATCTCCGTCCCGAACCGGCCAGCATGGACTGGATGGCCTGGGGGTTCCGGCTGAGTTTGGACATCTTTTTCATCATGGATCGCATCTTTTCAAATTTCTTGATGAGCCGGGCCACTTCCGCCACCGATGTACCGGAACCCCGGGCTATACGGGAACGCCGGGAAGGACCGATGATGAGGTAGTTCGCCCGTTCTTTCCGGGTCATGGAACTCAGGATAACCTCCTGGCGTTTCAGGTCCGCCTTGTCGATGTCTTCTTCGCTCACCTGGCCTGCCATACCGGGGATCAATTCCAGCATAGATTGAAGGGACCCCATCTTCTTTACCGACCGGAGCTGGCTGAGCCAGTCTTCCAGGGTAAAGCTCTCCTTTTCCATCTTTTTTTGCAGTTCCAGGGCTTCCTTCTGATCGATGACTTCCTGGGCTTTTTCCACCAAACTGACCACATCCCCCATGCCCAGAATACGGCCGGCGAATCGTTCCGGGTGGAAAGGCTCAAGATCCCCGGGCTTTTCGCCGGTTCCCACAAATTTGAGGGGTTTACCCGTGATGGTTTTGAGGGAGAGGGCCGCTCCGCCCCGGGTATCGGAGTCGAATTTGGTAAGGATAACCCCGGAAAGACCTATCCGTTCATCAAAAGTTTTGGCGATATCCACCGCCGACTGGCCGGTCATGGCGTCCGCCACAAGGAGCAATTCGTCGGGTTTCGCAGCATCCCTGAGGCGGGACAGATCCGCCATCATAGGTTCATCGATCTGGAGGCGTCCCGCAGTATCGATGATCATGGTATCGATCAGGTTCTGTTGCGCCCAGATTACCGCCTCTCCGTACACCTGCACGCTATCCTCCGCGCCCTCCTTCCGGTACACCGGAACATCGATCTGGCTTCCCAGGATCGCAAGCTGCTCCATTGCCGCGGGCCGCAGGAGGTCGCAGGCCACCAGCAGGGGTTTCCGTCCTTCCTTTTTAAGCCTCAGGGCCAGTTTCGCTGCGGTGGTGGTTTTTCCTGAACCCTGGAGGCCGAGCATCAGGACAACCGATAGGGTATCAGGTCCCTTAAGCCGGAGCCCCTGTACGGAACCGCTCTCCGGTCCGGTCTCCCCCAAAAAGGAGGCCAGTTTGTCATGGATAATCTTAACAAACTGCTGCCCCGGATCCACCGAGCGCAGGACCTTTTCCCCCTTGGCCTCTTCAACCGCGGCGTTGATAAAACGGCGGACCACCCGGAGGTTAACATCCGCTTCCAGAAGAGCCATCTTTATGGCGTCTACAGCATCGTCGATGTTCTTTTCGGTTATTGTTGTCTTGCCGGATACAAAACGGAAGGCATCGGTGATCTTTTGGGTAAGTTTATCAAACATAGGGCATTGTACCCCGAAGGACCTCATGGGACAAGGCCCCTTTGGTAACTTTTAAAATGAGGTATTTCGGACCGGATTAGCGGGGCAGATTAATGCCGCTTCTCCCAGCGGCTACAGGCGTCCTGCTTATTTCCCCAACGTTATACCGGGCCGCCATCCCTTTAGCCGCCGGAGGTATCGGTACAACGGCGCTGTTCGTCCTTTTTTTTATACATGAGGCTGTCAATATGGGCAAAAAAACTTTCGATGGACTGGCCGCTGTTTGTGTCAAAGGTATCGTACCCATAGCTTATCCGGATCTTGTAGGGCCGGATGTTTTTTTTATTTTGTTCGTCGAGGGCTTCCTGTATCCGGGCTGTGATCCGGGTAATATCGTTGTCCGTCCTGGTGGCCAGAACAAATTCATCCCCTCCGTACCGGGCGGCAAAATCGGAATTCCTGATATTGCTTTTGATAATCGCCGCCAAATCCCGCAGGGCGTTGTCCCCTTCCGCATGGCCCAGGGTATCGTTAATATCCTTAAAACGATCTACGTCGATCATCATAATCGAATAGGATTGTTTTATATTAGATCGGGAAAGCTTATCAATAAATTCGTTCAAACTGTACCGGTTCCCAATACCCGTAAGACTGTCGATTCTTGAATCAGTCTTGATAATAAAAAAATAGACGTAAAGCAGGGCCGCGGAAAAAAAGGGCCAGATAAGGGAAGCGGTCTTTAGAACGATATCCATGATGGAACCGAGGCTGATTAAAATAGAAAAAAACAGAATCATACCGGCCTGGGATTTTTTAAAATGCCTTAGGGCAGATATAATCTCGATAATGGTGAAGACAGCGGGCAGATAACTGAGTATGAGACGGATAATGTACAGCTCCCCGTAGAAAAAAACATTGTCCGGGGTCAGATAAAAATAAAAACCCGTCGATGTATTGATGAGAAGTAACCCTGCGTGAATAATCTGGATGCTCACCGCAATGATGAGCAGTCTTTTGGTCCGGGCTTTGTTGCCGAAGGTTATATAATCAATAAAAATACAAACCAAATAGTAAGATACAACCTGACAGAAGTAATACAGGACAATGCTGACATGGAACAAGATTCGTATCACCGTTCCGGGAATTCCCTCAAGCAGGAAAAACATAAAATCCATGATGATTGCCGCAAAGGTAAATTCCAGGACGGCAAGAAAAATGATGCGCTGAAAAGAATCAGTGTCATACTTGCGGATATAATCGGCAAATATCAGAAGGCAAAGCAAAATTGAACCAAATACAACGCTTACCGCATAGGGAACCATCATTTCTCCTGTCCGCTCCATATTTCCCCGGGCCTCCCTTAAAATCCCGGTGACAACACCCCGATGCTATACCAGTCTGACATTTCTGTGTCTCTCTGACTTTTGCTGATACATGAGTCTGTCAACATGCCGCAGGAACACCTCTATTGATTGTCCACTATTGGTGGTAAAAATAGCGCATCCATAACTGATCTTGAGCTTATAGAGTCGGATGTTCTTTTCATTTTGCAGGGAAATTGCCTGCTGGATTCGGGTCAGTAATTTTTCAATGTCATATTCCGCCCGTACGGCCAGGACAAATTCATCTCCGCCGTACCGGGCAATGAAATCAGAATGCCGGATAACACCCTTCATTATGGCGGCGATATCCCGCAGGGCCTTGTCTCCTTCCAGGTGCCCCAGGGTATCGTTGATGTTCTTCATGCCATCCATATCGATTATGGCAATATGATAGGATTTTTTCGTATTTTCCCGGGTAAGATGGTTGATGAATTCGTTAAAACTGTAACGGTTTCCCAACCCCGTAAGACTGTCTATCTTTAGGTCCGACTGGATGATAAAAAAGTAGAGGTAGAGCAGGGCTCCTGACAGACAGGGCCAGATAAGGCTTGTTGAGATAAAAATATAATCCATAGCGGCCCCCAGGCCGACGAAGAAGGAGAAAAAGACGATCAGACTGATCTGGGATTTCTGCAGGAGATGTTTTGAACAAAACAGATCCACCAGGGAAATGGGTATGACCGCGTAACTTACCAACACCCGGATAATATACCAGTTCCCCTGGACAAACCGATTGTCCCCGGAGATATAGAAATAAAAGTGATATTTCAGGTTTAGCGTCAGGAGCATCAGGTGGGCGGCAAGGATCCAGAAAACGATACAGATGAATATCCGGGACCGCGGCAGGCTCCGGTAGGCGGTATAATCGATGAATACAACGACAAAATAGTAGGCCCCAATTTGAAAAATAAAATAGACGGTATTTACCAGGTAGAGCAGATCGGTAACCGTCTTGCCGGGTTTGCCGGTAAGGATGATGTAAAAAAAGTCCGAAGCCATCCCAAGAAAAACGGAGATCAGGATATAGGTATAGAGTTTTCGCTGAAAGGAATCGGTATTGTACTTTCGGATATAATCAGCAAAGATCAATATGATGATAAGCGCTGAGGAAAAAAAAGAATTGACAATGCCGGTCATCATATTGGAATCCTTTCGATTGATTATAGTATAAAGCCATCAAAAAAGCTATACAGAAATTCCCCTCTGCCCCTTTTCCGGCGGGACAATGGAGATGTAACAGGGCCGGAGCGCGGCAGCCTGCGGGACTGCCTTGGCGAAGCCCCGGATAGCCCGGTCCGGCTGCAACAGCGGCCGGACCGCCCGAATTTCAAATTACAGAGCGTAATTGCCGGTCAATGATAGGTCTATGGCATATTTTATTCTTTTATGATATAGTGAACATAATGAGCAATATAGCGCAGGTCTTTCAGACGGGGCAGAAAATAGTATATCCAAGCCAGGGTGTCGGAATCATCAATTCAATAGAAGAAAAAGAATTCAAAAGTCAAAAGATTCTGTACTATGTGATCTACCTGGAAGTCTCGGATATGACCATTATGGTTCCTACAGACAAGGCCGAAGAATTGGGAATCAGGCCCATCGTGCACCGGGAAGAAGCCGAAAGAGCACTGGAGCTTATCGGCGAGGATTTTGACCCTATACCGTCGGACTGGAAATTGCGGTATCAGATGAATCTGGATCTCCTGAAGAAGGGAAGTATCATGGATATCGCCACCATTGTGCGATCCCTCTACCACCGGAGTAAGGTCAAGGAGCTGCCCATCTTGGAGCGGAAACTCTACGACTCCGCCTTAAAGCTGCTGGAGGATGAGGTTTCCTTTGCCCTGAATGAGCCCAGAGAAGAGGTGGAAGCCCTGATCTTTAGCCGCCTTGAAGCCAAATAGACACCCTTTTTATGATCATCTCCGGGAAAATGCCGAGTGAAGCTGTTGTTGCCGCCGTTATAACCGCTGCGGGTTCTTCAAGCCGTATGGGGGGTGTTAAAAAGGAATACCTCCCCCTCAGAGGAGCAGCCCGGGACGCTGCCGGGAACCCCCTCAGTGTTCTTGGGGCTGCCGTTTTGGCTTTTGCTGCGGTTGGGCAGATCGGTATGGTGGTGATCTCCTATCCTGGGGATATGGCCGGCGGGGAAGCCATTGCCCGGGCAAGCCTTCCCGCCGGAATTTTGGAAGAGACCGTTCCGGAGATCCGCTTTGTACCCGGGGGGCCCACCCGCCGGGTTTCGGTACACCGGGCCCTTGCCCTTCTTGAATCCTATGGTCCTGGGTGCGTACTCATCCACGATGGCGCCCGGCCATGGGTCAAGCCGGACCTGATCCGGGGGATCATCGGCGCAGTGAGGGAACATGGGGCGGCGATCCCCCTGCTCCCCTTGACGGAAACCCCCAAAGAAACCGGCGGGGACGGGTTTATCGTCCGGCATCTGAAACGGGCCCTGACAGGAACCGCCCAAACCCCCCAGGGCTTTATTTTCCCGGCGATCCTCCGGGCTCATGAGCAGGCGGCCCGGCGGGAAGAGTTGGAGGGGCCCATTTATACCGATGATGCCGAAATATGGGGGGAATTCTGCGGTCCCGTGGCGGTGATCCCCGGTTCTCCCCGCAACCGGAAGATCACCTTTCCTGAAGATATGGAGACTCCTGTCCTATGATCCGCATCGGCCTGGGCCGGGATCTGCACCGGCTGGCGCCGGGGCGTCCCTTCCGTTTGGGGGGAGTTGAATTATCCGCAAATTTTGGGGAATTGGGCCATTCCGATGGGGATGTGCTGGCCCACGCCGTTACTGACGCCCTTCTTGGCGCCGTAGGCATAGGAGATATCGGTGAGTTCTTTCCCCCTTCGGACCCGCAGTGGAAGGACGCTGATTCCCTGGAACTGCTCAAATCCGCCTTTGCCCGGGTAAAGGCTCTGGGCTGGAGTATTGTCAACCTGGACACCGTGATTATTTGTGAAAAACCCCGGGTGCTCCCCTACAGGGAGGCGATTCGGGCATCCCTGGCCTCGGCCCTGGGAATCTCCGCGGAGGCGGTTTTTGTGAAGGGGAAAACCAACGAGACCCTGGGACCGGCGGGGGAAGGTCTTGCGGTTGAGGCATTGGCTGTGGCTCTGCTGGAAAAGAACGGAGACAGTTGATGACCGGCTGGAAAACAATCATGAAAGCTCTGGAATCCTGGCGGAAAAATCTGCCCCCGTCGCAGGGCGGAGATGGGGCCGGTGGACAGGCAAAGGGCGATCCGAACCTTGGGGCAGCCGATCCCTCGGTGACCACCATTGCGGAACGGTACAAACAGGCTCCCTGGGCGGTTCTGGTTTCCACCATCATCAGCCTCCGAACCAAGGATGAGGTAACCCTGGTAAGCTCCAGGCGGCTGCTGGAACGGAGCCCCAGTCCGGAATCCCTCCTGGCGCTGCCGGATGGGGAAGTGGAACGGCTCATCTATCCTGCGGGCTTTTACCGGACCAAGGCGGCAAACCTGAGAAAAATCGCCGCCGTCCTCCTGGAAAGGTACGATGGCCAGGTACCGGCGGACATGGACACCCTCCTTGCCCTGCCGGGGGTTGGAAGAAAAACCGCCAACCTGGTACTCATTGAGGCCTTTGACATGGACGGAATCTGTGTGGATACCCATGTACACCGGATCAGCAACCGTCAGGGCTGGCTGGGGGAGGCGGGTTCAAAGAGTCCTGACGAAACGGAAGCCATTTTACGCAGGGTCCTGCCCCGCAAATACTGGAAGGGGATCAACTCCCTGTTGGTCCTCTACGGCCAGCGGATCTGCCGTCCCATAAGCCCCTACTGTTCCCGCTGTGTAATCGCTTGTGGCTGCGCCCGCCGGGGGGTGGAGAGGAGCCGCTAACCCGGAACGCAGACCAGGGCCCGGTTCCGGCAGCATTGAGAATCTTCCGGCCGCCCAATCCCTGATCACTGCCAGCCGCCGCTTAAGGCGGCATCATCAGTATCTAATCCGACACTGACATCTGCGGTGATGTCCCGGTACTTGATATTGTCGGGGGAATCGTCGGTGTAGACATACGCTACATGACCAAAGCCATCACCATTGACAGCGACATTACCGTTGGCTGAATCATCCGATCCGTAGATGATGCCGCCGAAGGATGATTTTTTTAAGACCCCCATACTATAAATGTATATCCCGCCGCCATAGTTTGCGACGTTACCGCTCATTGTTCCGTCGTTCATGATAAATTTACCACTGTCGTTTACAAAGACTCCTCCGCCGGCAATAACAGCTATACTGTCGGCGGCCTTATTATTTTTGATTTCCCCCCCCTCCATGGTGAAGGACCCGTATACAAATACACCGGCTCCGCAGGATATATTTTCCAATGAGGTCTGGGGCGTGTTCAGGATATTGGCGCTGATCTCGCCGCCATACATGATAAAGTCCCCAATAGCTAATATGCCGCCGCCATAGGCAGAAGTTTTTGCGGATGAGAGGGTGTTTCCGTTTACCTTTCCACCGATCATAGATATCTCACCCTCTGCATATATCCCTCCGCCGTAGAGTATCTCAGAGGAGGATGAGGATACGATATTGTTGCTGATCTCCCCGCCTTCCAGTATCAAAATAGTATCTTTTGCCAGAAACACCCCGCCGCCATAGGCGGCGCTTATTGTGGATGAAGCGGTATTTCCGCTCACCATTCCGCCGCTTATAAGCAAACTGCCTGCCGAATACACCCCGCCGCCGCCGGATATATACTTTGCAGCGGTAGTAGACACCTTGTTATCACTGATCTCGCCATTTTTCATGATAAAGGCGCTGGCCGTATATACCCCGCCGCCATAGGCGGAAGATTTTATGGCGGAAGCGGTATTGCCGCTGATCTTTCCGTTGTTTAAGGTAAAGATACCATCGACGGAGACCCCGCCTCCGTATGCCACGTATGAAGCTCCGGATTCAACTGTATTTCCGCTGATCTCCCCGCCGTTCATCACAAAGGTGGCTGCATCGCCTATATAGACGCCGCCTCCAAAGGGAGAGTAGGCCGAAGACTTGACCGTGTTCCTGCTGATCTTTCCGCCGTTCATGATAAAGGTTGCATCTTTATAAACATAGACTCCGCCGCCATAGGCGGAACGGTTATTGGTCGTCACAATGTTCCCGCTGATCTCTCCCCCCTCCATGATGAAGGTGCCGGACACGTAGATGCCGCCGCCCTGGGAATTAAAAAAATTGACCATGTTTTCGGTAATCTTAGCCCCTTCCTGCATCACCAGTTTGCCGCCCTGTAATACCTGAATCAGGGCTTTGGTGTTGCTCTCCGTCGTTGGGTCCCCCTTAATGGTTATCCCGGACCCAAGAACAAGGGTGACTCCGGAAGTTACCTTAAAAATAGAATCCGTTCCGTTAAGAATGATGGTCCTGTTTTCCCCGCTGCCCTTAATGGTAATGGTTATATTTGTTTGGTTGGTATAGGAAAGTTCAACCGGAAGAAGGGTTTCATCGCCGGTTAATTCGATGGTATAGACCCCATCGGTTTTGGCGTTACTCTTCAGCCACTTCAGGGCATTGGAAAGACCGGTCTCGGGTACTACGGACTCCTCCGGCCGGGCGGGGGTTGTAATGGATTTCACCTCTGATTTATCGCTTTCCTTGTTGCCACTTATGGCGCTTATCTGGTAGTAATAGGTGGTCCCCGGCTTTACCGTCAGGTCGGTATAGGAAGCTTCACGGGGGGTACCAATGAGGGTATACCCTTCGGGTGTATCTGCCCCCTCGGCCCGGTACAGGTAATAGAAATCGGCCAGGACAGTTTCCCAGGACAGATCAACCCTCTCAGGGGAATTGGCAACCGCCTCAGCGATCTGTGGGATCGACAACTCGTCGCCGGAATCCCCCCCCCCCACGGGGGGAGTCTTCGCACTTTTGGTTTCTGAGGCCTCGCTCCAGCCGCCGCTGTTGCCGGCCCGGACCAAAACATAGTAGGTGGTATTGGCCGTTAAATCCGTAATATCCACACTCCGGTTGTTCCCCGATGAAACGGTGTCGCTACTGGCTACCGGCAGGGTATTGGTTAAGGCGTCCGCCTGGGTTCCATAGGCGATTTCATAGTCGGTGGCCCCCGTAACGGCACTCCAGCTTACGGTAATGGTACTGGCCGATTTCACCAGCAATTTTATGTCGCCAGGCGCCGTCGGTACCGGCAGGCTGATACCTTTACACCCTGCAAACACCAGCGCCAGCAAAACAGCAAACTCCCTTACCAATTCTCCATGTCTCCAGCCATTCCTCATGTTTTATACTCCCTCTACTACCAAACCTATATGACATGCTTCCGGGCACCGGTTTATACCTGGGTTGGTCAGGATACAATCCCATAGAAGCCCTAAAACTGGTAATCCCCCAGCTATAAAAATTTGTTGATACATGAGGCTGTTTTAAAGCCTCAAGTAAACAACAACTTTAAATTAAGAGAAAAAGCAGGCCTTGGACCGCTTTTTCGGAAGCCGGTCTCACCGGGAACAAAATTCCCGCGCTAACCGGATTTTGAAACTGACTCATTTTAATTAAAATACAAAATATTCCTCTTTTTTACAAGAACTTATCTTTCTGCGGGCTTCCCGGACCGGCGCCATCCGGAACCCCGGAAACCCCAAGGTCTCTTCCGGTGGGACCGCCGGCCCGCCGGGCAGCGAAGATTCCCCCTATTCGCGCCTCAAGTTCGTTGATGCCCCGGCGATCCCGGCTTGAAACGGAGATGCTGCCAGGGTAGCGTTTCTGCAGAGCCGTCAGGGTTGCCGGCCCGGTCTGATTTTCCGGGGCATCCAAAAGATCCGCCTTGTTCAGGAGAATAATCATGGGAATCTGTTGGGCCCCCAGATCCCGAAGGACCCCCATGGTGGTCTCGTAGTACCTTTCCGCCTCGGCGTCAGACGCGTCAAGCACGTGGAGCAGGAGCGCCGCCCGGGACACCTCTTCCAGGGTTGACCGGAAAGCGTCTATCAAACAGTGGGGTAGCTGCCGGATAAAGCCCACCGTATCGGTTACAAGGAAAGGGGCAGTGCCCTCCGGCTTGCAGATCCGGGTAGTAGCGTCCAGGGTAGCAAAAAGTTTATCCTCCACCAGTACATCCGAGTGGGTCAGGGCGTTGAGGAGGGAGGATTTTCCTGCATTGGTATACCCCACCAGGGCGCAAACCGGCATACCCGCCTTTTCCCGCTTCTTCCGCTGGACCTCCCGTTGTTTCCGGACTTGGGTGAGTTCCCCCTTTAGCCGGTCAATCCGGCTCAGCACCAACCGGCGGTCAGTTTCCAGCCTGGTTTCCCCGGACCCTCTGGTTCCGTAACGGCCGCCCCGCTGCCGGGAGAGGTCGATGTATTTATGGGTCAACCGGGGGAGGGAGTAGGAGAAGGCCGCCAAATTAACCTGAAGCTCCGCCTCCCGGGTTTTTGCCCGGGTGGAAAATATCCTGATGATCAGTTCCTGCCGATCAATGGCGGAGATGCCGGTCAGGGCCTCCCAGTTGCGCTGCCGGGAGGGACTGATATCCTGATCAAAGATCAGGCAATCCGCCTGTAAAAGGGCGGCCTTTTCCGCCAGTTCCCGGGCCTTTCCGGAGCCCATGCCGAATTTTTGGTTACTTTCCCGGACAAAGACCATCTCCCGGGCGGCAATTTCAAGTCCCAGGCTCTTTGCCAGTCCGGCCAGCTCATCGGAAAGGGAAGCGGATAGGGCTTGGGAAACGGAGGCATTGCGAATGCCAATCAGGAAGGCCCGTTTCGGTTTGTCATCGGTTTCATATAAGTTCCGCATACTATCAGTATTATCAATTTAAAAATAATTAAAAGGTTCCGGCAATTTCAAGGTGTATTTTGAGCTATTCCAGGTAAAAAACAAAACTAAAATGCCGATAATTGAACATACCCGTGGCGTATAGGGTAAAAAACGCAGTTTCGTCGGACTTCGTTTATTTGGACTTTGCTTATTCAGATGTTTGTCCCTTTGGATTCTTATCTGAAAGCGCCGGTGGAAGGTTGAGGCTTAATATTGTCCGGTCATGCTGTTTCTTATGCGGGTCCCTGGTTGAAGGGGTATGTTTTTATATGTTTACAGGATTGTAGGTTGTGACGGTATCCCATAAGGCAGCCTTAAGTCTCCTTTTAGCGATACTCTTCTTTGCCGGGTTTGCGGTTTTGGCATTTACCGGGTTGTTTGATTTTATAGAAACCCGGTTTTACAACCCCTCCGTTTCCCGGGCATTGCGCCGGGAAACAGACCAGGATGCAACGGTAATAGGGGCCTTTCTCGGGGAACTCCAGGACCGTTTTGCCGCCACCCTTAGGGACGAGGTGGTACGGCGCAGCTTCCTTCCCAATCAGAGCGCCGAAGATATCTTTGAACGATCCCGCCTATACGGTATCCTCCTGGAATCCCAAAGCGGCCTGCAATCGGTACGTTTTATTGATGCCGGAGGATCCCGTATCCACTATTCCACCTATACCCCGGACATCCTGCGGCAGGACAGCCGGTCGGTGACATACCGGAACTATGGCGCCGGTTCTGCCGGAGAAAACCTCCCCTCCTTCCTTCCCTATGACCGGGTAGCGGTTCCTGACAAGGGAAGCCCGAAAATAACTCCGGACCGGCAGGGAGAACGGCTTATCTTCTCCCATCCTTTCTACGATAATATGGACGTGTACCGGGGAACCGCACTGTTTTCCCTGTCCGTCCGGGCCATATCGGAACGGCTCATCAGTGAAAGACGGATCAGAATTGGAGAGGATATTTCCGTCATTGAGGCGCCTCCGGGGCTGATCTTCCGGTTGCCCCAGAACGGCAGGGAGCTTCTGTTCCAGCTTATTGCATCGATTCCCGATACGGATCTAAGGGATATTATCAATCTAAGCCCCAGCGACATGAAACTCAGCCTTGCCCTTATATCATCCAGAACCGATCAGGACATATTTGTTGGCCGCCTGGTGGATGAGAGTCTCTTTTTATTTCCCGGGACGATGAAATTTATTCTCCTGGTCTCCTTTTTAATTACCGTCTATTTGACCATCTTCCTGCTGTTCAATCTCAGCCAGGATCCTATGACCATTGTCAAGAACCGTATCCAAACCCTCCAGACAACCATGATAGACGAGTATTGCAGCCGTAAAGAGGGGTTTGACTGGAACCGTTGGACCCGGGAACTGGAACAACGCCGTGAGGAAGTCCGGACTGAAATCAAGGCTGATATACACCTCCGGCTAAAGAAAGCCCTGGAAAAGGAAATCGACGCCTATATTGATACCGCATGGAATGAACTTATGGCGATCATCAGGAGCCGTATCGGCATCACCGCCGCTCAGATGGACGAGGCCAGACTCCAGGAGATAGTAAACCGGGTTCTTGAGGCTACGGCCAGCCGTATTTACCCCAAGGCGGTATATTCCCCAACAGACAGGAGTCCATCGATCAAGAAAGAGGTAGAGGATTACACCGAAGCAGAAGCGGTTGAAATAGTGGATACGGAAGCCGCAGGAGGTATACAATATATAATGGGTAATTATCCGGAACAGGTAGAAGGCGCGCAAGCGGCGAAGATTCTGGATAAAATAGTAGCGCTAAAAGAGGTTGAAGTTATGCAAAAAGTACCCCCTAATCATGAGGCGCCGGAAAAAGCGCAATGGGGCGTGGAACCAGAGGAACTCGAAGAAATCGAGGAACTCGAAGAGCTTAAAGGGCCGGAGGAACCGGGAAAAGCGAAAAATCCTGAAATTCCGGCCGACTTTTCGGAGGATACGGAAGGGGAAGCCGCTATCAGCCTGGCCAGTCAGATTGAGTTCAGCCCCCTGCCGGAGCCAGAAACCCCGGTGGAAGAGCCTCTGACCGAACTGGAAATTGTCTCCCCCTTTGACACCATGCTTTCCCAGTTTATGGACGATTCGGAGGAGGAAGAGGATTCCCTTTCAAACGGAGATACGGAGTTGGCCGAAGAAAACGCCGGCACGGAATCGAAGGAAGAAAAAAAAAATTCTCCGGTAAGGGAAGAGCGTCATCGAATTGATGATCTGCCCGCCGCAAGGCTGGAGATCATTGATACTAATTACCGTATGTTTCTAATAGCCAAGCCCTTTACGGCGGCATGTTCTGGCACGCCGCCGATTTTGGAAACAACCCAGCAGGGCACGATCATCGAATACCGGAACGGTGTTAACTACATCAACCAAAAGGTCATAGAAGAAGCCGGTCCCGAAGAGCCCCCCCTGAATACCGAATTTAAAAAACTTGTCGAATCCGTTCTGAATAGTAACTAAAACACCTGTCCCCTGTACCAAATCCTGTATAAATAAAGTATACCCCTACTCACCGCTCCGGAAAAGCTTTTCAGTTCATCAGGGATTTGGGATTAATCGTCACGCCGTTCTTGTATACCGTAAAGTGCAGATGAGGACCGGTACTGACGCCCGTACTGCCCACATCGCCGATATGTTCGCCCGTTTTGACATAGGCCCCGGATTTAACCCGTATTATATTCAGATGGGCGTAGAGGGTACGGTACCCCGAATGGTGGGTAATCACCACATAATTACCGTTTGTCTCATTGGTGGTAGCGACGGTTACCCGGCCGGCCATGGCCGCTTTAACGGGGGCTCCCAGGGGAGCGCCAATATCTATCCCGGTATGAAAGTGCCTGACCCCGGTAAAGGGATGCGGCCGGTACCCATAGGAAGAGGTAATATACCCCCGTGCGGGCCAGATAAAGAGATCCCCGTTGATTTCCTGCAGATCCGTCTGGGAAAGCCGCGCTCCGGGGAGAAACAAACCGGAACCGGCTTTAATCGATTCAGAGAAGAGTTCGTTCGCCGTTTGAATTGCCAAAACGCTGGTACCGTGTCTTTCCGCAATGGAACCCAGGGTATCGGCGGTTTTGACCGTGTAGATGATTCCGTCCTGATTGGGAATCCGCAATGCCTGACCAATTTGCAGGAGCCGGGAATTCCTGATGTTGTTTAAGGATAACAGGGTGTCCTGGTTGAGGCCAAAATTGATGGCCAGTTCTCCAATAGTGTCTCCGGGTTTTACCGTATAGGCGGAGTAGAGCAGCATCCGGGGTTTGGAAAATTCAAGGGGTTCCGGCAATCCGCTGAGCAGGGCTTCATCTTCCCGAGGCATCTCCGGCGGATCTCCGGGGACGGCATCCTCGTAGGCCATACCAACGCCGCTTTCAGACTCAAAGAGAGCCGGACTGTTTTTCTGCGTATACGCCATGGATTTGACGGAAAAAGGATAAAAACCCAAAGCCAACACTGCATAAATCGCTATTATTGACAGCAGGATCCACACAATGCTCCGGGAGAAAAATGCCCTTAGTCCGCCTGACAACTCCGTCTCCTAATAGTATAGAATGTCTAATTATATACAAATACTCTTTCTTTGGCAATTGAAAAATACCCAATGCAGGAATTTTATATGTAACGCTATATTATGATTTCCCCTGAACAACGCCTTTCGACACAACGCCTTTCGATCCCGGCGCATCAGACTATCGGATCAAAAAAAAGGCTCATCATAGATCAATCCGCACTTAACCACTTGGAAAGGAAAACCCTTGCCCGCAAATACTACAAGCCGTATGCCTTTATCTTGTTCAGGATGGTTTTCCTGCTGATCCCCAGCTCCGCGGCGGCTCTGGTACGGTTGCCTCCGTTGCGCATCAGGGCATCATGGATGGCCTTCTTTTCCACCACCGCAAGAGCCCGGCTGTCCGGTTCCTCAGGGTCAGGCAGCGGGGAGAGGGTTAGCGGAAGCAAAGGGGCATCCTCCGGGAAGCGGCGCAGATCGATGTCCTCCGGCCGGATCGCCCTCCCCTCGCCGTAGATGAGGGCCCGTTCCAGGATATTCTCCAGTTCCCGGATGTTACCGGGAAAGGAATACCGGAGGAGTTTTTCCTCCGCCCCGGGGCTCAGGACCAGAGCGCCCCGGCCCATCCGGACGGAGAGCTTGGCAAGGAGCCGTTCCGCCAGGAGGGGAATATCCGGCCGCCGTTCCCGCAGGGGAGGGATGACGATTCGGACCACGTTGATGCGGTAGTAGAGATCCTCCCGGAAACGGCCCTCCCGAACCAGGGCTTCAAGGTCCCGGTTTGTGGCGGAGATTATCCGGGCGTTGACGGGGATGTCCACCGAACCGCCAAGCCGCCGGATCTTCCGCTCCTGGAGTACCCGGAGGAGTTTGACCTGGAGGGAAAGGGGCATTTCTCCAATCTCATCAAGGAAAATAGTTCCCCGCCCTGCAAGCTCAAAGAGGCCCTGCCGCCGGACGGCAGCCCCGGTAAAAGCCCCCTTTTCGTGACCAAAAAGCTCGCTCTCCACAAGCCCTTCATGGATACCCCCAATGTTCACCGCCACAAAGGGTTCAGCAAACCGGGGGCCCCGGAGGTGGATCTCCCGGGCGGCCACTTCCTTGCCGGTGCCGCTTTCCCCGGTGATCAGCACCGTCACGTCCGTGGCGGCGATCTTCCGTATCCGGGCGGAGATGCGCTGTATCTCCGGGGTATTACCGACAAGGTTTTGTTCAGGACCTGCGGTCCGTTCCTCGGCCTCAATACGGTTCTCCCGGCGTTTATCCTCCACCAAACCCCGGAGTTTGATCACCAGTTCCGCAGGATCGAAGGGTTTTACGAGGTAATCCCGGGCGCCGGTTTTCAAAGCCTCCACGGCATCGGCGATCCTGCCATGGGCGGAGATCATGATCACCGGGGTGGAAAGCCCCTGATTCCGGATCCACTCCAGGACTCCTTGGCCGCTCATCCCCGGCAATTTAAGGTCCAGGATCACCGCATCGAAGGCTTCCCCTTCAAGAAGCCCGATGGCGGCCTCCCCGCTTTCTGCAACCTCAGCGTCAATATGCTCCAGACGGAGATACTTTTTAAGGGATTCCCGAATATGTCCCTCGTCGTCCGTGATGAGTACCCGCATCAGCCTGCTCCATCCCGGCTGTCCGGAAGAGGCGCCGGTCCCTCCCCTTCACCGGCAGGTCCGTCCCCGGGAAACAGCACCCTGACCACGACGCCGCCGCCCTCCCGGTTTTCCGCTTCTATCCGCCCACCGGCCGCCTCAACAAACCGCTTGCTGATGCTGAGGCCGATACCTGTGCCGGTACTTTTACTGGTAAAGAAGGGATCGAATATCCGTTCCCGGTCCGCAGGGGCAATGCCCCGGCCCCGGTCAAAGATGCTGATCACAACGATGCTGCCGCCCCCCCTGCCGGTTTTGCCGGACCCGCCGCTCCGCCCGATATGGACGCCGATGGCCTCTGCAGGACCGCCGCTTTCCATGGCATTCCGGATGATGTTTTCAAAAACCGAACGGGCCCGTTCCGCATCCATGCGGATCACCCCGTCCCGGATCGAATCGGCGGTAACAATATCTCTGCCGCAAAGACGTACCGAGACCTCCCGCAGAAAATCGCAGCTGTTAATGGGGACCCGTTCCCCCTCCGCCTCCCGAAGGTAGTCATTCACCCGGTATGTCAACGCCGAAAGGCGGTCCACCTCCTCGTTGATGAGGACGATCTCATCCCGCCCCGTACCGGGGAACAGTTTCTCCAGGATACCCGTCTGTAGTCTGATGGAGAGAAGCGGATTCTTGATCTCGTGGGCCAGGGTACTGGCAGCATTTCCAAGAACCACCAGATTCTTCTGGGCTTCTATCCGCTCCCGGTACTCCCGGTTCCGCAGGTAGAGGCTTCTGATACAGAAGACCAGGATCAGAAAGGCCGCCTCACAGAAGGGAAAGAGGATCGTCGTGATGGTATTGGTCCGCCCATAAACGGGATGGGCAATATCGATGTACAGGTATTTCCCGCTGATCAGGGTACGAAGAAAGGGAAACTCCGGCGGCGCCTCCGGGGAACCCCGTTCCGGCCGGACAATATAGTTCCGTCGTTCCGGCGCCATTCCGGACATAGGCTGCCGCCCCGAAGACCGCTCATGCAACGGGGGCAGCGGGGGCGGCGCAGGCGGCGCAGACGACGAACCGGGTACGATCCGTTCAGTATTCAAAATAAATTTGACCCGGTATCCCCCCCGGTCCGGCAGGGTATAGCGGCCATTCCGTCCCCGGACCGTAGCGTCCTCCAGCATATCCTCATTGAATACCGGCGGAACGGTACCCCAGGACCAGGTCAGGGCAAGATCATCCCCATAAACCCCGAACCCGGCGATTCGTTCCCTCAGCAGGGGATTCGATTCGATGGCGGAACCAAAATCATCATAGCGCCGGAGACTCGTAAAGAGCATGTTAAAGAGCCGCTCATTGTCGTTGTCCCGGATGAGCCGTGCCCGGTCCCGCATCCCCAGGATGATAAAAACCGTAAGGGCCGAGAGGAGCAGCCAGCAGAAGACAGCGGCGATCCCCGTCGATGTCCGGATCGGTACCTTCATAGATAGACCTTTCATCTCAGTATAGCTTCTTTCCAAAGTCCCGTACAATCCATCCTCCCTAATCTAGGCGCCCAGAAGCAGGGCCCTGAGATCCGAATCCTCAGAGATACCACCGAGGCTCCGGAGCCGTGAAAGGCAGGAGAGGAAACCGTATTGGGCCCGGATCCGCTGGGTACGGCTTGAACCGGCCAGAGCCGCGGCATCGGAAAGAGCTGCAAGGGAATTTTGAGAGAGCCGGTACAGTTCCAGATTATGCTCGTAATTTTTTTGAGCGTATTCATCGGCCCGGCGGGATGAGAGGACCGAATCCGCCTGGGCAACGCAGTCAAGCAGGGCGGTTCTGATTTCAATATTCAGTGAAACCTCAGTATCGCGGTAGGCCAGGGCAGCCTCGTTTTGGGCGATCCGCTTCTTCTCCACATTGGCGCCGGTGACCCAAAAATCCAGAGGAATGTTGCCGCTGATGGTAACCCTTCCGGAACCGGCGGTAAACCGGTCCGGCCAGGAATAGTTCAGCCCCGTGGAGAGGGAAGCGCTGAGGCTGGGAAAATAATCCCGGTTTGCCAGGGTCACCGATTGTTCCGTCCGCCGGCTGTTGAGGGCCGCTTTTGCCAGGGACGGATTGTTGGCCAGGGCGGCCTTCCAAAGGGCGTCTCCCCGGGCGTCGATGTCGGCCTCCGAAAAAAGGGAAATCCGGCTGATAAGGTCTCCGTAGTGTTCAAAATTGATCGCCAATGGTTCCGGGTTTCCCTCCAGGCCGGTAATATTCCGCAGTTTCGCGGTATTTATGATGAGGTCCCGTTTGCCCTGGTTCCTGGTAGTTTCCCTGGCCTCCTTTTCCGCCAAGGCCTGGAGATAATCGCCGTAACTGATCATCCCGCTCTCCAAACGGATCTCCGCCATGGAAAGGGCCAACACTGCGGCTTCCAGATTTGAAACTGCCGCATCCAAAGCCGCCGCCGCCTCAAGGGTCCCATAGTAAGCGGTGTCCGCCGAATCGAGGACGGCGAAATACTCCGCCCGGGCATCCTTTCGGGTGATCTCCACAGCGATACTGTTGATAGCCTTCAACACGGAAGCCTTGCCCCCGTCCCACAGTTTTTGTGACACCCCAAAACTAACCCCCGCGCCAAGGCTGTCCTGAAGGCTCTGGTCTCCCCAGAGGTTCATCGACGCTGAAGCCCCCAGGGAAAGGGAGGGCAGGTTGTCGTAACGCTGGGACTTTTCATCCAGGAGCGCACTTTCGGTGAGCAGATCATACCGGGCCAAACTCCGTGAATTGGCCAGGGCAAGGCTGCGAACCCGCTCCAGATCCACAATTTCGGCGCGGCAAAACAAGGCCGGTATCAACAGCATAACTACCATCAGTTTCCCCATATCAAATGCCTCCCCAATTCTCCATGTATCACCTCTTTCATCACTCATACCGCAGGGCGTCAATGGGGTAGAGCCCCGCCGCCTTCCGGGCCGGATAGTACCCAAAGAATACCCCGACCAGGGCGGCAAAGAGGGCCGCCACCGCAACTACCAGGGGGTTGACCGCGGTGGCGATTCCTCCAACCGAAAGGAACCAACAGACCAGAAAGGCCAGACCGATGCCGATGAGCCCGCCCAGGAGGCTGAGGATGACGGACTCCGTCAAAAACTGAAAAAGAATATCCCGTTTCCGGGCGCCCACGGCCATCCTGATGCCAATTTCCCGGGTTCGTTCGGTAACCGAAACCAGCATGATGTTCATGATTCCTATGCCCCCCACAAGAAGGGACACCCCTGCGACGGATGCCAGGAGGGCGGTGAGACTCCGGGATGTTTCCGAGGCCATCTCGATCATGTCCGCCTGATTCATGATTTCAAAATCCGCCGCCGCAGCTTCCGGCAGTTTATGGGCCTCCCGGAGGATGAGCCCCGCCTCCCGCTGGGCCGCCTCCATATAGACCTTGCTGACCACACTCATCACGATGGTGTTGATGTTGCGGCTGTTGGTCAGCCTGGTCAAGGCCGTATCCAGAGGCACCATGATGATATCGTCCTGATCGTTACCGTTGGGGCCGGCGCCCTTCTTTGCGAGGATCCCTATCACCGTAAAATGATTGGTCCCTATCCGTAGCTGCTGACCCAGAGCGAATTGGCCGTCAGCCCCGCCGGCGGTATCCGCAGCGCCAAAGAGGGTTGCTGCGGTTGTAGCCCCCAAAACCGCCACCCGGTTCCGGGCGGCAAGATCCTCATCGCCAAAGAAGGTTCCCGCCGCAACGTCCCAATTCCGGATGACAAGGTAGGCCGGTTCTACCCCCATAACCTGCACCGAGGCGCTTCCACCGGAACCTGCGGCAGTAAAACTACGCTGGATAACCCCCGACACGGCCATGGCGTAACTCGCCTCAGCCTTGAGCTTTTCCGCGTCCGCCTTGGTCAGCCAGCTTGGCCGGACCCGGACGGCGTTCTGCTGTCCGAGCCGTATGAAAAAACGCTGGGGCATGATCTGGATCAGGTTTGTTCCCATGGCGGTGATCCGGGCTTCGATTTCATTCCGGGCCCCTTCACCCACGGCAACCATGATGATCACCGAACCAACCCCGATGATCACCCCCAAAGAAGTGAGGAGGCTCCGCATCCGGTTGCGCAGGATGCTCCTGAAGGCGGTGTACAAAAGCTGGAGGGGATTCATGCTTCCGTCCCCCGGAGCAGGACATGGGCCTCTTTCCACCGGGCAAGGGACAAAGAGGCGTCCCGCTGTTCCGTCACCGGGAGGTCGGAGACCAGTTCCCCGTCCCGGAGGGTGATTATCCGTCTGGTATAGGCCGCAAGCTCCGGTTCGTGGGTCACCATGATCACGGTCTTACCCCGGCGGTTGAGATCCTGAAAGAGGGCCATGATCTCCAGGCTCATCTCCGTATCCAGATTGCCCGTGGGTTCATCCGCCAGGATAAAAGAGGGATCGTTCACCATGGCCCGGGCAATGGCAACCCGTTGCTGCTGTCCCCCGGACAACTGGGAAGGCAGGTGCCCAAGCCGGTCCCCCAGGCCCACCTCCCGGAGGGCCGCTACGGCCCGTTCCCGCCGGTTCAGACCCGCTTTTCCCCATTTTTTCCGGTCATAAAAGAGGGGGAGTTCCACATTTTCAAGGGCCGTAGTTCTGGCCAGGAGGTTGAAGGCCTGGAACACAAACCCTATCTTTTTGTTGCGGATCAGGGCGAAGGTATCCGGGTCTGAAGAGGAGGTTTCGACTCCATCCAGCCGGTAGGTCCCCCCGCTGGGTTTGTCCAGGCAGCCCAGGATGTTCATCAGGGTGGACTTTCCCGAACCGGAAGGGCCCATAACGGAGACAAATTCTCCCGCCTCGGCGGAGAAGTCTATTCCCTCCAGAGCCTTTACCACGAACTCCTCGGCCGGTTTCCCCTGGGTCCGCTGGGCTGCAAGCCGGTATATCCGCCGGATCCCCCGCAATTCAATTACCGCCATGGCTACACCTTCTCCCGGAGGATCACTTCAAACCCCTCGGTACCGATCCCCTCCGAAGCGCCCATATCGCCGCCGGGAGGGCCCAGAGGGCGGATCTCCGTATAGGAACCGTCGCTGATCCCGGTCCGTACCAGGATGCAATCGGGCCTTCCCTCATCGTTAATATACCAGAGCGCCTTGGGAGGATTCTCCGCTCCCCGCTGCCGGTTCCCGGCATTCCCCGCAGCGCCGGCGGAGCCTCCCGGACGGCCCGGACCACCGGGGCCTCCGGAGAAACCGGCCCCCCCCCGGCCGCCCCCCATGGGATTCCCCTGAGAGCCTCCCATCACAAGGCCTGTCAAACCCCCGCTCCCGGTCCGGGCATTCCCCGAATCCCGGGCTTCAGAAACGGCCTCCCGCTCCCCGGCATCCATTCCCTGGGGCCGGGCCTTGAAAAGCCGCTCGGCAATCTCATCGGCGCTCATCCCGGAGGGCTGATACCGGAGGGCGGCGTTGGGAACCAGGAGTATATTCTCATTCCGCTCCTCAATAAATTCCACCATACAGGTCATTCCGGGCAGGAGGGAGCCGTCCTGGTTGTCCACATTGATGATCACCGTATAGGAAACCACATTATCCTGAACCGTGGGCATGAGCCGCCTTGTTTCCACCACCCCCGAATAGGTTCTCCCCGGCAATGCCTCCAGGGTAAACCGCACGATCTGCCCCTTCCAAATGGAAGCGATGTCCAACTCCCCTACTCCGGCCTCGATCTGCATCTCTTCAAGGTTCTCCGCCAGGGTAAAGATGCTTGCGGAGTTACTGCTGGAACTGTCCACCACGGTCTCCCCCTCGTTAACATTCCGGGCAAGGACGATCCCGTCGATGGGAGAGGTGATAAAGGCGTACTGATTTATCTCTGTTTCAATAACCCGGAGGCTTGCCTCCGCTGCGGAAAGCTCCGCCTGCTGGATGTCCAGGGTGGTCTTACCGGTCTTGAGTTCGTATTCGGAGATGAGATCCTTTTCCGCTAGCTTTTCCTGGTTCCGGTAGTTCACCAGTTGGAGCTCATAGTTGGCCCTGGCCTTGAGCACCGCGGCGTTCTGTTGTTCCCGCTGGAGCCTGAGCATGTCGGTGTTGAGTTCCACCAGAATATCCCCCCGTTTAATACGGTCGTTGTAATCCACATATACCTTTTCGACCTTGCCGCTCATCCGGGGGAGGACATCTACGGTAGCCACAGGCTTGAGGGAACCGCTGGCGGATACTGTTTTTTCCAGGGTTCCCCGGGTGATAGTTGCAAATTCATAGGCCATGCTTGCGGAATTTTTTGCGGTGCAACCCCGGAAGACGAATACAAGGCTCAAAAAGACACAAAATGAAGGAAAAATTCTCATGGACGCTGATCTCCTCAGAAAAGTATTAGCAAAAATTATGCCAAGTCTCGGACCGGTTCCGGCGGATTCTTTTTACGGATATTTCCTCCTGATGATCAAACCTGGCATAAAACTTGCTATATTTTATATAAGGTCGTTGACCTGAAATGCACTGTTTTTTTTGTGGAGTTTGCTATGAAACGATTATACTCCCTGAGCCTGCTTTTGACCATGTCGGCGCTCTTTACCGTCGGCTTCCTCCCCGCCTGGGACCGGGAGCCCTGGGGACCCGGCCAGGAGAGAAATCCACCGGGAAGGAGCCGGATGCCGAACTCCTGGCACGGCGCCCCGGAACCCCTTGAAAAAGGGACGATAAGCGGAACCCTGAGCCTCATCAAAGGCCGGATTGGCATCCAAAAAGAGGGGGAAATCTATATCGTCGTAGGATTAGGACGGCTTATCGGCTTTGTCGACGGACTTAAGGAAGGGGCGGTAGTGACCTTGGAAGGTTTTGTCCGCACCGACCGGGAGAATTCAAAGGTCCACTACCTTCAGGTGGACAAGCTGACAATTGACGGAAAAGAATACGATGGCCTTGCCCAGGACTTTTACAGAAAAGAGCTACATAGATTCTGAGCAATATTTACCCACCTCTGCGGGGGTGGGTAAATTGTACACGAATTGCGCCACGTTAAATCTAACCACAGGGGAACGCATTGCCTCAAGTAAAATCTAACCGTTACACAGCTAATCCATGGGCTGTCGAAACCACCGTAGCCTAAGCCGCCGTCTGCAATTTTTCCCCCATCCATCTGCACCGGGCCGTCCTGACTAACGGATAAAATTGGTAGCCCGGACCTCTTCCTCCTCAGCGCCGATCTCCCGGGTTCCCTCCCGGGCAATTGCCCGGAGCATCCATGCCATGTTTTTCCCCAGGGTACGCATGGTCTGGAGCCCTTCAATATCCTGCCGGACCTGGTCCGGAGTAAAACCATGGGTAGAATTCCAATACTGAGAGGAAACCACGGGCATCCGGGCTAGGGTAAAGTACTTGTTGAGCCGGTCAAAGGCGGCAGATGCCCCGCCCCGGCGGCAATTTACCACCGCGGCAGCGGGTTTATAGGCGTAATGATGAGATTTCCTGAAAAACAGACGGTCCAGAAAAGCGCAGAGGGCGCCATTAGGCCCGGCATAGTACACCGGCGACCCTATAACCACCCCATCGGCCTGGATAAGCTTTTCCACACAGACATTGACCCCGTCTTCGGCAAAGACACAGCGGACCGTTTTGGCACAGCCGCCGCATCCGGTACAACCCCAAATGGGTCCATCGCCGATATGAAAGAATTCCGTCTCAATGCCGTGGGCATGCAGCGGACCGGCCACCTCCGACAGAGCGGTATAGGTACAACCCTGCTTATGGGGACTGCCATTGATCAAAAGCACCTTCATCTTTCCCTCCTGAGATGTGGAACTTGGGTTATTTTTTACGGCGGGAATTTACCAGCCGGGAAAAGTCGTTGATGTTCTTTACCACAATACTATCGGGGAAGATTTCCAGCCGGCGCTGGGCAACAAAATGATGCAGAATCCCCCGGGTTTCGGCGATGGGCATACAGGCCCAGTGGGCAACATCGTCTACGGTAGTTTTAAATTCCCGGCTTTCGGTGCTCCGGTCAAGGTCTGTCTGGGATTCGTCCAGCATGACAAAGACATCGGCAACCTTCACCTGGGGGTCCTCCAGGGTCAGGATCATAAACCGGCGTTTTGAATCATAGATCCGTTTGGTAAACATTTTGAGGAGCTTCAGGGCGATTTGGGGGTTCCCCAGCATGAGGATCTCAAAGTTCTGGCGGTTAAATTCCAACACCTTTACCTCATCCAACGCAATGGCCGTGGCGGAACGGGGGGAATTCTCCAGAATCGCCATCTCACCAAACATCTCTGAGGGCTGCAAAATATCCAGCGTTTTTTCGATATCCCCAATGATCTTTACCAGTTCCACGCGGCCGGACTGTATCATATAAAAGGTATCCCCCGGCTCAAATTCGGCAAAGATCATCTCCCCGGCTTGAAAGGTCCTGGCAAACCGGCTGAAAGCCGCAAGTTCTCCCGCCATGCTACCTCCTCAGGGCTGCTTTGAGGGCCCGCTTTGTCTTGGTGGTGATATCCTCTTGAGCAGGAGACATGGACAGTATCGTTTTATAGAAGGTTACCGCCTCATCCTTCTGGCCCCGCTTATCGTAAGACTGGCCCATGAAAAAGAGGGCATCCGCCAGGTTGGGATGTTTGGGATACTTGGTGATCATCCCGGTAAAGTGCTGAATACAGTCATCGTATTTGCCCATTAGAAAGAAACATCGCCCTATGTCAAAGACGCTTTTGACCACGTATTCGGGGTCAATATCAGCTTCTACAATCTTTATAAGAATTATATAGGCCTGCCGGTATTTTTCCTGATTCAACAGACTCATCGCATCGTAATAGGCCTTGGCAGTGGCGCTCATGTTTGCGCCTGCCGCCGCCAAGGCGCCTTTTCCGGCAACCGGAGGAGCCTGCTGGACCCTGGGGGCAGCAGCGGATCCTGGCTGACCCTTGTCGCGCAGGGTATTCTCCGCTATCTCCAGGTACTTGGCGGCCTCGGCGGCATTCTTACCTGAAGGATAATAGGTCAGATACCGGCTGAAAATATACCGGGCATGAAAAAACCGCTTATTCTTAAGGTAATACAGGCCAACCTCAAAGAGACCCACTTCGGGACTGGCATGCTCCTCCTTCTCCATCAGGCTGGAAAGCTGGTGATGGATTCGCCTCAGCTGATTGGAAAACACCTTGAGCATCTTCATGATGATCCGGATATTGGCCATGGCCAGAGCCTCAAATTCGGGAACCGTAAGGGCCATAATGGTGGTATTCCGAAGGGTAATGGCGTTTTCTTCCCGGGGATACCTGCCCAGTGCGGATTTTACGCCAAAGAACTCCCCCGGCTGTACCGGGTCATGAATATCCTGATCGGCAAAATCCTGATACACTAAATTTATGCTTCCTGTCTGTAGGATGTATATTTTGTCTGCCTCATCTCCCTGAAAGTAAATCACCGAACCGGCCCGGTATTGCAACGTTTTAGGCATAACGATCCTAATAAACCTCCGGTTCAAAGGGCAAAAAGTCCAGGAGCTTTTTAAAACCCACCTTTTCACGGGCCATACGGTAGAGGGATGCGGGATCCCCAACGATAAACATAGGCCGGTTGTTCACCGTAATCCGGGTGTATCCCTGAGGCAGACTTCCCCCCAGAAGTTCAATAAACCGTAACTCTCCATAGATGGGTTTGCCGTCCATGGTGAGGAGTTCGATGTCCGCCATGGATGCGGAGACCAGATTTTCATAGGGATCATCCTTTTGCGCCTTCAATACCAGAATATCCGCCAGTTTTCCCTCATCCAGAGAGCCAAGGCTATCCTCAAGCCAAAAAGCCCGGGCGGCATTACAGGTTATCATCTCAAAGATCCTCTTGCCGGGGAGATCCTCCCCATAGAGCTTCCGGTAGAGTTCCCGGGCAAAACGGATCTCCACCAGGAGATTGCAGGAGCCCGTATGAGTCGAATCGGTCCCGATGGTTACATTGACCCCCGCCTGCAGAAGTTTACGGATCTTGCAGGTAACGTTAAACATGAACATGTTCGATGCCGGACACCAGGAGATACTGGCCCCCGCTCTGGCGACCTTGCGGATGTCTTCATCACTAAAGCCGATACCATGGACCAAAAGACAATGATTGTCCAAAACCCCCAGACGCTCCAGGGTTTCAACTCCCCCCATGGATTCATCATCAAAACCTTCAGAAAGGTGGGTTATAAAAGGCCAATTATTGGCAACGGCCCTTTTATGCTCAACTTCTATCCCATCCCCCCATTTGAGATCATAGGAGGAAGCTTCATGGGCAAGGCCGTAGTTGAGGATAGCCCGGACAGGCAGGGTTGGCAGAATACCCCTGTTAAAGGACTGGGGAAAATGATCATGTACGGTGGTTACCCCGGAGAAAAGATTCTTGTAGGCGCTGAAAAAATAGATATCTTCGGGAAGTATCTTTGACCGTTCCATGAAGGCCTCCGATGCCTTAAGGTCATTGTCCCAGGGCAGCCATGTCAGGTAAAAGGTTCCTGGTTTTGGTCCCACCCGGGGCAGGTAGTTCCCCCGCATATGATCGTGGGTATTTATCAAGGCCGGATAGACGAAAGAGACTCCTCCCAGGTCCATCGCCACGCCGGAACCAGAGGGACCCAGTTTGTTTCCCTGTACCTGAACGGCGCCGACGCCGGGATCTTTATCGGCCGTAACAATCACACCGTTTTTTAGCGAATAATCAGTTATTTTCGGATCACCCTTTCGCATCAAAATTACGCCTCAACCTGATTCTTCCCATCACAAAATTTCCCCTCCCAAACGGGTTCCCAAGTACAACCCACAAGAAGGGATATCAATTTTATACGGATCACGCTTTATTTTCTATTGTATGACCATGAACGGGATCAGTCAACGTTCTTTTCGGCTATATTTACGGGAGGTATCCTGCAATGTCAAATCTTCTCCGCCATTATCGGCACAAAAGGTTTTTTGTGGAATAATGGTACTATCATGGTGGATTTACATACCCATTCAACCGCCTCAGACGGCAGTCTGAGCCCTGCAGAATTGATCAAAAGCGCCGCCGATAAGGGCTTGCGGGCTATAGCCCTGACGGATCACGACACCATAAAAGGTCTGGGAGAGGCGGAAAGCGCCGCAGCACGGTTGGGGATCCGCCTTATTCCGGGGGTGGAAGTGGCTATTCAATGGTCCGACACATCCGGTGTGGAACTACCGGGGGAGTTTCACCTTCTGGGCCTGGGGTTAAAGGCCCCCAGTCCCCCGTTTTTGGAGGCCCTTATCGAATTATCCAAACTCCGGGAAGCCCGAAACAGGGAAATTCTGAGCCGAATCAACGAAATGGGTATCGATGCGGAGTACGATGAACTCTGTTCCCTGTCCGGCGGCGGCTCCCTGGGGAGACCCCACTTTGCGGCCCTCCTGGTTAAACGGGGGATTGTAAAGAATCAGGCCCAGGCTTTTGACCGTTATCTGGGCAGAGGAAAACCCTGCTATGTACCCAAAGACGGCCTTGATTTTATGGAAGCCCTGAAACTCATCAAGGAATCCGGGGGAATTTCTGTCCTTGCCCATCCTATGTCCCTGTACATCGCCTGGGGCCGCTTACCGGTCTTTATACAGGATCTCGCCCGGCGGGGACTGGACGGCATTGAGGCATGGCATCCCACTGCGGGGCTCCATTCCTGCAAACGCCTGGAAGAATTGGGCAGGTCCCTGGGTCTTGCCATCACCGCCGGCAGCGATTTTCACGGGGAACACCGGCCCGACAGGAAACTGGGCTTCACCGCCGGAGGCCGGAAGATAGAGGATGCCATACTGGAGGCCATACCGGGTCTGCGGGACTATTGAGCCTGTTCCAAAACTAATTGACTGTGCGCTAACGCGTACGGTTTTGGAACAGCCTCTATTGTCATTCCACCTGAAGGATATCGTAGGGATCATCCCCCAAACGACGATGCTGAACGGCTTCCAGAACGTGCAGGGCCTGGATCTCTTCCTGGCCTTCAAGATCGGCGATAGTTCGGGCCGTCCGGAGCACTCCGTGGAAGGCGCGGCCGGAGAATCCCAGCTTTTCCACCGCCACACGAAAGGCCTTTTCGGCGTCTCCAAAAAGGGAACAGTATTTTCCCATCAAACCCGCCGGAATCCGGGCATTCCGGCGGATGGTCGAACCCTTAAACCGCTTTCGCTGTATCTCCACCGCCCGGAGTACCCGCAACGCCACCTGTCGGCCCGGTTCTTCGTCCCTTCCGCCCATTTCCCCGGCGCCGGGGGGTAAAACCGGCGCCCGCAGTTCCACCCGGTCCAGCAGGGCAGCGCCGAATTTGCGCCAGTACCGGCGAATCTCCTCGGGACTACAGAGACAACCGGCGCCGCCATACCGGTTCCCATCACCAGAGGCCGGAAAACGGATACCCAGTCTGCCGCAGGGGCAGGGATTGGCGGAGAGGAGGAGCTGAAAATCCGCAGGCAGCCGGACCGGACCATCCGCCCGGGAAATGGTTATCACCCGGTCTTCCAGGGGTTCCCGCAGGGCCTGGAGCACATTGGACCGGAATTCCGGGGCCTCATCCAGAAAAAGAACCCCAAAATTGGCCAGGCTTATCTCCCCCGGACGGATGGTTTTGCCGCCCCCGAGGATCCCTTCGGCGCTGGCGGAATGATGGGGAGACCGGAAGGGGGGCCTGGTGATATGTACCGGCGCGGAACGGTTCTCCGCCAAAAACTGACCCGCAAGGCTGTGAAGCCGGGTCACCTCTACGGATTCCCAGGCTTCCAGGGGCGGCAAAATCGATGGCAGGCGCCGGGCAAGCATGGTTTTACCCGCCCCGGGAGGCCCAAAAACCAGGAGGTTGTGTCCCCCCGCAGCGGCTATCTCCAGAGCCCGCTTGTACCGTCCCTGTCCCTTAACATCGGCAAAATCACCGGTTTCCTCGCAATGTTCCGGAACCACCGCCGGAGCAGCGTTGAGCGCCGGGAAAAGGCCGGTTTCCCGGCGGATGACCAGGGAGCGAACCGCATCCCCCAGGGAATGAACCGCGGCGTACCGTCCACCGGTGAGTATAGCCGCTTCCCGGGCGTTCTCCGCAGGAACAATAAAATCCCGGACCCCCGCCCGGAGTCCCGCGGCGGTGGCGGCCAACACCCCCCTGACCGGCCGGAGCCTGCCGGAAAGTTCCAGTTCCCCCATGACCAGAAGGCTCTCCGGTTCCCCCGGCGCCGGCCCGGAATCCATCCCCGGGATCAGGGCCGCCGCAGCCATCACCGACAGGGCAATGGGCAGATCCAGGGAGGCCCCGTCCTTGCGCAGCCCCGCCGGGGCCAGGTTGATGAGTATCCGGTCCTGAGGAAAGGGAAACCCCGAATTACGGAAGGCCGCCCGAACCCGCTCCCGGGCTTCCCGGACGGCTCCCTCCGCAAGTCCTGTAATATCAATCCCCGGTATGCCCCGGCGGATGTCCACCTCTACCCGGATGATGATTCCTTCAACCCCGTAGGGCGCATAGGCTAATATTTGCATGATAAACACCTCGTTATAAAACGGGGTGAACAGACAAAATGCTTTAATTGGACCTAAAAAAATACAAATTTTAAGAAGGGAAACCTACGGAATGAAACCCCGGATTATACCGGCAATTCCCTGACGCAGACTCCCAGCCGGGCCGCGGCGGTCCGGGCGGTTTCCATACCGGCAATGATCACCGGAAGGGGCATCCAGCCTTCGGGAAAACCCTCCGAGGCCACCTGAAGGGTGGTTTTTCCAGCAAGCCGCCCGGCAGCCCCGGTGATTTCCCCCTCGGAGACATCAATCAGGGCATGGAGCTTCTGTTCCCGGTGCCGGTCATTGATGCCGTAAAGAAACCGGAAAAAATCGGTAAGGCCCCTGTCGGCGGCAGTCCGGGGACGGGTTTCCCTGGCATAAGCCCCAATGACGGCCTTTTCCAAGGCTTCTTCATCCCCCTCCTGTTCCGCCCGGACTCGCAGAACGGCGGCAAAGGAGTCCAGGGAACGGAGGGGATTGGGATCCCGGTAGGTGGAAAGGGCAAAACTCTGTTCCATGCCGTCGGGATATGCAAATGCGCCATAGGCGCCACCCTTCATCCGGATATCCTCCCAAAGGGCGCCGGTGGAAAGTTGATGGGCCAGCACCAGCTCCGCGGCATGTTCCTTCTCTATCAGAGGAGCCCCCGGCAGAACCAGGGCGGCAAAACCCACCTGGAGAGAGGGGGACCCATAAACCTCTGCAGGAGGCAGCGGAAACGCGCCGGAGAGATCGGTGGAAAAGATATCCGCCAGGGGGTCTCCGGTAAGGTTCAGGAAGGGCGTAGAATCCCGGGATGCAGGATTCCGTGACCGGGGGGCGCCAAAGCTCCGCCACCGGTCCTGTATGCCCCGAAGATCCGCGGCAAGGACCTCCGCCTGACCGGTCAGGTTGACGATAAGCCCGCCGGCGGCGATCCGGTCCCGGAGATCGGTCAGTTTCCGGCCAATCCCGGCGATGTCCTGCCTGGCGACATGATGGATAAAACAGAGTTGCTCCAGGCCATTCCAGAGTTCGTCCACCGCCCGGGCCCGGGAAAAATGCCGGACCCCCCGGCCGGCGGCATAACTGTGGCCCGAAGGGGCAAGGCTTGAATTCAGATCGTTTTTCATCTCCAGGATCAGATCCCGGAGCCGCCGCTGATCCTGAAAATCAGCCTCGGTAATCAGCCGCAGGGCCAGGTCCAGGGCAGGACCGACCTTTTCATCCAGAGCCTTGAGCCGGTAGATTATCCAGTCCCGGCCTCTAAGGTCCGGAATACCCGCAGGACCGTCCGGGATCAGGGAAGCGCCCGGTATGGAGGAACCGCACTGGAGCATGCCATGGAATCCACCGGTCCGGCGGGCCAGAAGGCTGGATACTTCGGCGTAATCCATGCCGGGGAGTCCCACCGAGACAAGGGCCCGGGCAAAGAGGGGCAGCCAGGGGTAATCTTCAGGAAGCAGAATGTCCAGGGGAAAGGCCAGATCCACATAACTGATACCATTGGTGTACAGGGCATGGGTCAGAACCGGTATCCCCGCGGCATCACAGAGTTTCCGGGGGATAATTTCTATATCCCGGCAGAGATCCTGCCGGGAAAGGTGGGGAATAGTCGCCAGGGCATCGGCGCTGTCTCCGGCGCTCTGAATCCGGGCAAGTTCGGCGGTCTTTTCCCGGAGGAGCCGCCGTTCCTCCGCCGATAAACCGGCTTCCCTTTGGGCAAGCCGTTCCTCCAAGGCGGCTTCCTTTTTTTCAAGATAATCCGGTTCCGGCTTCAGGATAACCAGGGCGCGGTGGGGATTATCCAGAAGCCACTTTTGGATGAGCTTTTCAAAATACCGCTTATCGGCGGCGAGGCGGCCCTTTAATTCGTTAAAAGAGGGCAAAAAGAGAAGACTATCCCAGGGTTTTCCCCCGTAGAACCAGCCCCGGAGGGATCTCCGCATCCATACCAGGGACCAGGGACCGCCGGAGCGGCGGATCTCCCGGTTGGAAAATTCCAGGGAGAGAAGGGCCGCCTCGATCTCCTCCGGAGGAATACCTTCAACGGCAAGACGCCGCAGTTCCCCCAGGATCAACGCCTCCACAGCATCCGCCGCCCCTCCCTCTACGCTCCGGAGCCCTGCGGTAAATACCGTTTCCCGCAGTTCTGCCTCAAATCCGGTACAGGGGGCCAGATCCTCCCCCAGCCCCGACTCGAGGAGGGCCCGGGTCAGGGGGGAACCGTCATGGCCCAAAAGGATATCCGTCAGGGCGATCAGATCTATGGCCATCTTGGTATCGGTGGAATCCGAACAGAGCCAGGAGAGGAAGACCATGGACTTCTCCTCCGCCCCTCCCGGACAGGGAATCTGTAGACGCCGGGGTTTTTCCCAGGGAACTGCCCGGGGGATGGGGGGTAGGAACGTGCCCGGAGGGAGAACCCCGAGGAACCTTTCATCCAGAAAACGGAGTTGTTTTTCCGTAGAGATATTCCCCGCCAGGAATATCCGGCAGTTCGCCGGGGAATAGTGGGTCCGGTGGAATTCCCTGAGGGTTTCCCAAGTCAAATCGGGGATCCATTCCGGGTCTCCGCCGGACTCGCAGGCATAGGGAGTGCCTGGCAACACCGATGCAACGGACCAGAACCCAGCGTAGGTTTCAAGGGAGGAATAGGCCCCCTTCATTTCGTTGTAGACCACGCCGGTTACCGAAAGCTGCTCCGGCTTTTCCTGTCCTTCCGGGTTTTTTTGCCCCTCCGGGGGAAGCAGTTCAAAACGGCGCCCCTCCTGCATGAAGGTCCACTCTGAAAGGAGGGGCCGGAACACCGCGTCTCCGTAAACCGACATGAGGTTAAAGTAATCTCCCTCGTGGACGGAACTGGCGGGGTACAGGGTCCTATCCGGGAAGGTCCAGGCGTTGAGAAAGGTCTGTAGGCTCCCCTGGGCAAGGACAAGAAAAGCGTCCTTCAGGGGATACCGGGTGGAACCACAGAGGACCGCATGTTCCAGCACATGGGGGGTCCCGGTAGAATCCTCCGGGGGGGTGGCAAAGATAAAGGCAAAAAGATTCTCCGGGTCATCGTTTAACACATGAAACACCCCGGCCCCGCTTTGCAGATGCCTGGCCTGGATGCCAATGGCGTCCAGTTCCTTCAATTCTACAATATCCAGTATTTCAAAACCGCTATCCAAAACCTGTCCAATCCGTAACGATGTATTCATACAAATACGTCCTCATCCAATAGTGCTATACGGCCCTCTTCCCGGGCCTGTCTGAACCAAGTCATAAAATCCCTGGCCGCTTCATCGGTTTCCCGTTTCGGTACAGGACCGATAAGGACCTCCTCCTCCCGAATGCGGTCCCGCCGGTTGGCGGACACATTGGAAAGGATCTTTTCAACAAAGTCCTCAGAACGATTCTTGAGGAGGAGGACGATGTCCCGGTCCTCCATGGTCCTGAGCTTTTCCTGAATAGGTTTGTCCTCCGCCCGGACAACATCCTCCGGAGTATATATCCGTTCTTTCAAATCCCGGCTTAAATCCGGGTCTTCGTTCTCCAGTTCGGTTAGAAGCCGGTCACCAAAGGACAGATCCGAATGTTTCAGAATCGCCGCCAGGGCATTCCTGCCGTCAATCCCGGGGGCGTCACCAGGAGGGGCCCCGGCCTGGCTAATCATCCGGACTTTTTCCCTGAGGGTAGCGGCAACCCGGTCCAGAACCTCCGGGGAAACCTGAGACTGATGGGCTATTCGCCGTACAATTTCGAGTTTCTGCTCCGGGGGAACACAGGCCAGCATCGCCGCGGACTGCCGCGGGGGCAGCCGGGAGAGAACCAGCGCCACCGCCGCAGGGGCCTCCTCCCGGAACAACAGGCTGATCTGTTCCCCGGAAAAATTTGTCAGAAAATCGAAGGGGTTCTCCTTGAGCCGGGGGAGGGCATTCCGTAAAAAACCTTCTCCCTTTTCGGGACCAAAGGCGGCATATAACAACCGGCGGGCCGCCTCTTCCCCCCCGGTGGAAACACCGCCGTAACCGTAGGGGGTGGTGAGGAGGGAATGGAATTCCTCAAATACCGCCTCCGCCTCTTCTCCGGTGATACCCCGGATTGAAGCTATTTCCCCTGTAATCGCCTCCACCTGATCCGGTTCCAGGCCGGAGAGGATCTTCGCCGCTTCTTCCCCGCCAATAAGGATGAGAAATTTGGCCACCCGCCGGTATTTGGACTCCGGTTCCGGCGCAGTCTTGAGGAGCCCTCCGCCGGGAACCCGGGGCTGCCCCTTCGGAACAGACGAATCCGGGTAGAATACGGCGGGAACAGGCGTGTCCGGTCCGGATTTGGCCCTGTTACCGGTTTTCCGGTCTTCGGAATCCTTCGATGTCCCCATATACCCATAGTATGCTATAAGCAGGTTTTACTCAACCAATGGAAGGGGAGGCAAACTTAATTTGACAAACTTTTTTTTGTTGACATAATTCAGACTCATAGGATAAAATAGAAAAATAATGCTAGAAATATTAAAATTATCCTAAATCTCGCTGTTCCTCAATGTTATTACTCTTCGCAAAAGATGGCGTGCTTTAGTCTTAATTTCTTAAACTTCAATGAGCTAGGGTTAGATACTGATGTATAGTGAATTTCTTCATAACAGTATGCCTATGAGACCGGAGAATCAAATGTACCTGGAACGGCCTCATATAGATCGATTATTGGAAAAGGCAGTCCAGAAACCGGTGATCCTGGTGACCGCCGGTACTGGCTATGGAAAAACCCACGCGGTGTATTCTTTTCTGCAGCGATACAGTGTGATTACGGTCTGGTTGCAGCTTACCGAGCGGGATAACTTTCAGAGACGGTTTTGGGAAAATTTTTGCAGCGCCATATCGATGATCAATCCGGAAACGACGGAAAAATTGCTGAGGGTTGGCTTCCCCGAAACGGAACGTCAGTTTGACCGGTATCTGGATATTCCCAGGCATGACGTGCTCTCCGGGCAAAAATACGTTTTTGTGTATGACGATTTTCACCTCCTCCGGAATGAAAAGGTACTGCATTATCTGGAACGGTCCATCACCAGCTTCTTTGGCAATATCACCTCTATTCTCATCTCCCGGAGCGAACCGCCCCTGAACCTCACAAAGTTCCAGTCCAGGGGGCTCCTGGCCTGGATAACTGAGGACGATCTCCGGTTTAGCCGGGAAGAAATGAGTGACTATTTTCATATCCAGAATATCCACCCCAGCTCTGAAACCCTATCCGCCGTTTATCACGATACCGAAGGTTGGGCCTTTGCCATTCATCTGGCAGTCCTGTCCCTTAAAAATACCCATCCCGATGCAGTGTATGTTCCTCAGGCGGTACGGTCCAACATCTTCAAGCTGATAGAAACGGAGATCCTATCGACCGTATCGGAGGAGTTGCGGAAATTTCTCATCAAGCTCTCCCTTATCGATCATCTGTCCCGGGATCTGCTGGGTGAAATAGCCGGCGCTCCAAAATTGCTGAAAGAACTGGAGCGGTTCAGTTCCTTTGTCCGGTTTGATAGCTATCTCAAGGCCTACCGGCTCCACCCCCTGTTCCTTGAGTATTTAAGCAAGAGGCAGGATGAACTTCCGGCGGAAGAAAAAGCGGCGGTCTATCTTAAGACCGCCCGGTGGTACGCTGCCAACAACCAGAAAATAGACGCTATTACCTATTATGAAAAAGTGGAGGCTTATGAAGAGCTACTCGACTGCATCTTCAACATGCCCCTGATAATACCCGACGATATTACCCAGATCCTCCTGGATGTCCTTGACCGGGCGCCCCGGAGGATCTTTGATCAGTACCCCAATGCCTGGATACTCCACAGCCGGTACCTCATAACGTTGCAGCGGTTTGACGAAGCCCGGGAGGAAATTCTGGGGCTTATCGAAAAGCTGGAACCCATGCCCGGTTCTTTCTATAAATACCGGATTCTATCGGCCTGTTACCATTACCTGGGACTGATCGGCCTGTTGACCTGTCTCTACACCAGAGATTACAGCTATCCCCGTTATTTTGAACGGGGGTGTTACTACACCTCTTTGAGCGGCCATGTCCTGACCCCGCCGCTGACGGTGTCAACCCTGACCGCCTACGTCTGCCGGATGAGTAGCGGGGATACGGGTGAACCGGAACGGTGTATTGAGGCTATCACCGGCATGGTTCGGTATGTTTCCCAGTCCGTTGGGGGGTGTACCTACGGCACAGATGATCTTGTCCGGGCGGAATTGGCCTTTTTTAAGGGAGATATGCCGGAGGCAAAGGAAAAGGCCCTCCTGGCCTTACAAAAGGCCCGGGAACGGGATCAGTACGAGATTGAAAACCGGGCTCTCTTCTACCTTATGCGGATAAGCCTGGCCCTGGGAGACAGTGAAAGCATAGAGGAATGCCTCAGGCAGCTTGAGGCCCAGCTTGCCATAAAGGACTATATTAACCGCTATACCTTTTACGATATCGTAACCGGCTGGTTTTATGTCCGGATTGGACAGATCGAAAAACTTGCAGCCTGGCTGAAAAATGACTTTGAAGAAAGCGATCTCAACTCCCTGGTATACGGCCTTGAACTCCTGGTAAAGGCAAAGCTGCACCTTGCGGAAAAACGATACCCCGCCGTTCTGGCATCTCTGGAAAGCCAGGAAAGCCGCTACGGTCCTGGAGCCTTTCTTTTTGGGAAGCTGGAGATGAAGACCCTGGAAGCGGTATGCCGGTATCAACTTAGGGATCGGGAGGGGGCCCTCAGGGCCCTGGAAACCGCCTATGAGTACGCCGTCCCCAACGGATTCTTCATGCCCTTTACGGAGCTTGGCAAGGACATGCGGACCCTGATCTACGCGATATTAAAGAACCGTGAGAGCACAATCCCCAGGCCCTGGCTGGAGATGATCTACCGGAGCGCCTCGGCTTACGCAAAAAAATGCTTCGCCGTTGGGGAACAGTACTGCTCCGCCGGCGGGGTTCCGGCCCAACAGGGCAGCGCCGTTCCCCTGTCCCGACGGGAACTGGTAGTTTTAACCGGCCTCTCTGAGGGATTAACCAGGGAGGAGATCGCCGGCACATCTTCCATATCTATCAACACCGTAAAAAGTGTTATCAAGAGCATATACAATAAACTGGGGGCGATAAACCGGGCCGACGCGGTACGGATCGCCACCGGTATGGGCCTCCTTATAAACAGAGGTCCGGATGAGTAACAAACTATGACAAAACCAACTTTTAACAGTACCCGGCCTGTTGCGCTGCCGGAAAACCGGATTTTCATTGAACGGCCCCGGATAGACGGCATCCTGGAACAAGCGTTCAAGTGTCCGGTGGTCAGCGTGGTGGCCGGCGCGGGTTACGGAAAAACGTATGCGGTATACTCCTATCTGCAGAAGATCGATGCGGTTGTTGTTTGGCGGCAATTATCCGAACGGGATAACATGACATGGCGGTTCTGGGAGAATTATATCGACATCATAGCCCCTATTTCGCAGCGTTTCAGTTCCGGCATGGCTGAAATAGGCTTTCCCGAATCAACCTTGCAGTTTGATCGTTACATCAGCCTTGTCATGAATGAAGTCAGGAATGAACACAAGTATATTGTCGTGTTAGATGACTTTCACTTTATTCGGGAACCGGCTATCATAGATTTTCTGACCCAGGTCATAACTGTTCCTATTGCGAACGTTTCAACCATCATTATTTCCCGGCACGAACCGGCAATTAATACGGTTTCCCTCATGTCCAAGGGTCTCCTCTTTGGAATCACTGCGGAGGATCTCCGATTCAGTGAAGAGGAGATCCGCTGTTACCTGGAACAGCAAAATACGCTGGTATCTCCGGAAGAGTTAACCCAAATTCACCGCGAAACCGAAGGTTGGGCCCTGGCGGTAAACCTTATTGCCCGGGATCTGAGGACCCGGGAGCCCGATGACGGGACCTACATCCGGTCCCTCATCAAGATGCGTACCTTTAGAAACATAGAGGATGAATTCTTTAGCACTATCCAGGGGGAACTGCGGAAATTCCTTATCAAACTATCCTTAATAGAATACTGGCCCCTGGATCTGCTTGAAAAATTCGCCCCCCAACAAAATTTGATTGAAAATTTGGACAATATCGGGTCCTTTGTCCATTTTGATACCTACTTCAACGGCTACCGGATCCACCATCTTTTTGTTGAATTCCTGCGGGAAAAACAGCAGGAACTTAACCAGGAGGAGATTCGGGAGATCTATACCCAGGCGGCCCAGTGGTGCGGCAAACACAATCTCCGTATGGATGCCGCCGTCTACTATGAGCGGGCAGAGGATTACCGGGGGCTCATCGACATCGCCAACTCCTTTCCCCGGATTACCCCCAATGGGGTATCCACCTTTCTCCTTGAAATTGTGGATCGCCTTAGTACCAGGGGGGACCCAAATGACGGGGATTTTCTCTTTTTACGGTATATCATCCGCGCGCGACTGCTCCTCTGTCTGGGACGGTTTGATGAATCCGTTGCGGCAGTCCGGGAGATTATCCGTATCCATGAAGTCCTGCCGCCCACCCCTCTGAGCCTCCGGCTCCTCTCCGCAGCCTACAATCATCTGGGAATGTTGGGAATGTTTACCTGTCGGTTTAGTAAGAATTACAATTTTATACAGTATTTTGAACGGGCTAACGAGTATTATATGCAGAATCCCGAACCGGTAGCGGAACCGGCAATTCAGGTAACCCTGACCTCTTACATTCTTCAGATTGCAGACCCTGTCGAAGAAGGGGAAATTGAACGGGCCTTGAATGCCTGCATCCCCGCCCTGTCCTACGCAGCCAATGTTCTGAACGGATATCTCTACGGCGTGGACAGCCTTGCCCGGGCGGAACTTGCCTATTACCAGGCGGATATGAGTAACGCCGAACGGTTCGCCCGGCAGGCAGTGTTCAGGGGCAGGGAGAAAAAGCAGTACGCCATTGAAAACCGCGGCCTCTTCTATCTGCTCCGTATATGCCTGCTCACCGGCAGCTTCAGGGACATTCAGGAACTACAGAAACAGTTGGAAGCCCAGCTTGACATACCGGAATATCAACACAGCCGTACCATCTATGATATCGGCATGGGGCGGTTTTACAGTCAGATTGGATTAACCGAAAGAATCGCATCCTGGCTCCAGGGCAATCTAAAGAAGGGAATGGATTCCCGGTTTCACAACTTTGAAGTTCTGGTAAAGGCCAGATATTTATTTTGTGAAAAACAGTATGCCTTGGCCTTAAGCGTCCTGGAAAACGAAGAAAACAAACGGGATCTGGGGAGTTTCCTCCTGGGGAAACTGGACATGACGATCCTGGAAGCGGTAACCCAGTATCGTTTTAATGAAAGGGAAAAAGCCATTAGAACCCTGGAAGCCGCCCATAGAATAGCCTGCTCCAATTCCCTGGACATGCCCTTTATCGAGATGGGAGAGGATATGTGTATCCTGGCGGAAGCCGCCATGGACGATCCTTCCTGCACGATCCAACGGTCCTGGCTGGAATCGATCCGGAACAAGGCATCAGCCTACGGCAAACGGACAGCGGTAATAGCGGAACAATTCCGGCAAGAGCGGAACCCCGGAGTAGCGCTTTCTATCCGGGAAATGGAAGTGTTAAACGCCTTATCCCAGGGGCTCACCCGGGAGGAGATCGCCAGTGACAGCGCCATCTCGATAAACGCGGTGAAGAGTGTAATCAGCAGCCTTTACACCAAACTCGACGCGGTAAACCGGGCGGATGCCATAAGAATCGCCACAAATCTCGGCCTGCTGAAAGACGGCTGAGCGCCAAAAATGTTCCTGTAATTATCCTGAAATTCCTTACTTTATACAAGGGAATTGTATAAAACCGGAAATACCCAATACCACAAGAAAATTTTCCAGCCATTAGGGTGTAGTGCGTCCTGGAGGGGCCTGTAGACTGATATACAGGAGGTTATTTATATGCAAGGCAGTAATGCCCCAATTGATTTTAATTTATCTCATAATATTATAAATCGCCGGGAAATTGAACCCCTCTTCCTCAAGGCCTGCGAAACACGCAAGGTATATGAAAAGGCTACTGAGGCAGTGGTTGCAGTCCTCGATCAAAACGGCAATTCCGTAGGAGAAAACCATTACAATAAGATAATTTTCTTCTGCGGCCTCTGTAAGAAATATCATTCAAGGCCGCAGAACGAATGGAGGGAGAATGAATTTCCGTGTACCGCAATGCACCAAAAGAACGCTGCCGAAGCCCAGCGGCTTGGAGGCATATACATATATATATGCGAACTAGGATTTGTATTCTGGATCAGTCCCCTTTTCTCCAACGGCCACTCCGTCGGCGCCCTTATAGCGGGGGGCTTCCTTGGCATAGAACGGCAACAATCCAGGGAAAAAATCGTCGCCATGAGCAAGGGAACTATTTCCGCAGTAGAAGCGGAAAAGCTTCTTGCCAATATCCCCCAGCGGACCTCCAATGAAATAAAATCGATGGCCCGGATTCTGCTGCTCTGCGCAAAACAGGTATCCGCAACCTCCGAAGACTACACTGAAACCCTGGACAGGATAGCAAAACAAGATTCCTATCTGTCAAATCAGCTCCACAACTTGAAAAACAGGTCTGGCCATGACACTTCTGATTATCCCCTGGACAAGGAACGGATGCTGCTGGCGGCCCTCCGCCGGGGGGACAGCGAAACAGGCCGGAAAATTCTCACCGAAATTCTGGATACCCTTCTCGCCTCCAATCCCAACAATTTTAAATTTATGCAGTTCCGGGCTATTGAACTGGTAGTGCTCCTCTCCCGGGCGGCAGTTACCCACAGCGATTCTGAGGATACGGGTTTGCTGGAAACCAACAACCGCTATCTGCGGCGTATTGAGGAAGCCCAAACCCCGGAGGCGCTAACGGATATCCTCTATCTTATAGTAGAACGCCTGTCCGGGCAGATTTTTTCCTTCCAGGGCTTCCGCCATGCTTCGGCGCTGAAAAAGGCGGAGCGGTTTATCTGGGAAAACTACACCCGGAAGATAAGCCTCCAGGAAATTGCCGATGCATCCGGCCTTTCAGCGCCTTACTTCAGCAGCATCTTCAAGGAAGAGATGGGAGAAAACCTGTCTACCTATCTTAACCACCTTAGGGTGGAAAAGGCAACTGCTCTGCTTACGGAATCAAATTTGTCATTAAATGAAATTGCCCTGGCCTGCGGTTTTGAAGATCAGAGCTGGTTTTCAAAAATATTTAAAAGCCATACCGGTATCAGTCCGGGTAAATTCCGGGAACAGGGAATATGCCTTGAACTGGGTATCCCTGCTCAATTGTACCCTACTGCAAGCGGATGAAAGGTACCGGGAGAGTGAAGAATCATGAAAGATTCCAACAGATCTTTTCCAAAAACTAATCCTCTCCTCTTAAATGCATGGAAAGTCCTCACCGCATACGCAAAAGCCACTAATACAATAGTATGCGTTGTGGATGAGAATCTCCTGCCCATTCAAGAAATGTTTGTCGAACTTGTGGATAAAAAAAATACATGTCTGTATTGTCTGAAATATCAGAGCAATCATCAGGAGATAACCAATGTTCATGACCTTGTCTGTTCTCCCTGCAACGCAATACATGTCCAGGCGATTAAGAACGCCCATCGTTTCGGCGGCTCCTACGTGTATATGTGCGACATGGGATTCATGTTCTGGACCAGTCCGATTTTCATGAACGGACGTTTTGCGGGCGCCCTGATGGCTTCCGGTTTTCTTGGAACAGACCGGCAGGAAACCATAGAAGCTCTCCGCGACATGAGCGGAGGGGCGATTCCTGAAGAGGAACTACAGGAGTGGCTTTCTGCATTTTCTACCTGCGAACCGGAACGGATAAAGGCGATGGCGGAATTGCTGCTTATATGTGCAGAATCTCTGACTGTCGGTAAAGAGGATTACCATGAATTACTGCGGCGCAGGGCCGTGCAGCAGGCCGGCATTACCGAACAGATCGCTCTGTTAAAAGATAAATATCCCGAAGGCATTATAACGCCGGGATACCCCCTGCACAAGGAACGGATGCTGCTGGCCGCCCTCCGCAAGGGAGACAATGCGATGGGCAGGAAAATACTCAACGAACTTCTGGGCAGCCTCCTCTTTTCCAATCCTGATCACTTTAAGTATATCCAGTTTAGATCGATAGAACTGGTGGTACTCCTCTCCAGAACTGCTATTTCACCGGGCAATTCAGAAGCGTCTCTCCTTGAGACCAACAACCAGTATCTGCAGCGGATTCAGGACACCAGGAACATTGAAGAACTTACCGATGAACTCCACAGTATTGTGGAAAACATAGCGGGACAAATTTTTTCTTTCCGGGGAATTCGGCATGCTGCGGCCCTGCGAAAGGCGGAACGTTTTATCATGGAGAATTTTACCCATAAGATTAGCCTCCATAAAATTGCCGCAGCATCGGGACTTTCGGCTCCGTACTTCAGCACTATTTTCAAGGAAGAGATGGGAGAGAACCTCTCCGGATATCTCAACCGCCTGCGGGTAGAAAAGGCATGCCACATGCTCACCGAAACGGAACTAACTCTGAGTGAAATAGCCAGCTCATGCGGTTTTGAGGATCAGAGCTGGTTTTCAAAAATATTTAAAAACTATACCGGTATCAGTCCGGGTAAATACCGCGGACAGGGAGGTAACACTATTTCAGAAATATCCGAAAATAATTTTTCTGCTGATTACCGGACACAAATTGAGAAGGAGAAAACGCCAAATGATGGATCTGAATGATATCTCTCTTTGTTTGCAAAACGGTAATGCCAGAGAAACTTCGGCATTGGTAACCAAAGCAATTGAAGAGAACTATGATATCGAAAGTATTGTAAAGAAAGGATTCGTCGCCGGCATGAAAGCTGTTGCAGAACGGTACCGGCAGCACGAAATCATAATGCCTGAAATCTGCCTGGCCCGGCGGGCCATGAATCAGGGAATACGGCAGGTTAAGCTGGCCCTGGCGGCATCGGACAAACAATGGAAAGGCACGGCGGTTATTGGAATGGTAAGCGGTGAAAATGAAGAAACTACGAAAAATCTGATATCCATCATGCTGGAAAGCATGGGAATCCGGGTGATCGACCTTGGCCCCAGCGTCAGCGCTGACCGGTTTGTTGAAGCCGCCATTGCAGAGAAGGCGCAGATCATTATCTGTTCGGCCATGCTCGTATCCACCATGCCCCGGATGAAGCTTCTGGTACGGGCCGCTACGGCGGCGGGTATCCGGAACCACACAAAAATACTCATCACCGGGGCGCCGGTAACGGAGCAGTACAGCCGGTTGATAGGCGCCGACTTCTACGCCCCGGACGTGGAAAGGGTCGCGGATAAGGCAGCAAATTACTGCCTGCAAACAGGAGGTTCGCAGGAAAAACAGGAATAAGCCAAGCCGGAAAAACGCCGAAGAAATTACAGCCATGGGGTTCCATACAGAATCACGTTTTTGCAGGAATACCCATTAGACTTGTTTGACAACCCGGTTGGTTGTCGTGAACCATAGTCCGGCACAAGTCCTGAGTTTTTCAGGCTAAAGCCTGTGAACAGAAGGTTCAACGAACAGAAGATTCGGCAAATTTTTGTTTTGATGAATGCATTTTTTAATGGAATTTGTTCGACGGAAACTGAAGCTTCCGAACGACTTATTTAAAAAAAATTAAAAAAAGCATGTAAAAAAAGATGTAAAAAGAATGTAAAAATCTATTTAAAAAAACATGTAAAAAGAGGGTGGCGCTTTCAAACAAGATTTTTTGAAAGCGCTTTTTTTGCCGGGTAGTTTGATTAGACTAAAAGCAGTGATATATTAACGGGATTTAGTCTAATCGGCCTGCCCGGTTTTTTTTACTGCCGTGCTGCCAGGGCCGGTTTGATGACCGGATCCTTTGGCTGCTTACGGGAAAAGGCGCAGGCCCGTCTGGCGGCCTCTGCCGGAAGGGTAGCAAAGGCACAATAATCCTTCACTTCAATGGCATCCACCAGCCGCCCCGGCACGTCCCCTGCCCGTACGAGCAGTTCCGCCACATCCCGGGCGGAAGCGCCGTGCCGCCGGCCCAGCCCCACATACACCCGGGAAACAGACCCGCCGTCTTCGTCGTAGCGGCTTCCCGGGACGCCGGCACGGTCATGACGGAACCCCGAGGACCCGTGGCGGCCGCCCAAATTTCCATGACGGAAGCCCTCATAACGGCCATTTCCCCGTTTATCATGTTTTGGGGCCTCTTCCAATTCTGTAACCGGGCCATACCGGGCAGGGTCCAGCAATTCCCCATAGTTTTTTACTATAAGGGCTTCCACCGCCCCCTGGGGTCCCAGGTTTTCAATAAGACGGCGGCAGAGCCGGGAAAGGGGAGGGGACACCCCCAGGATCCCTGTATCCGGAGGAACGGGCCGCTCCCCTTCCGCCCCCGTCACTGCGGCAGTTTCCGCCGGGGCGGCTTCCGCAATGACGTTTCCCGCCGGGGCGGCTTCCGCAACGACGTTTCCCGCCGGGGGAGCCTCACCGGTTCCCGCCGGGGAAATCTCAACCCCGGTTCCGGCTGCCGGCAGGGAAGGATCAGCCACCCCGGCATCCTCCAAAATGGAAGCCAGGATTCGTTTCTCAAGGGCCTTCATCACCGACTTAACCGAGGGTATCTTCATCCACACAATCTTACTGCCCAGGGTCCGCTCCATGCTCCGGGAAAGCTGGCTCACCCGGCCCCGTTCGGAGGGGAGGACCATGCTCACCGCCGCACCCCGGCGCCCTGCCCTGCCGGTCCGGCCGATCCGGTGTACATAGGTTTCCCGATCATTGGGAAGGTCCCAGTTGACAACGTGACTGAGCCGTTCGATATCAAGCCCCCTGGCCGCCACATCGGTGGCAACCAGGATGGAAGCCTCCCCCGTATCGGCTGTACGCCGGGACCGGAAACGCCGGAGGGTCTGTTCCCGCAGTTCCTGGGAGAGGTCCCCGTGGATAACCTCTGCGGAATACCCCCCCTCGATGAGCCGCCGGCTTAACTCGTCCGCCCCGGCCTTGGTAGCGCAGAAGATAAGACCGTAAAATTCAGCGGCGGAATCGATGATCCGCCTCAGCGCCTCAAGGCGATCCTCCCGTTTCAGGATCATGTAGTACTGATCCACTGCGGGTTTCTCATCCTCCGGGGCGGTATCCTCCAGGATCTCCACATCCCCGATATACTCCCGGACGATCTTGAGGATGGCCTCCGGCATGGTGGCGGAAAACAGGGCTACCCGGCGTTCCTTTTTTACGGAGGCAAGGATCTTTTCCACATCCTCAATAAACCCCATATCCAGCATCTCGTCAGCCTCATCCAGGATGAACCATTCCACCGCGGAGAAAGAAAGAACCCGCCGATCCATAAGGTCCATGATCCGGCCGGGGGTTCCCACCACGATTTCGGTTCCCCGTTTCAGATCGATGATCTGATTCCTGATGGAAGCCCCCCCGTATACCGCAGTGATCCGCGGGAATGAGCCGGAAACAAAGGAGGATATTTCCCGGGAAACCTGGAGGGCCAGTTCCCGGGTGGGGGCAAGGATAAGGGCCCGGGGGTCCTGCCCCCCCTGGGTCAGCTTTTCCACCAGAGGAATGCCAAAGGCGGCGGTCTTCCCCGTCCCGGTTCGGGCTTTTACGATAAGATGCCCCTCATCGGCAAGAAGCCTGGGCAACGCTATGGTTTGAATGGAACTGGGGGACGTAAAACCTTTACGAGTTAAGGCAGCCAGCACCCCTTCGGATAATCCGAAAACAGAGAATGGATGGTAATCTAATATCATATAATTCTATTAAAAGGTACTATATGCGGAATATGCATGTCAACGGGCTGGCGGCCCACAGCAGCAACTTTAGACTGGGGTATGCAAAATTCGCCCTCAGGGGCATAGCCGGTGGTTTTATCAATTTCAATAACAAGAATCCCCCAAAAACACAAGAAAACATAGAATAATTCATTCTTTGAAATATTTAATCCATCTTTGCCCATTCAACAAAAACCCCGCCTCTTCGGCGGGGCGGTGATTCACCAGGACTATGCCTGAAAGCGGCTATTGACCCGCGGCAACGTCCAGTTCGGCAAGGATAGAGAGTTCCGTTTCCTTATCAAAATACCGGGCCTTCTCCATCCGGGGGTTAAAGTTGGCGGTATCACCGACTTTAAAAATATGGTGGGGTTCGGTACGGGCCACCAGGGACTGGGTATTGGTGGTCAGCCAGAGGTGGATGTCTGCCCCAAGGGGCTCCACTACGGTGATCTTTACGGGAATATTGTTATCGCTCCCGGCTTTTTCCACATAGGAGAGGTCCTCAGGCCGGATACCAAAGAAAATTTCCTTGCCCACGTATTTCTTGAGATACTCCACATGTTCCGGCGCCGGTTTTACATCAAAAGTGCCTTCCTCAAGGATTACGGAACTGCCCTTCTCCGTTACCTTGACGGTAAGGAAGTTCATGGGCGGAGAACCGATAAAACCGGCCACAAACTTGTTGACCGGATGATTGTACAGGTACAACGGGGACCCAATCTGCTGGATCTTGCCATCCTTCATAACCACGATCTTGTTCGCCATGGTCATGGCTTCCACCTGATCATGGGTAACGTAGATCATGGTAGCGTTGAGCCGGAGGTGCAGATCGGAAAGTTCCGCCCGCATCTGAACCCGGAGTTTGGCATCCAAGTTGGAAAGAGGTTCATCAAACAGGAAGACCTTGGGGTTACGGACGATAGCCCGGCCTACGGCAACCCGCTGCCGCTGACCACCGGACAGGGCCTTGGGTTTGCGGTCTAAAAATTTCTCAATATCCAGAATACGGGCCGCTTCATGAACCCGGCGCTCAATCTCCGATTTCTCCACTTTCTTTATCCGGAGACCAAAGGCCATGTTGTCGTACACGGTCATGTGGGGATAGAGGGCATAATTTTGGAATACCATGGCGATATTCCGGTCTTTTGGAGGAACATCGTTCATCAGTTCACCGTCGATATAGAGTTCCCCTTCGGTAATATCCTCTAATCCGGCGACCATCCGGAGGGTTGTGGATTTACCACAGCCTGACGGTCCTACAAAAACGACAAATTCCTTGTCTTCAACCACAATGTTGGCGTTATCCACTGCACGGACATTGCCATCATAGACTTTACTGATACCTTTCAACTCTACTTTTGCCATAATACCTCCCTAAAGGGTTAATTTATACTATCAGTTTACGGCAACAAGATGGATTTGTCAAGAAATTTAATTTCAGGTATAATATAATGATTCGGAGGAATGAAATAGATATGAACCATCATTTTCATACAAAATTACAGAATCTTTTTCCAATATGGGCGTTTTTTCTGATTGGATGTAATTTCAATCTCGCTCTGCCATTAGAAACAACCGGCAATTCTTCAACGGTAACGGAAAAACCGGAGGTTCCCGCCTCTGTGCAGGACAATTTACCATCCACGGAAATGCCGATAACAATCAAGCCCTTTGTCGAATCAACCGTCCCCTTTGCAGGTCAGAACGTTCAACGGGTAGACTTTGCCGATTCGGAAACGGCCGCGGCAATTACCCTTGAGGGCCTCGATGGTCAAAGTGTCTTCCTGGTCAAGGTGAACCGGTCCAATTCGGTGGTGAATCTCTACGATACGGGGCATGCGTATCCCGAAAGAGACGAATCGGGGAGGGCTTTTTTCCCTTCCGGCGGTCCGCAGGCCGCTTCGGCAGCCTTTCCGTATCCCCCGGATGACACAGAACCATCCATATCCGGCATATTCACCACCGGGGATGGAATCATAACCCGGTACGATCATCCCGGGGTCCAGGAATTTAACAACAATCACCCTCCTCCCGGCGGAACAGTCCCCGGCCGGGCTTTCCGGGCGGTTTCTCCGGCAAGGCAGTCGGTCCTGGAGGATTCCCGGCAATTCTGGGTGGAGTCTTCAAACGACAATTTCAATATTACCCAGACGTCGCAATGGAAACAGATTACCGCGGTGTTACGAGCCCAGGGAACCCACAGTAATATATGGATATCGGAGGATAACTTCAGCGCTCAGAATAACAACCAGAACATACAGGATAACAAGGTAACCATCCGGCAGGCGGCCATGCTGGCGAAAAAATTTGACGCTATCTATGACTACACCACCCCTATCTTCGGATTTGAATATGGCGGCGGAGTACCTGAAACCGATGAAACTTTTGGAGGAATCGACGGGGAGACAAGAATTCAGATTCTGATCTATGATATTGACTTTGATCAAAGCCCCGGCCAGAATTCCGGAACCTTCGGATACTTCTGGGCAAAGGATCATTATACAAACAGCCGGTACTATTCGAATAAAGCCGAAATTTTCTACATAGATTCCTTTTTTATGGATAGCTTTCCCGATGCCATATATTCAACCCTGGCCCATGAATTTCAGCACATGATCCAATTCAACGAAAAGGAGTTAAAACGGGAACTTCCTTCCGCCGCCACCTGGTATAACGAGATGCTCTCCCTGCTGGCGGAGGACATGATAGCTCCGTTAATCGGAGTTTCCTCCAGCAACGATCAGCATCCCAGCAAGAATAGAATTCCCATGTTCCTGGGTTATTATAACTACGCCGGTATAACGGAATGGCGTTCGGGGAATTACTCAATGATCTCATACGCCAACGTGTATGCCTTTGGCGCCTATATGGTCCGTAATTACGGAGGGGCGGACCTTGTCCGGGAAATTGCCGGTAATGACAGCATCGATATGCTTTCCATCAACCAGGCCCTCGGAAAGATCAACGGTGGTATGACCGAAGGGCAGGAATTTACGGAAGCCCTGTCCCGTTATGGTGAAGCCCTTGTCTACAGCGGTATCAATCAGCCCAAGGGGGTACATACCTTTGACCAGGAAGATTCAAAGATCATAAATGACATCAACTATATTTTTTCCGGTTTTGACATCTGGAAAATGAATTTTTCAAACACCGAACTTGATTCTTTTGTCTTTCCCATCTACAACGGCCCCCTGGTATGGGACCTCCGTTGGACTTTTGAAATGCGGGGACATTCTATTATCCTGCAATCCCTGAAAGAATGGCAGAATGTAAAAGGGGATTTGGTAATTGAAGCGCAGAAGCCAAAAAGTGATTATATTGATCTCTACATTTTGATTCGTTAGCTAAGGAGTGCTCTCTTGTTCCTGAAGAGTCTTGACATTTTTGGTTTTAAATCATTCGCTGACCGTACCCGGGTAGAATTTGCCGGTGGTATTACCGCCCTCTTGGGCCCAAACGGCTGCGGTAAATCCAACGTGGTGGATGCAATTAAGTGGGTCCTGGGGGAACAGGCTTCCCGGGCCATGCGGGCGGAGAAGATGGAAGATGTGATCTTCAATGGTACCGAAAATCGTAAACCCCTCAACGTGGCGGAGGTAAGCCTTACCCTGGCAAATGAAAACGGACTGCTCCCCATGGATGTGCCGGAGATTCAGATAAAACGGCGGCTTTACCGATCCGGGGAAAGTGAATACTTCATCAACTCCGCCCCGGTAAAGCTCAAGGATATCCGGGAGCTCTTCTGGGATACCGGCGTCGGTAAGGTCGCCTATTCGGTGATGGAACAGGGCAAAATAGATCAGGTCCTGTCGTCAAAACCGGACGAACGGCGCTACCTCTTTGAAGAGGCCGCGGGGATCACCCGGTTTAAGGTACGGAGCGCCGAAGCGGAGCGGAAAATCCTGAAAACTGAAGAAAACATGCGCCAGGTGGAAGGTATCCTTGTGGAGGTAAAGCGTTCCTATGATACCCTCAAGCTTCAGTCCGAAAAAACCTTGAAGTACCGGGCGCTGCGGGACGAGGTGTTTCAGCTTGAGCTGGACATCCAGCTTCTGCGGCTTAAGCAGTTCAAATACGAACGGGATGAACGGCATGAGGCGCTCCGTAAGCGTACCGGGGAACGGGATGCCATTAATGCCGACCTGGCGGCCATCAATCAATCTCTGGCAGAAAACATGGATGAGGTGAACTCCCTGGAGGAACAACTCATCGAATACAACAAAAACATCTACGGCCTTGCGGTGGAGAAAAACGCCCGGGAGAAGGAGGCCAAATTCCTGGGGGAACAGCGGAACGAGACCAGGGCCTCCGCAGATCAAAACGAAGGCCGTGAACGGGCGGTAAGGATAAAGATCGAAGAACTAACCGGCGATGCGGAGGATCAGGACGGGGCAGTGGCGGAATTGCAGAAGAAGGTGCATGGTATCAATGATAACATCGCCGCTTTTGAGCAGAATATCCGGCTATCCGCATCCCGGATTGGGGAAAACGACGCCGCCGTCCGGGAGAATGAGGAGGCTATCCGCCGCCTTGGGGAGGAACAGAGGAGATACGAACGGGACCTGGAAAGTATCACCGACGACATCGTAGCCGCCCTGGACGCGGGTCTTCGGGACGTGGGGTACTCCGCAGCGGAACGGAGAAGCACCGAAGCCGTCATGGATGAAACCCTGGGGCTCCTCAGGACCCTCCTGACCGGGCGGGAAACCTTGCTGGGGGATCTTGCCGCTGCGGCGGAACGCGCCAGGACCGGCGGAGCCCTGCCCCCGGCGGAGGATCTGCAACGCATCGCCCGGGGACTGGCGGAAGCCTTGGCGGAGGCCGGGGCTTATACCGACAGGATCAGGTCCCTCTTTGAAAGTTACCGGAAGAGCACTCCGGTCTTTATCGACGAGTTCCTCGCCCCCGAGGGGATCATCACCCGGAAACGGGCTCTGGACGCCACAATTCGATCCGCCAAGGAAGAAGCTGCCGGACGGCAGGAACGGATAGTGGCGCTGCGGCGGGACAACGAAGAACTGGGGCTTAAGATAGGGGAATACCGGAACACCCTGGAAGGACTGCGGGTTGACCAGGCACGGATGATCGCCCAGGCCCAGGCTGCGGAAGAACAGGCCCGGCTTATCCGCCGGGAACTTGCCGGCCAGGAGGCCCTGCTCAAAACCATTCAGGATGAACTATTTCAAAACCGGAAACGCCTTAAGGAAATTGACGAGCGGATACATGAGGCCGAGGGGGAAATAGCCGAAATTGAGCAGAGGGGCATCCGGCTGACCGGGGAACTTGAGAAGCTTGAAAATGATATCGCCCGGCGGAACGGCGACATGGCGGGTAAAGAGGAGGCTATAAAAAAGCGAACCGCCGAACTGGCGAAAGTACAGGGTCAGTTGGAGAAGCTCCACCTGGACCTCATGCAGTCCGAAACGGAGATCCGCAACATCCAGGACAACTTTCGGGAAACCCATTCCCGGGATCTGCTGGAATTTGAGGAGCGGATATTCACCATCACCGCCACATCTGCGGAGCTTCGGGAAAAACTTGCCGCCGCACGGCAGGGGCTGCGGGATCTGGGGGCGGTAAACCTTATGGCCCCGGAGGAATTCGCCGAAACCAGGGAACGTCACGACTTCCTCTCCGGTCAACTGGCGGACCTTAGCGCCGCCCGGGAGGATCTGCAAAAGATCACCGCGGAGATCAAGGCGGAGTCTTCGGAACTCTTCACCACAACCTACAACAAGATAAAAAAGAACTTTAACAACATGTTCCGCCGTCTCTTTGGGGGCGGCCGGGCGGAACTGCGGCTTCAGGATATCAACCATGTTCTGGAATCGGGGATCGAGATCTATGCCCAGCCTCCGGGGAAAAAACTGGAGAACATCAACCTCCTTTCGGGAGGCGAAAGATCCATGACCGCAGTGGCCCTGCTTTTTGCCACCTACCTGGTCAAACCTTCTCCCTTCTGCCTGCTGGACGAGATAGACGCCGCCCTGGACGAACAAAACGTCAGCCGCTTTGTCCTGCTTCTGCGGGAATTTGCCAACGCAAGCCAGTTTATCGTGATCACCCACAACAAAAAAACCGTCACCGGAGCGGGAACCCTTCTGGGGATCACCATGGAAGAATCCGGAATCACCAAGGTAATAGCCATACGGCTGGAAAATGACGGAATCGCCATAACGCCTGAGACGGAAGAATGGGAGGAAGATCCCGCCGGGACCTTTGAAGAAGAGGATATAGAGACGGAAGAAGGCCGGGAACTCCCCATCGGCATAGACGATCCCGCCCTGGTGAGTGAAGAGACCCTCAGACCCATCCGTGCAAAACGAATAGACAAACAGGAAGTATACTGAAATTCCGGCAACATGCCTCGATTGATCCAGGGCCGAATCGAACGGCCGACCTGCCGCTTAGGAGGCGGCCGCTCTATCCTCTGAGCTACTGGACCATTGCGAAGGAACCCGTTTTGGATAAAAGGATCCCTATGTATATATATACCTTCCGGACCGCGGATTGTCCAGGGGCCGGAAGGGCTTTTTTTTCATTCCGCCGGCGTTGTTGGTTCCAGGGTTTTCACCTTGTCCTTCAGGGCGGCGGACCAGAATTCTGCGGCGGCAGCATAGGCATCTATCCCTTCCGCCGGTACAAAGATCCCTTCCAGTGGTTTGCCGCTGTCAAATACGTACTTCCCCCCCAGGGCCGGGGGAACCGCTCCAAGGGTACAGACGCTGAACAGGGGACAGTTGTAAAAGCTATAGTTCCCAAGGGACTCCGCTGCGGGCAGCTCTGCCGAGGTGAGGGCATCACAGTACCTAAAGGCCGATTTACCCACCGAGGTTGCCCCGGGCAGGGACACCACGGCAAGGGAATCGCAGCCGTAAAAGGCGTAATCTCCAACGGATTTCACCTTGGGCATGTACACCGTTGAGAGGGAGATGCAATCCCGAAAGGCTCCGGCATCGGCGGCATCTCCCGGATCTATGGTTATGAGTTCCGGTAAATACACCGATTCCAGCATGGCATCTTGTTTGAAAGCCCCTTTGCCCAGCCGGGTAACCCCGGGCAGATCTATTGATACCAGGGCGCTGTACCCGGAAAATGCATTGGGGTCAATGGAGGTAACGGTTGCCGGCAAAACCACGGAGATAATATTCTTTTTATTGGGCGCTATGGTAAGAGTCATGGACGGGATAGAATCTCCCCGACATTCACTCAGATCAAGGCTCACAAAACGACTCAGGGCAGCGCAGAGGGTTCGGAGGTTTTCCCCGGTTTTTTCGGCCACCGAGAGATCGATCCCGGTCATCTTTACCGGATAGGGATTCTGAGGGGTATTGCCATCCAAACCGGCCAGATGGTTCTTCAGCGCCTCCGTAGAGGAGAATTCCCAATAGGGGGGAAAATCGGCTTCCGTAAAACTATAAGAGGATCCTCCTGTTTTCAACCGGGGAAATATATGTACCGCCTCGGTTCCCCCATGCCTGGCATAGGGACCCAGGATCTCATAGTCCATCCGGTAATACCCCGGGGGCAGGGGAATTGCGGCCTCATGCTTTTCCCGAAGATCAATGGTCAGGCAGGGGCTAAAGGTCCCGTCTTTCCCCAGGACTGACATGGTCATGACGGCAGAATCAACCAGTTCCCGGGGAAAATCAACGGCGTAACAGAAATAGCCTTCCGCATCACCCCCCGGTACGATCCGGTCCAAAACAATATCGGCGCTGACGGACTCGCCCGCCGGCACCTCGACGGAAACAATACCCCAGGCGACGGCAAAGGGATCTTCCCCATCATCCCCTTCCCCATCCGGAGGATCGATAAGGCCTGTTGCCCTGACCGTCCAGGGACCGGCTTTCAGGGCAACCTGTACCTCTTCCCCTTCTTCTACAAGCATCTGGGGGATGGCCTCCCCATCGTCATGGGTAAAATCCAGGACATAACCGGTAAAGGTCCCAAAGTCGGGGAAGAGGGTCCGTTCCGCGCCGGCGCGGCTACCCCCGGTCCCTATACCGCCAGGCCTGCCGATGCGGATTTCCAGCAACCCGGCAGGCTCTTCCTGCCCACCGCTCACTTCCGGCGGCGCTTCAGCCTGGGAGTCCCCGTCTGCCAATTCTGTAATCTGCCGGCCCAGGTTGGCAACCGGAAACCTGCAACCGGTGATTATTGCTGGTATCAGTTGAGCCACCAGGATGCCGGGCAGTATAATCGTACATATTTGAATCCTGTTTTTCATCATTCCACCTCCTATTCGGTAATGATAAATTGAATTTCCCGCCCATAGGGGATGCCGTCCAGAATCCCCATGCAGGTGATAACGTGACGGGAAATACTGTAGTTCAGCGCGCTGATCACATACTCCCCGTCCGGGGAGAGGACCTCTTTGCCGTCCACCCAGCAGGCGCTTTGGGTATAACCGGTGATGCGGAATCGTAATTCCCGGGGCTGATCATCCTTTCCCGTTTGGGAAAGCCGAAGGGTTCCTTTGGGAAGCCCCTCGACAGATATCCCCCTATCCACCGGTTTTTTGAAATGCAGGATCAATTCGGCAGGCTCCTCCTCGTACTCGCCGGGATCCTCCGGTTCCTCCTCAGTCCCGGGACCCTCCGAATCGCCAGGTTCTTCGGCATGTTCGGACTCCGCCGGATCGGTAGAATCTTCAGAGTCCCCGGACTCCGCCGGATTGGCGGAATCTTCAGAGTCCCCGGACTCCGCCGGATCGATAGAATCTTCAGAGTCCCCGGACCCTGCCGGATCGGCGGAATCTTCAGAATCCCCGGCCGCTGCCGGATCTTCCGACTCCCCGGTTCCGGAATCATCCGTTGTATCCGGTCCGGATTGTTCCTCCGGGTCTCCGGTATGACCGGAGGGATTCGGAAGCTCTTCATCAAGGTCCATTCCAGAGTCTTCCGGATCATTTGCCAGGGGACATCCTCCCAGCAACAGCAAGCCGGCGCACAAGGCGAAGATCATAAGAATCCACAACCCCGATTTGGCCCTGCCCCATGTCAGTTTGGGGCCTTCTTTTTTACGCATAGAAACCTCCATAGTTACGTTCTTACCAAGAAGACGGATCAAACCTGAGGAATTGCTTTAATTGGGAGATTAAATTTTTTACGAATTTACAAAATTACCGGCCAAAAACCCGGGCTGCAGGATTACCGGCCAAAGATACCCAGCTTGCCGTACTTAAACCACTTGCCGGAACTTCGTTTGCCCCCCTCGTCAATATGTTTGAAGATGAAGGACGCAAAGGAAGAGTCTTCTCCAATTTCAGAGAAGAAGGCCAGGGTATAGTAGGGTTTCCCAAAGGAAGATGCCAGGAGCCCCTGAGCAAAGGAGCTGAAGGATGCGGTCACCGAAGGCCCCATCAGATCCACCACCTCATCCCTGACGCTTCCGACATCGGAAAGCACCATGGCCAGAGTACCGGTCCCCCGGGCTTTCATATAGACGGTCAATTCTTTGACCAGGAAGAACCAGCCCTTGATATAATCATTGACGATGGTTTCAATCTCACCGAGGTTCAGATCCACCGCCTGCTTCCGCACCGAGGGCGGAGTACAAACTAAAATGGCATCATCAATATGCCCAAGCCGGTTTACCGCTGCAAGGGTGAGAGCCCGGGCCGAAATGGCGCTGCCCGGATTCCAGCTTAAGGGTATGATATTGGACCCCCCGGCAGAGGGTTGAAACCGTTCCGAACCTGGATCGGCAATATGGCTGGGAATACAGGCAACAGCCACCTGTTCAACCCGTTTTCCCGCCTCCGCGGCAATGGCGGCGGAAAGGGAGGATTCCGTACCGGCTATCAATATGCCTCTGGTCATTACTGTATCATGATAGCAAAAAGCACAAAAAATTAACAGACGCTCGACGTAAGGGCGGCTTCGTGATAGAATTTCTTATCATGCGTGTATCTATTGCCCAGATCAATTCCACCATCGGCGCTTTTTCTGCAAACGGGGAAAAAATACTGGCCTTTGCCCGGCGGGCTCAGGAAGAACAGCGGGCAGACATGGTACTCTTCCCCGAAATGGCGATCTGCGGGTATCCCCCCATGGACCTACTGGATCAGGACAGCTTCACAGAGATGAACATCCGGACTCTCCGGATCCTCCAGCGGGAACTCCCCCGGAATATCGCCGTGGGCCTGGGGTATGTAGGCCGGAATCCCTATGCCGGGGGCAAAGCCCTGGTAAACGCCTACGGCATCATTCTGGAGGGGAAACTGGCCTTTGAACAGATAAAGACCCTGCTTCCCACCTACGATGTTTTTGATGAAGCCCGGAATTTTGAGAGCGCCCAAACATGGTCGGCCTTTGAGTGGAGGGGGGAACGGATCGGCATTGCCATCTGTGAGGATGTCTGGCGGGAAACCGCTACCCCCGGGACCAACTATGTCCGGGACCCCGTTGGGCGCCTTCTGGACCAAGGGATCAGCATCCTCTGTGTGCCCTCGGCCTCCCCATACTTTGCAGGAAAACTCAAGGCGCGCCGGGTTCTGGCGGAACGGATCAGCCGCCGGGGGAATATTCCCCTGGTCTATATAAACGCCGTAGGGGCCAACGACTCCATCATCTTTGACGGCCGTTCCTTCGTTACCGTACCGGCGCGGCTCTCCTCTGCCGGAACCGTTGCGGAAGGGGACGATGGCGTCCCTGCCATCCGGCTTATGGCCGGGGCCTTTGCCGAGGACCTGGTTACCTGGGACTCCGCGGACAAGACCGGGGGGGAAGCCTCCGTGGGAACCGGAGCGAAGATCCCTGCCGGGGCCGCTTTCTCTCCACAAACGGACAAAGAGGATCCCTACGGAGTTGGTTTAAGCGGAGCGGAACTGGACACCCTGGAGGAAGCCCTGGTTTTGGGGATCCGGGAGTACATGGGGAAGTGCGGCTTTACCCGGGGCCATCTGGCTCTTTCCGGGGGAATCGATTCGGCCCTGGTAGCCTGTCTTGCCGTTAAGGCCCTGGGAAAGGATAAGGTAACCTGTTTTGGTATGCCCTCCCGGTTTTCTTCCCGGGGTTCCCGGGATGATGCGGCAGAGCTGGCGGCAAATCTGGACTGTTCCTTCAGCATCCTCCCCATCGAACCGGTGTTTGAGAGTTTTCTCTCCAGCCTGGCGGAGATTTTTGAGAACCGGCCCTTTGATCTTGCGGAAGAAAACCTCCAGGCCCGGATCCGGGGCACCCTGATGATGGCTTATTCTAATAAATTTGGC
>JAITJI010000008.1 GCA_031279015.1 Spirochaetaceae bacterium
CAGGTAACTTTCGTACCGCATCTGGATAACCCGGGCCTGTTCCGCGGCAAGCCGTTCCTGGCTTTCCATGGCAGTGGCCATCTGCGTTGAAGACGCAATGCTGACCAAAATGACGGACAGAGATGCTCCGGTCACTATTAAAATTGAAATGACAATGATGATTAGACGATACCTTAATTTCATATAAACCTTCCGTGTTTAGTTTGTTTTAGAGAAAGAAATAGACAGTTTCTGAATAAACGGACCTTTCCCAAAAATCAAAATTTTCTGAAATTTTTATAGGGGGACCCCGGTTGCCATAGGGCGGATGCGGGAAACCGGGCCTTTGTCCGGCCCCCCTGCACCCTCCTATACGGCCGCTTCGCAACCGGCGGCGCCGCACCTCTGCCTCCTGCATGTTTGAATCAGATGATTGAATAGTGCGGTTTATCACAAAGTACACTCTGGTATTGGTGGTATTCGTATTGCACCATATATACGGAGGAGTATCACCAACGGTACATGGCTAATGGAAAACCTACAGGGAAAAACTCCGGCGGACATAAGGGGCCAAAAAACAGCAGCCGCCCCAGTCTTGCTGCTACACATATTCAAAACATCCTTCTGGATTTTATCATAAATAAAATAATACCGGAATTCGTAAAAAAAACAAGGGGGTAATGTCCATTTGTTGCATAGGATTTGGTTCAAAAGAAATCATCCTGGAAGAAGCCCCCGTCATCACCTCCGCAACCTATCAGCATCCCCAATACAACGGCAGGAGTCAGGCCGTGGAGGTTACCGCCGCAAAAGACGACATCCTGCCCTTTGTCATCACCTATTTTAACTCCGAAGAAGATTTGGAGCAGAATCGGAACGGCAGCGTCGATCCGCCTATTGACGTGGGGGATTACTATGCCCGGGTTGAACGGCCCGGAGGGAACGGATACCGGCAGGGGAAAAACATTAAAATTGAATACCATATTCAGAAGGCTTTCATTTCCCTCATCGCCGATCCGGTACAGCATTTTGTCTACGACGGCAGTCCCAAGGAAGCGGAGACCCATACCGAACCTCCCGTGGACCTGGTGGTAAGCTATTTTGCCGTCCCGGATTCCGGCGGTGCTGCTAAAGCCCTGATCACGGCGCCCCCGGTTGAACGGGGCCAATACCGCGCCGTCCTGGTGTTTCCGGGTAATGAACGTTATATGGGCGCATCAAGGGAAGTAGAGATTCTGATTGAATGAATCCGGTAGTAACCTTGTCCTTCTATCGTGTTGCCTTCTATCGTGTTGCCGAAGGGTAAAAATATCACTATGATTGCGACACCATGAAACAGCAAGCAGGTTTTCACCAGCCGGTCCGGCGTGTGGGTCAGGGGGCGATCCTCCTCTGCGCCGTATTGTGGAGTACCAGCGGTTTATTTATCAAGCTGATAGACTGGCATCCCATACTGATCGCCGGGAGCCGGAGTCTTGTAGCCGTCCTGGTTCTGGGGATAGTCCGTATAGTCTGCCGCCGCCGCAGGAGGGGCGTCCGGGGAAAATTCCGGTATGTGCTGGCCGGCGGAATAGCCTACGCCACAACCATGATAAGCTTTGTAACCGCCAATAAGCTGACCGCTTCGGCAAACGCCATTCTGTTGCAGTACAGCGCCCCGGTTTGGGCCGCCCTGCTTGGCTGGTTCTTCATCCGGGAGAAACCCCACTGGGAACATTGGGCCGCCCTGCTTATGGTTATGGGAGGGTTGCTGTTGTTCTTTAAGGATGGCCTTGCGGGGGGCTCTATTCTGGGCGACGGGCTTGCGCTGTTTTCCGGAATCGCCTTTGGGGCCAATTCAGTTTTTCTGCGGATACAGAAGGAGGGAAATCCTGCGGATTCCATGTTCCTGGCCCAGTTATTTACCGGCGCGTTCAGTATCCCCTTCTTTTTTATCTATCCGCCCTGTATAAATCCCGCCAATGTGGGCTGCATCCTCTTTATGGGGGTCTTCCAGATCGGCGCCGCTTCACTCCTCTTTGCCTACGGGATAAAGCGGGTTCCTGCGGTTCAGGCGATGCTTACCGCCGCAATTGAACCGATCCTGAACCCCATCTGGGTGCTCCTGGTTACGGGGGAAAAACCATCCCTCTCCGCCATCCTGGGGGGCGGCATCATCATCGCGGCGGTGGTACTCTCGTCGTGTATCGGGAAGCGGCGGGAATTGCGGCTTAATACCGTCCCCTGACCTCCTGCGTTGGAGGCGGCGCCGCTGAACGATAGCCGGAGATTGCCCGGCCGGCGTATCGGCATGGGATCAGCGTATCAGCATGGCGTCCCCATAACTGAAAAACCGGTACCCCTCCCGAACCGCTTCCCGGTAACTTTCCAGGATGAATTCCCGGTCCGCAAAGGCGGATACCAGCATGAGCAGGGTCGATTCGGGGGTGTGGAAATTGGTAAAGAGGGCGTCCACCACCTTGAACTTGTAACCGGGGTAGATGAAGATCGATGTAGCCCCCTCCCCGCTTTGGAGGCGGCCCTCCTTCCAGGCGGATTCCAGGGTGCGGACGCTGGTGGTCCCCACGGCGACAATCCTGCGGCCGGCGGCCTTTGCCTTTTCAATCCGGCGGGCGGTGTCTTGGCTAATACTGAAAACCTCTTCGTGCATGGTATGGTCTTCGATACGTTCGGTCCGCACCGGGAGGAAAGTCCCGGGACCCACGTGCAGGGTGATAAAGGCCGTTTCCATGCCGGCGGATTCAAGGCGTCCCAGGATCTCCCGGGTAAAGTGGAGCCCTGCGGTTGGAGCCGCCGCAGAAGCGCCGCCGCCCGGACCATGTCCGGCCGCTGCTGCATAAACCGTCTGGTACCGTTCGTTGTCCAGGGGGGTATCGCTGCGTCTGATGTAGGGCGGCAAGGGGATATGGCCGTAACGGTCCAGCCAGAGATCGTCGATGGGACGGTCAAAACGGACCAGCCTGTACTCCCCCTCGGCGCCGGTGATTTCCGCTTCCGCAATGAGGGTCCCCGCCGTGTCGGTAAACCGGTAGCGGCTTCCGGGCCGGCGCCGTTTGGAGCGCTTTACCATGACCTTCCAGACAAACTCATCCTGCCGGGTTAAAAGGAGGAATTCGACGGCGGCGCCGGTTTTTGCGGAAACCCCCGGAAGCCGGGCCTTCCGAACCCGGGACTTGTTAAATACCAGGAGGGAATCCGGCTCCAGGAGGGAGGGCAGGTCCTTAACCCACCGGTGCTCCCGGCAGGCCCCAGCCCGATCAAGAACCAAAAGCCGGCTCTGTCCCCGCTCCACCGGAGGAAACTGGGCGATGAGGTGTTCCGGAAGATCGAAAAAAAAGTCCCTGGTTTTCATGATTCCGCCGGACCGTTAAAAGAGCAGTCCTGTAGTATCATTTCCCCCCCTGCGAGCTTCAGGTGTTCATAGACCAGGGAAGTCACCACCCGGCCCCGGGGGGTACGCTGGAGGAGGCCCGCCTGGATAAGGTAGGGTTCGTAGTAATCTTCCAGGGTATCCACCGCTTCCCCCACGGATATGGCCAGGGTTTCCGCCCCTACCGGGCCTCCGTTGTACCGTTCAATGATGATCCGCAGGATCTCCCGGTCATGCCGTTCCAGACCCAGGGAATCAATTTCCAGCCGTTCCAAACCCTCCGCCACCACCTCCCGGCTTATGACAGCCCTTCCCCGGACCTGGGCAAAGTCCCGCATGCGCCGGAGCAGCCGGTTTACCACCCGGGGCGTACCCCGGGAGGAGGCGGCCAGGAGGGAGGCGGCGTCATCATTGATGGCGATCTGGAGTATTCCCGCAGAACGCCGGACAATGGCCTCCATATCGGCCTGACCGTAGAAAGAAAACCGGCAGGTAATACCAAAGCGGCTCACCAGAGGGCTTGAAACGTTCCCCGCCTTGGTAGTGGCCCCCACCAGGGTAAAGGGCGGAATGGGCAGCCGGATGGTCCGGGCGCCCGGTCCCTGGCCTATGATCCAGTCCAGTTCATAATCCTCCATGGCAATGTAGAGCATCTCCTCAATGGCGGGTTTGAGCCGGTGGATCTCATCAATAAAAAAAACAGTTTTTTCACTAACCGTGGTAAGGATCCCCGCGAGATCCTTTGGCTTGTCCAGAGCCGGAGCGGAGGTTACCTTGAAATCCGCCCCAAGCTCATTGGCCACCACCTGGGCCAGGGTAGTCTTCCCCAGGCCCGGAGGACCGATGAGGAAGAGGTGATCCAGGCTTTCATTCCGGGCCTTGGCGGCGGAGATAAAAACGGCGAGGTTTTCCTTCATCCCCTTCTGCCCCAGGAACTCCTTAAGGGTCCGGGGACGGAGGGAACCCTCCCGGTCATCCTCCTCCGGAGATGCCTCGGGATGAACTATCCCCCTGGCTGCACCGCCGGGTTCACCGGATAACCCAAAACCCGGCGATCCGGAATTTCCTGGAGATTTCGGTTTTGATTTTTCCATACAGAGGAACTATAACCCGTAAAATCCTCCCGTGACAATGCGGAACGGGAAATACGGGACAGAAAAAGCCCCTGCCTTCAGCGGCTTAAAAGCACAATGGCCTGCTTAAAGAGGGCCTTTTCCTTCTCCGCGCCGCCTATCCCCGGAGGCAGAGCAGCCTCCGCGGCAGCCAGGGCCTCCGCCACAGAGCGCCGATCATAACCCATCCCGACCAGGGCCTCCGTCAGCTCTCCATAGGCAGAAACCGTCCCGGACGCTGCCGGACCACGGGCCAGTTTCCCCTTCAGGGCGAGGATCATCTTCTGGGCCGTCTTTTTGCCAAGCCCCGGAACCGCCTCCAGACGGGCCAGGTCCTCAGCCTCCAGGGCCTGTTCCAGTTCCTCCTGGCCAATTCCGCCCATGATCCTAAGGGCTCCCCGGGGGCCGATACCCTCAACCTTGAGGAGTTCCAGAAAGGTTCCCCGCCGCAGGGGATCGGCAAAACCGAAGAGCCGCATCTGATCCTCCCGGTGATAGAGCCATGTGAAGACCCTGCCCTCCTCCCCTGCCGGCGGCAGAGAGCTCAGATCCGTAGATGGGACGGAAATATCCCATTCCGTACCTCCGGAGAGAATATACAGGGTATCCTCGAATTTTTCAGTTATGATTCCCCGGATGCTGTTAAACATACAGAAACACTATACCCTGAAGACGGAAGACCCTGTCAACCGGCCGGGCGATCAGGGAGCCCTGCCGGCGGTGGCGGCAGACCCGGTTGTATGGGCGCAGCATATAGCGGCCCCCAGGGCATCAGCGGCGTGATCCGGCCTTGGAATATCGGGAAGCCCCAGGAGGATCCGGATAAACTCCTGGATCTGCTGTTTATCCACCTTGACGCTCCCCGTCACCGCCTGCTTGATGACGTTGGGGGAGAATTCCCATACCGGAAGGCCCCATTCCGCCAGGGCCATGGAGAGCACTCCCCGGGCCTCCGCCACGGGAATGGCGCTTGTTTTGTTCCGGCCAAAATAGAGGGTTTCTATGGCAGACTCGGAAGGTCTGTAGGCTTCCAGCACTCCGCGGATCCCTTCATAGATAAAAAAAAGGCGTTCCGCCCGGGGACGGTCCGCCTTTGTTTCTATGCACCCATGGGCGACATACCTGAGCCGCTGACGGTCAAATTCGATTACCCCCCAACCGGAGGAGGCCAAACCCGGATCAACCCCGATGATTCGGCGGGATTTCAGGCTTCGGAAGGCCCTGCCCCGGGAAAGGAGGGAGCCTCCCGGCGGAAGATCCGGAACAAGCGGATTGGCCCGGCTTTTCTCCGCCGCCGCTCTACTCAGCCTCGAACCCCTCGGGGATCTCAATATTGGAGTAGACATTCTGGACATCATCGTTTTCTTCCAGCCGTTCGATAAGACGGACCGCCTTGGCAGTACCGTCATTATCCAGGGAAACCTCCGCATCCGGAATCATGCTGATCTCGGCGCTCATGGTTTCAAAACCCTTACCCTCCAGGGCGTTCATGACGGCTTCAAAATCCTCCGGGGCGGTGGAAACCTCTATTATGCCATCGGAAAGGGCCACATCCTCGGCGCCTCCTTCCAGGGCCGCCTCCATGATCTGGTCTTCGGTGTACTTTTCACCATCCAGGGTGATGATGCCCTTCCGCCTGAAGAGCCGGGAAACCGCCCCGGCGGTAGCCAGGGAACCTCCGGCACGGGTAAGAATATTCCGGACATCCGCTGCGGCCCGGTTTTTATTATCCGTCAGGACCTCAATGAGGACTGCCACCCCTCCGGGGGCATAGGCTTCATAGGTCAGCTCCTCATAGTTAACGCCCTCAAGTTCACCGGTTCCCTTCTTGATGGCCCTGTCGATATTGTCCTTGGGCATATTGGCGCCCCGGGCCTTTATAACCGCCGTCCTGAGCCGGGGATTCCCCTCGGGATCTCCCCCACCCATCCGGGCAGCTATGGAGATCTCTTTGATCAGTTTGGTGAACATCTGGCCCCGCTTGGCATCGGCAGCGCCCTTCTTGTGCTTAATCGTCGCCCATTTACTGTGGCCGGACATGACAACTCCTTCTGCGTACAACCCTAAGGCCGCCGCTTATATCCCAAAAGTAATTCGGTTTAAAACCACTCTTCCTGACAAAACAATGCCCATACATACCGGAGAGGAAAATATATGTCAATAACACGGAAAACCCCCAAAGGGCTCCCGGTTGAATCCACCCGCTCTAACGGGAACCGGCATTTTTTTAGCGGACTTCCACTTTACCCCGTACTATGGATTTTTCAATAGAATCCTGGACAAACTGGTTATACCATTCGTAGTTAAAGGGCTGCTTTGTCCGTATTACCGGTTTTGCCACCAGATCAAGCTGATCTTTGCAGGATTCACAGATATCCCGATGACCGATATGAAAATAATCACGTTCTACTACGGGCTGGGTGATCGTACGCTTACAGATATCACAGGTTATAGTCTTCATGCTATACTCCTTCTAATAGAATTATGTATATATAATACCGTAATCTTCAGGGATTGTCGATAGTGACAGACGGGGATTTTTATATGGGGAAGCAATTTACTGTCGGAAGCGCCGTCTACGATGAGGGGCGGCTGCTTATCATCGCGGAACTGGGCAGTTCCCATGGGGCGGATCCGGTAAAGGCCAGGGATCTGATAGATGCGGCGGCGGAAGCCGGGGCGGATTGCATCAAATTGCAGATGATCTACGCCGATGAGATCCTCCATCCAAACACCGGGGAAGTACCTCTTCCCGGCGGTCCCCGGCGGCTCTATGATACCTTTCGGGCGCTGGAACGCCCTCCTTCCTTCTACGCCGGCCTCAGGGACTATGCGGAATCCCGGGGGCTGCTCTTCCTCTGCACCCCCTTTGGGCCTAAAAGCGCCGCCGAACTTGCCGCCTTAAAGCCCGCCTTCATGAAAGTTGCCTCCCCGGAACTCAACTACACCGGCCTTCTGCGCCGGATAGCCTCCTATGGGCTTCCGGTGCTCTTGTCCACGGGAGTCTCAAAACTGGGGGACATCGAGGCAGCCCTGGGCTGCTTCAGCCGGGACCGGGTCTGCCTGCTCCACTGCGTAACCGCCTACCCCGCGCCGGAGACTGATTACAACCTGCGGGTATTGGAGAACCTCGGCGCCGTTTTCGGCGTCCCCGTAGGGCTAAGCGATCACAGCCGGGATCCGGAACTGGTCCCCACCCTGGCGGTGGCCATGGGGGCCGTGGCGGTGGAAAAGCATTTCTGCCTTTCCCGGCAGGATCCGGGACTGGACGATCCCATAGCCCTGCCGCCGGAGGACTTCCGCCGGATGGTACAGGGGATCCGCCGGATTTCCACCCTGGAAAGAGGGGAAGCCCTGGCCGTTATTGCGGAGGAACGGGGAAAGGCGCTGGTAGAGGCCGTACTGGGAGACGGGGTCAAGCGGCTGGCCCCCTCTGAGGAGGCTAACTACGAACGGACCAACCGGTCCCTCCACGCTCTCCGGGATATCCGGGAGGGGGAGATCCTGGAAGCCGGCATGTTCCGGCCCCTCAGAACCGAAAAAACCCTCCGTCCGGGGCTGCACCCATGCTGGGAAACCGGAATTGCGGGCAGGGTGGTCAGACGCTTTATCCCTGCCGGGGAAGGGATCCGTTTTGAGGATCTGTAGTGCAGATTTCGATAAATCGGTACTGAAGCTGTAATCCCATTCTCCACAGACCCTTGCCCCTGTACCGCGTCCATGGTAATGCCGCGTACATCCAGTCCGCATTCGGCGCGTAACCGGAATTCGGGATGATTTCAACATAGTTGGAATCAATTTTTTTGCAGCGCTTTCCTCCAAGGCAAGGAAGGCGGTAACGGATGCTATCTACGCCGGAGGGAACTTTGGTATTTTTGTTTTTCTTGACTTCACCCGTATAAACAAGTAAGTTAAAGTATAATAAAGGAGGACACTCATGCAGAATGTTACCCCCTCGAAGCTTATCGGATTCTTTAAGCCCCTGACGATCATCCTGATTGCTGTGGGGATTGTCCTGGTGATCTTCCTGGGAACAAGTATGTATATTGTTGATCAAACCGAGGAGGCGGTGGTGACCCGCTTTGGCCGTTATCGCCAGACTACCGGACCGGGGCTCCAGTTTAAGCTGCCCTTTGGAATTGATAAACAGTATGTAGTTAATGTCAAGTCCGTACAGACCGAACAGTTCGGCTTCCGCACCCTGCAAAGCGGTATTGCATCAACCTACGCGAATCAAACCAATGAATCCACCATGCTCACCGGGGACCTCAACATTGTCGATGTGGAATGGATCATCCAGTACCGGGTTGTCGATCCGGTGGCCTGGACTTTCAATGTGATGGAACGGACCGCCACCATCCGGGATGTATCCCGTTCCGCCATCAACATGCTGGTTGGGGACCGGACAATCATGGATATCATGGGACCGGAACGGAGCGCTATTGAGGCGGCGGGTACGGAATTTATGAATGAAACGTTCCGGAGCTACGGTCTGGGGATCGACGTTATTGCGGTAAAGCTCCAGAATATCGATCCGCCGGCGGGGGTTCAGGAGGCCTTTGACGATGTAAATAAGGCCGAACAGGACATGAACCGGCTGATCAATGAGGGGCAGCAGGCCTACAATGCGGAGATACCCCGGGCCAAGGGTGAGGCGGAACGGCTCATCCAGGTTTCTCAGGGTTATGCCACCGAACGGGTCAACCGGGCAAAAGGCGATGTGGCCCGGTTCAATTCGGTCTATGAGGAGTACCGCAAGGCCCCGGAGCTTACCCGGCAGCGGCTCTACTACGAGATGATTGAAGAGGTCTTTAAGGATGACAAGGAAACGGTGATCATTGATCGTACTTTCAACAACTTCCTGCCCCTGAAGAATCTCGATACTTCCCGGAATTCCGGCGCCGCTTCCCAGGAGGTAAGATGATGAAAAGGGTGATTATGACCCTCGTGATAATTGTCGTGGTCCTTATCGGTATTATTCTGTTGGGCCCCTTCTACGTTATTGATGAGGGTGAACAGGCGGTGGTGGTGCGGATGGGTAAGCTTGTGGGGGTGATCACCAGCGCGGGCCTCCACGTGCGGATTCCCTTTATCGATGATGTGGTCCGCTACCCGAGGCGGATCATGGCCTGGGACGGGGAACAGAAGAGCATGCCCACCCGGGAAAAGCAGTACATCTGGGTTGATGTTACCGCCCGGTGGAAGATCGCGGATCCAAAGAAATTTTACGAATCCATATCCACGATTAATGCGGCCTATTCAAAACTGGGGGAAGTTATCGATTCCGAAGTGCGGACCGTGGTGGCGGAAAACTACCTCCGGGAGACGGTCCGGAATTCCAACCTTATCGTGGAACGGCCCGACACACCGGACAGCCTGGGAATCGGTGATACCATTGACGTGGAAGAGATCCCCATCCTTATCCAGCCCGGGGCCAGTCATGAACCCATCCAGCGGGGCAGGCGGCAACTGGCGGAAGAGATCCTCGCCCGGTCAAGGAAGATGGTTCCGGAATATGGCATTGAGCTTATCGACGTGGTGACCCGGCAGATCCGTTACTCCGATGAGCTTACCCAGAGTGTCTATGCCAGGATGATAAAGGAACGGAACCAGATAGCCCAGGCGTTCCGGTCCGACGGGGAGGGAAAAAAGGCGGAATGGTTGGGCAAGATGGACAATGAACGGCGTTCCATCCTTTCTGCAGCTTACGAACGGGCAGAAACTATCCGGGGCGCCGCGGACGCCGAGGTTACCCGGATCTACGCTGAATCCTACAGCCAGGACCGGACTTTTTTTGATTTTTGGCGGGCGGTGGAATCCTATCGTACCACGATTCCCGGGTTCGCCAAAACCCTTTCTACGGATTTGGATTACTTTAAATATCTTTATTCGCCTCAGGGGAGATAACAGGCGTGATGAACACGGGGATACGGCGATTTAGACTTGAAGGAAAGACTGTTTTAGGTTTTGATACGGGATTAAACTCACAGGCCTTTGCCCAGGCAAAGATGGCCCAGTTTATCAATCAACCGGGGTATATTGTCTTTCCCCCCCGCGCCGGTGAAACCCGGAACGGGGCGGGGGATATCGTGGAAACCTGGAAACCCCTGGGGGTAATGGAGCGGAGCGGAACCATGGTAGTCTGGGGTTCCGACTTTCCCGGGAAAGCCCTGGACCTCATCATCGCCGATTCCGGGGATGATGTATCAAAGGACACAGCCCTGGAGGCCCTGCGCTGCTGGATCCGGGCCCGGCGCATCCTTGAGGGGAAGGGGGCAGGCCTCTCCCGCAATACGAACGCTTCAGCAAACCCGGCGCCGGAATTTCCCGTCCCCTGGCCCGCAGGAGCGCTGGTCGTGGTTCCGGAGGCCGGAGCAACGCCGGAACCGGGTGTCTTCCCCGGGGGGACGATCCTCTTTCCCCCTGAGCGGCTCCTGCGGCGGACCGTGGAAGCCCCGGGGCCGGAAACATGGCTTTCCCGGGCGGAACGCTGGGTACATCCGGATCTCTCCGGGGGGGAGTCGTCGGCCTTTACCGCCGCCGCTCTGGCCTACCGGTTGTTCTGCGGAACGCCCCCCTTTGAAGCCCGGGACGCAGAAACCATCCACCAGGATATGCGGGAGGGAAACTACATGCCCCCCCGGTTCAGGGCGCCGGGACTGCGGGATGATATCGCCGCCTTCATAAGTGAAGGGCTCTCCTTCACCGTCAACCGGAAGCGGGAAAGGATCCCGCAGGGAGGGAATGCCGCCGCCCTGAAGGATCCGGAACAGATCCTGGGTCCGCCGGGTTCCGCCGGCTTCAGCGCCTGCATTCGTACCCCCGATGCTGAAACCCTGAAAAAAATTACCGCGGAACGGGAACAGTACCGGAAGAAAAACGATCTTTCGGTAAAATCCCGGCGTTTTGTCAGACGGAATGTCACCATCCTGGCCGTGGGGTTCGCCGTGCTGGCGATCTCCGCCCTGTCCGCCCGGAGTATAATCCGCAGCAGGGCGGAACTTCCCAATACCAGGGGCATGAGTCCCGCGGAGGTCATCGAAGCCTACTATGGGGCATTCGGAACCCTGGATCATACCCTGATGGAAGCCTGCGTCATAAACAAGGCCGGAAAAAATGACATCTCAATGATCACCAATATCTTTGTCATAAGCAAGGTGCGGCAGGCTTACGAGATGAACACCATGACGATAGACGTCCGGGAATGGCAGGCGGCGGGATCTCCTCCTACGGAGGCCACCGTTGTCGGGGTCACGGATCTACAGCTTTTGGCCCTGGACACGGACGGGAGTGACGGCGAACTGAGCTACCGGGTATCGGGTTTGCTCTGGGTCCCCCCAGAGGGAGACGAACCGTTGCCGGACGAATCACCGGAAAGGCCGCCGGTACCCGCTGTTACGCCCGTGGCTTATCCCTTTGCCGATGAACTGCGGCTCTCCTGGCACAAGGATTCCTGGCGCATCTCCGGATTGGAGAGAGCCATTACGGGGCTGGAGTAATTTTGCAGGACCCCGGAATGCGCCGGCGGAACGGGCGCTAAAATACCGGCCTGAATGAGCCTCACAAAAAATGCAACCTTACCGGTTTTTCCCGAGTAAATATATGGCGCTGCATCAACGTCCCTTGTAACGCTTGCAAAAAACTCAGGGGGTATTGTATGAAAAACCGTATTATTTCAGGCGGCACGGTGATTGTTTTTGGGCTGCTTATCGCGCTGGGTCCGCAATTCCTGTTCAAAGTATGTCCGATTATGGGGGATATGATTATGAAGTGCCACTGGCCGGCTCAAGCGGAAATCGGCGTAGAATCGGCCCTGTACACCCTTTATCTTGCCCGGAAAAATGCAGGATGAGTCTCCGCGGTGTATTCCAATAAACCCCACAAGTTTCCCGGTTAAAAATTTCCTGCGCTTGTCCCGAAAAAAATAAATAAACAGTTGACACAGTTAATATATTTGTATAGGCTAACTTTGTTAGCTTAAGCTAATAAAATAATGTTTTGGAGGATTTTCTATGAAGAACAAGTGTATCCTATTGTACCTTACGGCAATGGTTCTGGCGGGCGCGCATCTTTTTGCCCAAACCGGGGAGTCCCCGGCGGATAAGGTAAGTTTCGCTCTGGAATTCGATGCGTCGATTTTGTCGGTTGACAGCGAAGGGGTGGTGGACAGCATGACCGACAGCGGCTTTAATGAAGACGAGACAAAAATCGGCCTGGCTTATGAAGACGAGCTGTGGGGCGCCAGCGCTTCGCTCAAGTTTGCCAATGAAAACCTTCGTTTTTTAAACGGCGAAATCGCCGAACTGTTTGCCGGTTCTCCGCTGGCCCTGGACGAACTGTACGGCTGGGTAAAGCCCTTCGGCGAACACTTCAAGTTTACCGGCGGTATTTTTGAAAATACCGACGGCGTCGCCGATTATACCGACGATATTGACGATTTTGGGATGGGCGTCTTTTTCCCCGGTGAAGGCGATGAACGGTTCACCGAGCCGGAGGAAACCAGCAGCCCCACCCTGGTAAACGGTTTTCTTTCCGAAGCGGCTTTTGGCCCCGTCACCCTGCAGTTTCTGCTGTCGCCCAATTACAGTAAAGAAAGCGCCTCGATTTTAGCCAGCTATTTGTTAAGCCAAATGTCAGGACAACTTGTGGAAATTGAAGCCGGGAAACGTTTCTTCCGCTACAGCGGCCGGGTAATCGCCGATCTCGGTGTGGGAACCGTCTCCGCCCTGTACAAGGTATTCCAATGGCCGATGAGCATAACAAACGCGGTAAACGCAGCGTATGGAGGACCCGCCTACCTCGGTTCCAGTCTAACCTTTAATACCTTCGGCGCCTATTTTGACCTTACCGCGGTGGAAAACCTCGGCGTTTCCCTGGGTTATACCGGAGTCCTGCCGGTAAGCGACGCATCGGATGTTGAAAATGTGCTGTACAGCGGCATAGACCTGCGGGCCACCTGGACCGGCATTGAGGGCTTGAGCCTTTCCACCCACAACAACATCTCCTTTGCCCGGGGCGCGGAAAAAGACTGGTCGGGTGAACTGGGTAAGGACGCTTCCTTTCTCACGTTCTACAACGCCATCGGCGCGACAAAAGAGTTGACCGAAAAATTCAGCGTAAACGCCGAAATAGCGAATGTGTTCTCCACAACCGATGACGGGAATTCGGGCGAATTGAAGTTTGAAAGCTTCGTTGTGGGCGCAAAGCTTATCACCAAGGTAACTGAACACGCGGAATTCAACGTCGGCCTGGAAGTGGGTTTTGAAAATACTGCTTCGAGCGGCGGCTTTGGCGATGCGGATGATAGTTTAACCGTGTTCAGCATCCCGGTGGGTATTGTGCTTTCATTCTGATCTCATACAAGGGGAGGCAAGCGGCGGATTTGCCGCTTGTCTTTCTGTTCAATTCCCCCATAGAGGCCGGAGTCCCAAAAGCGGGCTACCAGTCGGTGGAAAAATCCCTCCCCTCCGCCAGGGCTTCCAGCGCCGCGGCGGTTACCCTGAGATACCGTTCAAGCATCGAGAATTCCGTTACGCCGTTTACCGTTACATTCAGCCTCCTCAGGCTCCCGGGGGTAAAGACCATGGTATCGTCTTTTTTCTTCCCGTCCCGGTAGACAAAGGTTAACCCCAGGAGCGGCGGCTCTTCCTGCAGCGGCTGCTCCAAAAGGACGCCGTCATTGGAAGCGCTGATCAGGAGCCGGTAGAATTTGCGAAACAGGTCGATGTCCAGGGGTTTTCCGTCCAGGACGGCCTTGAGGGAAGGGTTGTCTTTTCCGGACAGCCGGATTATACGGGTGTCCTGCCCCAGGTCTATACGGATGGATTCAAGATCCGTAATAAAGGGAGTCAGAAACCAGCGCAGCGCCAGTTTTTCGTAACTGGTACCGATAAAGGCCTTGTTTTCTATCCGGTGTACTACCCGCTGCTCATCCCGTGTAAGGAGGTATCCGTCCCGGTGCTGCACCACCCTGAGGATGATGCGAAGGGCTTCCTCCTCTTTGCTCCGCCGGTAATCATACTCCGCCATAACCCAGGGGCTATCGAAGCCCAGGGTTGCAAGCTCCTCATCACTTACGTTATAGTCAAACACTTCAATGTTGAGGAGCCCGGTCAGGGAGGAAAAGACCTCAATACATTCCTTTTGATCGATCTCGTGGAGCACCGGGGATCTGATCAGATGGCTGGCGGCGCCGAAGCTCGATGCGATCCGCATATCCTCTTCGCTGTGTTCCTCTACCCCGGAGATCACGATGGGCCGGGGGAAGGCTTTGCCGCTCAGACGCAGGTACTGTATCGCCTCCAGGGGCGACGGATACGCCCGGGAGGGTACAATTTCATAATTGATAAAATTTTTTAAAGGTTGGAGGAAACGCACCGCCCGGCTGCGATCCATCAGGTAGATCTGGTTCCCGCTGCCGCTTATAACATAGCGCCCCCGGGAAACTGCCTCTTCGGCGCCAAAAATCAGGGACAGAACCGAACCATCCGTATAACGGATCGTCACCGTTGCCTCGGGATCGTCAAAACCGTAGAGGGTTCTTTCCCCTTCCTCTTCGCCGTCCGATACCAGGGTTAGATACTCTACCCTGGAGGATTCATCAAGGAGTAAGAAGAGATATTCGGTGTTCACCTCTTCCATAGGAAGATCCGCCAGTATGAATCCGCCCTCCTCCTGCCACAGGGAAAACGCATCGTGGCGGTTTTTGATTTGTATCTCTTCAACGTCACCGATACCAAAAGCCGCCAGCAATCCCCCCGCTGCGGCCGGTTCTTCCTTTCCGGGGCGCGAAAAAAAGAGAAAGCTCCCCAGGACAAGCAGTAAGAGGAAGGATGCGCCCCATATTATCCGTCCCTTCATGCGTGTTTTCTCTTAATCCAAATCACGAGGCCCGCGGTCAGTATGGCGGCGGGAAGCAGGAATATAAAGATCAGCCCCAGGATGTTCACGGTTAAACGGGGAAGATTAAGGCCCCGGCCGGTAAAACTCTTGGGACTGAGGGGGATTATATCCTGCCGGCCGGAAAGCCGGTTTAATACATTTATCAGGTATTCGGTATTGGCAAAGGCCGGATTGTCCACCGCCAGGGTATCCAGGATACCTGCGGAACCGGCGACCAGCACATGGGAGACCCTGTCGGCCTTGCCGGTCTCCCGGTTGATCACCGAGTAGCTGCAGAGCACCAGCGCCGGAAAGGGACCGCGGATTGCCGCATCACCGGCGCTGAAGGTCTCCGGGGCGTTTGAAGGGCGGACCCCGGCGGAGGAACCGAAGTTCAGCAGCGGTTTTGCCGAATAGTTGTTCCGGTAGTCAAAGAGAATCCGCAGGGGACGGCTTACCGGCGCCAGCATCGGTTTGGAATCGATCCTGAGCAGCCCCGAAAATTCTTCCTCCGCATAATCCGCCATGGCGTAGAAGGGCTGGTAGTTGTACACCCGCATTTCGTCGGTTTCAAAAACCACCCCGTCTTCCGCCGAGACCCCCCACTCGCGGAGGAAGACGGCGATCCGTTCCAGGGGAGGCTGGGAAGGATCGGCGCAGTAGAAAAGGGTCTTGCCGTAGCTGCCGCCGTTGATGAGGAACTCATCGAGGAGTTCCAGTTCCCGGGCGGTAAAATCTTCCTTAGGGGCGATGATCAGGACCAAGTCCGTACCGGGATCTATCCTGCCCCGCATCAGGTTCCATGAGACGGTCTCGTAATTGTTCTTCCCCAGCATGACGGCAAAATCGTCCATGGTATATTCGGCATGGCCGGTGATAAAGGCCGCCCGTACCGGCTTATCGCTGGTGACGCTCAGGATGGCGGTATAGATCGCCTCCTCCGCCCGGGAGGACACGATGGAAAGTTCCCCCTGCCGGCCCCGGGCATAGTTGAAGAGTTCTTCGGTCTTCACAAGGGAAGTTCTCCCGCCCCCCTCCCCTGCCGGGGCTACGAGTACGTCTCCATGCTTCATGATAAGGCCGGGGTAGGAGGATGCGAATCCAGGATTCCTCACATAATCTACATACACCAGGGAAATACGGGGGCTGCCCTTTGCAAACTGTTTGAATACCTCATTGGCCTGGGCGTTGTAGGAAGAGTTTCCGGCAAAGGTTTCCTCCCGGGCCAATACGTAGATCACTACCTCTTTTTGCAAATTGCCGATGTACTCCCTGGTTTGTTCCGAAAGCTTGAAGAGTTTTGCCCTGGTCAAATCAAAGCTCAGGCCGGGGAACCGCTGCACCAGGAGGAAGGCCGCCGCATTGAGGACCCCCACAAAGACCATAGCGAAAAGAACCGATGCGGTTCCCCATCTGCCGAATGTACCGGGCAGGGTGATCCGCGCCATGCTAGGGCCACCGCCGCTTTTCATACCGGGTCACGGTGAGGAACACAAAAAAGGCAGCAATGCTGATGAAATATACGATGTGGTCAATCCCCAGAATGCCCAGGGTGAAATATTCATACCGGGTATTAAAGGACAGGAACTTCAACACCCCCGACAGGGAATTCTCCGACAGAATTGCGGCCACGCCGTCCAGCAGCATCAGCAGGAACCCCACGCAGTAGCCGCCGATGGCGGCGATGATCTGGTTCTCCGTCAGAGCGGAGATGAAAAGCCCGATGGCAATAAGGGCGCCCCCCAGCAGGAAAAGCCCGGTAAAGTGGCCGATGATCACGGGCCACTCCGCTTCACCGGCCGCCTCCACCACCAGCGAAACCGCCAGGACGCCGCTCATGGCTAAAAGGTACACGCCCAGGGCGGCCAGGTATTTTCCGGCGATCACAGCGGCGCCGCTCAGGGGGGACATGAGAAAAATAAAGCCGGTTTTCATCTTGCGGTCCTCACTTAAGAGGCGCATGGTCAGGATGGGGACGAGAAACAGGGTGACGGTAAAGAGGATGTTGAAGAGGAGTCTGAGGTCGTTGGAATTGCCGTAGAGGTTGTAGTTGAAAAAAAAGAAGCCCGTAAAAAGCCAATAGGCTCCGATAAACACATAGCCCAGGGGGGTATAGAAATAGGCCATGAATTCCCTTTTTAGTACCGCCGTCACCTCAATCCTCCGTTCCCTTTACCAAGTCGATGAAGACCTTTTCCAGCGAAGCGCCGCCCATACCGGTAAAGCCACCGGCATCGTTGGCCTCTGCCTCCGGTCCGGTGTTCCTCCGGGTCCGCATATCCGCCGCTATCCGTCCCCGGTGGAGTACGATCACCCGTCCGCAGACCGCCTGCACCTCCGGAAGGATGTGGGACGAAAGCATCACCGTGCGGGTCTTTCCCAGCTCAAGGATCAGATTTCGTATTTCGATTATCTGGGCCGGATCGAGCCCCACCATAGGTTCATCCAGTACCAGGATCGCCGGGTCCCCCGCCAGGGCGGCGGCCAATCCTACCCGCTGCCGGTAACCCTTTGAGAGGTTTCCGATAAGCCGCCCGTACACCCCCTCAATGCCGGTCCTGGCGCAGATCTCCGCCTTCTGTTCCCTTCTGTGTTCCCGGACCCTTTTTAGGTCACACACAAAATCCAGATATTCACCGACCTTCATGTCCGTATAGAGGGGCGGTACTTCGGGCAGGTAACCGATATGGATCTTTGCTTTTTCCGGTTCCGCCCTTATATCAATGCCGTTGATAAGGACCTGCCCCGAGTCTGCCGGCAGGCAGCCGGTGATGATATTCATGGTAGTGGATTTTCCTGCCCCGTTAAGGCCCAAAAGCCCGGTGACTTCCCCTTTCTCCAGGGTAAAGTCGAGATTATCAATCGCCCTGCGGCTGCCGTAGTTCCTGGTAAGGCCCGATACTTCTATCATTTTGATTATCTGAGGTAAGCCAGTTCCTGTACATCATCGGCGGAAGGGACGATAAGTTCTCCCCGGGTCTCCCGTTCCCGTGCGTCCTGCATCATCTTTGCCGTGGTGGTACAACCAAAACGACTGACCCCTACGGCCCGGACCGCCAGGGCGTCGTCGAGCTGCCGGACCCCGCCGGCGGCCTTTACCTGCATATTGGGCGGAGTATGGGCCCGCATGATCCTGAGGTCGGCGATCCTTGCCCCGTAGGGGGCGTAACCCGTGGCGGTCTTGGTAAAATCCACCTTGGCGGCCACCGCAAGTTCGCAGGCCTTCTTTATCTGCTCCACCGTAAGATAGGCGTTTTCAAAGATCACCTTTACCAGAGCCCCCGCCCGATGGGCTTCCCCGCTGACCGCCTCAATATCATCCTGCACCAGGTTATAATCGCCGGAGAGGAACCGGCCTATGTTCATCACCATATCTACCTCGCCGCAGCCCTGCTCAATGGCCCGCCTGGTTTCCAAAACCTTTATCTCCCTAAGGTTGCTCCCGTGGGGAAAACCGATAACGGTGGTGGTAATAACCCCCGAATCCTTAAGAATACCGTAGGCCAGGGCGGCGTCGCAGGGTTTTACACATACGGTGATGCACCCGTATTCCATCGCAAGACGGCAGCCCGCTTCTACCTCCTGCCGGGTAAATTTTGGATTCAGCAGGGAATGGTCGATCATTTTGGCAATGTCCGGCGCAGTAATAGTATTCACAGCGACTCCTCCGGCATGTATCTTCTCAAGACTCAAATCCGGCAGAAATGCCGTTACCGGTCCTGCATATTCCCCTATATTTGCGGAATCAGCTCCTTGAGAAAATTCACGGCGGCAAAGATATCCTGCGCTGCGTTTTCCTTTACCTCCCGCTCTATGGTAAGGTAGCCGTCGTAACCTATTTCTTTGAGGGCCCTGAGGTAGGGAAGCCAGCGGACCGCGCCCTGACCCAGGGGCGTTTCGGTAAACCATGTGGAAACTTTGTTCAAGATCTCAATTTCCCCCTGGGCGAAGAGGCGGTAAACCTCTTCGGGACCGGCAAAGAGGTTCATCCTGCCGTCCTTCGCATGGGTGTGGACGATGGAAAGGCCGGCCTGGCGTACCCCCTTTACCTCATCATCGCCGGTAACCATCACAAGGTTCGCCGGATCGTAGTTGATGCCGATGCCCCGGCTGCCGGCTTCCCCGTTGCAGGCGTCCACAAAGGCCTTGAGACGGGCAACCGGCTCGGGCCCGGTTTCTATTGCCATCACGGCCCCAAGGGAAGCTGCATAGGCGCCGATTTCGACGCAGGCCCTCTGCATGACGGCGTATTTTTCACTGTCCCTGCCGGCAGGGATGATGCCGATATGGGTGGTAACGATCCGGCAGTCCACTTCCAGGGCCAGGTCCGCCACTCGTTTGAGGTAGTCAATCTTTTGGGGATTATCGGCGGCGATCTCAAGACCGTGGCCCCCCAGTTCTCCGCAGAGGGCCGTCACCTGCTGCTCGCACTCCCCGGCGGTGTCCCGCACCGCCCTGACCGTCTCCGGCTTTACCGTCCGGGGATCGAATTCGTTCTTTGCGTAGATCTGTACTCCCCCGGCCCCGCAGCGCCGGGATTCCCGAATACCCTCCACAATGCCCTTTCCGAACCAGTCGGCTAACGTTCCAATCTTAAACATATATCCTCACTCAGTGGTTTTTTGCGCTCTGTACCACCTTCCCGCGGAAGATCATCTCCCGCAACCCGTCGCCGAAGCTGTCATACTCGCCCCATACCGGCTTCCCTTTGGCAGCGGCGGCATAAATTTTACTGAAGTTCTATGGATATTTTAGGCCGTTTGGGTAGTCCTGTCAACTTAAATGTTACACCTTAAATGTTACACTCACATGTTACACTCAAAAGGCCAGGAGCTTCAAATCCAAACGGTTCGCCGGAGGTATCGATTGTAACGTAGACAATGTCCGATTGTTGTTGTACAAAAATAAAAGATAACGCATGGAGGTGTATTTATGGAAAAGACAAGGGTCGCCTTATTCGGCGCCGGATTCATTGCAAATATTCACGCCGAAAGTTACGCCCGTTTTGTGTCCGGCGCCGAGGTGGTGGCTGTGTACAGTCACCACGATGAAAAAGCCAAAGCCTTTGCCCAACGCTACGGCATCCCCGCCTGGTATGATGACATGGACAGGCTCCTTTCGGAGGAAAGGATAGACGTGGTGGACATAGGCCTTCCTAATTACCTCCACCATGGGGCCTGTATGAAGGCCGCCGCCGCGGGGAAGCATATCATCATTGAGAAACCCCTGGCCCTTACCCTGGAAGAAGCGGACGAAATGATCGGGGAGTGCAAAAAACGGGGGCTTAAACTCATGTACGCCGAGGAACTCTGTTTCGCCCCCAAGTACGAGCGGGTCCGGGCCCTGGTGGAACACGGCGCCGTGGGGAAGGTCTACATGCTCAAGCAGGCGGAAAAGCACTCCGGCCCCCACAGTCCCTGGTTTTACCGGAAGGAAACCGCCGGGGGCGGCGTCATGATGGACATGGGCTGTCATGCCCTGGCCTGGTTCCGCTGGATGACAAAGAACAATCCCGTGAAGAGCGTCTATGCCAATATGAAAACCGTTATGCACAACACGGACTGTGAAGACAACGCCATTACCATCCTTGAGTTCGAGAATGGGGTTACCGCCGTGGCCGAGGACAGTTGGGCCCGGCACGGCGGTATGGACGACCACATCGAGGTGTACGGCGACAAGGGGGTTTCCTATGCGGACCTCTTCCGGGGAAACTCCGCCCTGACCTACAGCATCGACGGTTACGACTATGCCAGCGAAAAGGCGGGGAGCAGCAAGGGCTGGACCTTCACGATCTTTGAAGAGGCCTTCAACCAGGGCTATCCCCAGGAGCTTGCACACTTTATAAGCTGTGTCGGGGGAGACACGGCGCCCCTGGTCACCGGTGAAGATGGCCGGGCGGTGTTGGAACTGATCTACGCCGCATACGCCTCGGCAAAGTCCGGCGCCGGGGTCAGCCTGCCCTTCACGGCAAAGGTACAATACCCCATCGAGCTGCTGCTGCGGTAAGCCGAAGTCCCGGGAGCGGTTTCATGAAAACGATGATCTTTGAAAGCCCGGTGGCGGCGGCGGTCCATGGGGCGGACACCCTGGCTTCGATTCTCAGGGCAAAACCGGAAGCCCTCATCTGCCTTGCGGCGGGACACAGTTCCCTGCCCTTCTTCGACGCTGTGCTTGAAAGGGGCCTTGATCTCTCCCGGGCCCGCTTTGTCGAACTGGACGAATGGCTGGACATCCCCCCGGACACGCCGGGGAGTTGCGCTTCCTTCATGCGGGACAATTTCTTTTCCCGCATCGGGGTCCGGGAGGCCCAACTCTGCCTCTTTGATCCCCTGACCAAGGACCCGGCGGAGGAATGCCGCCGGGTAGAGGGGCAGATTGGCCGCTGGGGCGGCATCGACTACCTGCTTTTGGGCATGGGCATGAACGGGCATTTGGGCCTGAACGAACCAGGGTCCGGTTTTGCCGAAGGGGCCCGGGCGGCGCTCCTTTCGCGGACCACCCTGGAGGTGGCCCCCAAGTATTTTCCCGCCGGCATGCCCCCTATCACACGGGGGATCACCCTGGGCATCGCCGACATCCTGGCCGCCCGCCGTATTCAGCTTTTGGTCTTGGGGGCCCGCAAGCGGGAAATCGTCCGCCGCCTCCACGCCGCCGGAACTCCCGACCCGGATTTTCCCGCCACCGCCCTCCTGGATGCGGACCAGGCGGAACTGCTGCTGGACAGGGCCGCCGCGGGGGAATAGGTAACCGGCAGGGCGTATACGGGAGCGATCTCTGTACCCATGGAAGAGTCCCAAATGCCCACTTGAAAGTTCCGGTATGCGGGGAAAGGGCCCGGCAGGGGTGGCGGGCGGCAAAGGGGACGGCAAAGCCCGGCGGCGGACAACAGAAGCCGGCGCCGGGCAACGCCCCGGTTACACCCCCTGCCGCTTCAGCGCGGCCTTCACAAATTCATGGGCCCGCCCAATGTCCCCTTCATCGACATGCTCGATGATCAGGGGCATGTTGGGATGATCCTTCGCCAGAAGCTTCACGTAGAGGTCGTAGTTCAGCACGCCAAGCCCCGCCGCGGGGAGTTCCACCGCGCCGGAACCCCGGAAGGTGTGGGACTCGTCGGCGTCAATGGCGGCGTGTTTCTCCTCGGCGCTGGCCGCCCGTTTGCAGTCCTTGGCGTGGGCGATAACCATCCTGTCCGAAAGGGCATCGAAGATCCGCCGGAGCTGGCCGTCCACATCGCCGATGTTGCCGTCATCAAAGTAGTTGGTGGGATCGCAGATAAGGCGGATATTGGGAAGGTTGATGTCCTTGAAGAGCCG
>JAITJI010000016.1 GCA_031279015.1 Spirochaetaceae bacterium
GGCTTATTTTGGATTCCGGCTCCGGGACGATCAGTCCGGTTCCACAGGCGATGATGTATCCGCCCTGTTCGATGTGCTGCATACCCTGGGAGCCTACGGTCCCGGCAGCCTGGAAGCCCTGTCCAGGCCGGAGGACGCGCGGTACGTTATGAACCTGTTCCCCAACGGAACAATATCGCTGGCCAACCACTACCGCCGGTTCGCCGAGGACTGGTACGGTTCCTTTTTCCGGGATGAGGAAAAGGACCGCGCGCTCCTGGCGGGCCGTACCCTGCCTCCGGTGGATATTCTCCTTTCGGAGGAAGAAATCCGGGGACACCGCATCAGCTACCGGGGAACGGACGCCCTGAGCTACCGGCTCGGCAAAGACGGGAACCTGGCGGGTTTCAGCGGCTCAGGCTGCCGGGGCATCAACATTGACGGCAGGGAATATACCTTTGCGGATAAGCCCGTTACCCTGACCTGGACACTGGTGGAGCCGCCTCTGAGGAATCCCCTGATCCACGGGCTTATGATCATCAAAGCCGATGCGCCCTGCGAACTCACCCTGCCGGACTGCCTCGGAACCGGCGCAGTCCGTTCCGGCGCGTGTTCGGTAGACTTCTACACCCCGGATCTGCCCGTTCAGGTCCTGAGGGAATCGAATAGTATCAAGGTAAGGGTGAGTGAAGAACTTGCCGGCAAGTGGATAGCCGCCTGGATTGAGTGACGCGTTCCGGGGTGAGGCGCTCGCCGCAGTGTCCCATTGATAGAATATAAGAACAGTAACCTTATGGGGACCATGCTCATCCCGCCCCAGGTGTACCTGGTACCGGCCTTCCAGATGTACCGGGCCCTCCACTTCTTTGGCACCTACCTTCCCATGCTCATACCCGCTCTGATGAATTCCTTCGGCATCTTTCTGGTCCGTCAGGTGATGAGCCAGGTCCCCCGGGAACTCTACGAAAGCGCCACCATCGACGGCTGCGGCGAGCTTTACATTTTTACCCGGATCGCCATACCCTTAAGCGTTTCCGGCTTGGGCATCCTGGGGGTGCTCAACTTCATGACTTGCTGGAATGATTTTATGACTCCCCTCATCTACCTGAATCAGGAAGCTATGTATACCCTGCCCATAGGTCTTATGCGGCTTCAAAATTTTTATAAGATCTCCTATGGCGCTCCCTTGGCCGGGGCCTTTATCTCCTGTATACCGGTGATTATAATACTCACCGTGGTAGGCCAGAAATATTTCATCCGCGGCCTCATTGCAGGGGCCGTAAAAGGATAGAACATGATGCTCGACAAACCCCTTAGCAGGGAAGAACTGAAAAACGTAATCGAAGGCAAAGGAGCCGCCCGGCGTATCCCCATGATGATCCACGAGTGGATAAGCCCTGCCACCTTTAAGGAACGGGCGGGGGAGTACAAGACGGTTTTGGATCAGTACCCCTGCGACACGGTACGGACATATCTCAACATACCCGCGGTCTTCGACGCCCCGCCGGAGGATCCCTCCTACCGCTGGCTCAACTTCGACAATCCCTTTCCCCAGGGTACGGCCCTGGATGCGGTAAGCGCCCTGGACGACTGGGCCAGGCTCGACGGTGTGCTGGCGGATTTTCCCAGCCCCGAATACCCGGGGCTTATCACCAAAGACCCTCCGCCGGAAAACGGCGTCTACCGGGTAGGGCTCTGGTGGTACTGGCTCTTTGAACGCCTGTGGTCCATCAGGGGTATGGAAAACGCCCTCTGCGACTTTTACGAAAACGGCCGGGAAGTCCACCGCCTGTTCCGGGCCCTGACGGATTTCTACAAAGGCGTTGCCGCCAGGGGCAGGAGAGAACTGGGCCTGGACGCCATCTGGACCAGCGACGACATTGGTATGCAGACCTCGCCCTTCTTTTCAATTGACGTGTTTCGGGAATTCTTCAAGCCCTACTACAAGGAACTTATCGATCACGTGCACAGCCTGGGCATGCACTTTTGGCTCCACACCTGCGGTAACATCAAACCCTTCATCCCGGAATTTATCGAGATCGGCCTGGACGTGCTGCACCCCATACAAAAATATACCATGGCGGAAGAGGAAATCGCCGCGGAGTTCGGCAGGGACATCTGTATCTGGGGCGGTATGGATGTACAGCGGATCATACCCTACGGAACCCCCGATGATGTGCGCCGGGAAGTCCGCTTCATGTTCGACACCTACTTCCGCCGGGACGGACGCTTTATGCTGACCGCGGGAAACGGCATGACCGTCGATACCCCTCTGGAAAATCTCAAAGCCCTTCTGGATGAGGCCTTAAGATACGGGATAAAGATTTGCGGTTAGGGGATTTACTGCCGGCGTGCCATTAACGTATTAAAAAACGGATCACCTGCATACCGGCGATACCCGGGGAACCGGCTCCGGTGAGGAAAGGTAGTTCAGGGACTTTCCCAGGGAAATTTCCGCCGCTTCCAGGGGCCAATACTCAAGGCCAAAACAAGCGGCATAACCCATGGCGCTTACCTCCCGGACTATATGGGCGTAATCCAGTTCACCCCGGTAGGGTTCGTGCCGGCCCGGAACCCCGGCAAGGTGAAAATGCCCTATGTACGCCAGGTTTTCCTGCACAAAGGAAAGGATATTCCCCCCCATGATCTGCATGTGGTAGATATCGTAGAGGATCTTCATCCGGGGGCTGTTCAGGGTTTTTACCACCGTAACCGCCAACCGGGGATCGTCAAGAAAGGTATCCCGGTGATCAATCCTGGAATTCAGAGGTTCCAGCAGCAGGGTCATGCCGTTTTTTTCCGCCTCCCCCAGGAGGGCCGAGAGATTGTCCGCCAGGTTTAACAGGGACTCATCCCTGCCCTGGCCGGGGATCAGGGTTCCCCCGGTAACGATGCAGGCCCCGCAGCGTATCTTTTTTGCCGCCTCCGCAAAGGCCCCAAAGGAATCGACCAGTTTGTTTTTGTCCTCCCGGCGGATCAGATTTGCCCCCTCCCCGTCGGGGCTGTAGAGGATGTCGGTAACCGACAGGCCCAGTTCGGCGTTTAAAGCTCCCAGGAGATCAAAATCCTTTAACTCCCGGATCATCCCCTTATCGGTTAAGGAATAACCGGGAGACCAGAATTCATAGTTTTTAAATCCCAGGGCCGCGATTTTCCGTATCCTGTCAGGATAGGAAAGGTTTACAAAGACCGGATCAATACAGATTCCAATATTGCTCATGGTTCCTCCCTCGGTCGCTTTTCATAGTATACGATCCCGGGTATGCTGGGAATATACCTTAAATACAAGAGGGAGAAAGATGATTCATCCCTACGATGGTTTCCATCAAAAACCCGATTGGGAAAACCCTGAGGTCTTTTCCATAAACCGCGAACCGGCCCACACCCGTTGGGGCGCCTGGGAGAATGAGGAGCATGCCCGGGAGGGCCGGTACGGTTCCTCCCCCTTCATGCGGAGCCTGAACGGCGAATGGCAATTCAAACTCTGCCCAAACCCGGCCTCGGCGGACGATTTTTACCGTCCCGATTACGACGGGGCCTCCTTTTCGCCCATTACCGTACCCGGCAACTGGGAAGTCCAGGGTTTTGATAAACCGATATACACCAACATTGTGTTCCCCTGGAAACTGGACCGGGAGGCGCGTTACTCCGTCACCGCAAAAACAGGCGCCCCCAGGGTCCCCAACCCGCCCTATGTTCCGGAGGAGAATCCCTCGGGATGTTACCGCCGTTTCTTCACCCTGCCGGAAAACTTCGCCGGCCGGGAAACCTATATCCGTTTTGAGGGGGTGGAAACGGTCTACTACCTGTGGGTCAACGGCCTGCCGGTGGGGTACTCCCAGGACAGCAAGCTGCCCTCGGAATTCAACATCACCGCTTTCGTTAAACCGGGGGAAAACCTCCTGGCCCTGGTCGTTATCCGTTTTGCCGACAGCACCTACCTGGAGGATCAGGATTACTGGTACCTGTCGGGCATATACCGGAATGTATGGCTCATCTCAAAACCCGCCCTGCATATTGCGGACTACAGGATAAGCGCCCTGCCGGATATATACGGCGGCGGAACCCTGATTGCCGACGTGGAGGTGTCCCGGGCGCCCGGTTTCGCGGACTGCCGGGTATGGGCGGCCCTCTACCGCGGGGCGGAAAAAATCGCCGAAGGGGATTCGGAGGTACAGGCGGAAGCCCGGTACAGGACCGATATCCTCCCCTCGGCGAACGCAGCCCGGATCACCTTAACGTGCCCGGCGGTTGAAAAATGGTCCGCGGCTTCGCCTAAACTCTACACCCTGGTTATCGGACTCCTGGACAAGACCGGCGGCGCCCTGGATTATGAAAGCGCCCGGATCGGCTTTAAGCGCATCGAAGTCCGGAACGGGGTGGTGTACCTTAACGGGGACCGGCTGATCATCTGCGGGGTTAACCGGCACGAACACGCCTGGCGTACCGGGCGGGCGGTAAGCCCGGAGCACATGCGGGAGGAGATCCGGCAGATGAAGCGCATGAACATCAATGCGGTCCGTACCTGCCACTACCCCGACAGCCCCGAATGGTACGAGTTATGCGACCAGGAGGGGATCCTCCTGGTCTGCGAAACGGATCTGGAAACCCATGGGGTGTCCGGCGCCCTGAGCCACAATCCCGCCTATGCGGCTGCCTACCTTGAACGGGCGGTACGGATGGTGCTGAACTACAAAAATCATGTCTCCGTATATTCCTGGTCCCTGGGAAACGAAAGCGGCGCCGGCGCGAATCACGCCGCCATGTACGGATTTGTAAAGGAGTATGACAAGACCAGGCTCTGTCAGTACGAGGCGGGGGAACCGGGGAAAAACATCTCCGATATCCGGGGCAACATGTATGCGCCGGTGGAGCACATCCTCAGGATGCTCTGCGACCCCGAAGATTCCCGGCCCGTCATCCTGGTGGAGTACCTGTACCAGATCCGGAACACCGGGGGCGGGCTGGAACAGTTCCTGTATCTGACCGGCCGGTTCCCCCGCTTCCAGGGGGGCTTTGTCTGGGACTGGCAGGATAAATGTCTGGTTGGAAAAACGGAGGGCGGGGAGGATTTCTTTGCCTACGGAGGGGACTTTAACGAGCCCTTTGTGGAATCCGCGGTTCCCCCCTTTATGACCTGCAACGGGGTGGTGCTGGCGGACCTCCGGTGGAAACCCGTGGCCTTTGAACTGAAACAGGCCTACTGCCCCATCCGCATCGGCAGGCCGGAAAGAACGGCCTTTGATCAGCCGTTCCCGGAGGATCTCTACACCATCCGGCGGAAGACCAGCCTCTTGGGGGATGACCGGGGGGAATACCTGGACTGTACGGCGATAATCCGGGAGGACGGGGAGGTGATCGGGGAGGAACCGGTGGAACTGCCGGCCCTGGCGGTGGGCGCCGAAGGGTCCTTCCGCTACCGTTACCGCGGCGAAAAGAAACCCGGCAGGGAATACACCGCGGCCTTCTCCCTCCGGCTGAACCGGGACGCCCCCTACGCTCCCCGGGGGTATGAGGTTGGGGTCTATCAATTCCCCCTGGGGAACGGCCCCGCGCCGCCGGATACAACCGGCCCTTCACCCGGCTCCGCCGCGCCCGCCGTGATTTCCGGAACCGGCGCAGTCTCCGTAATCGAATCCGAAGAAGCCTTTGAGATCCGTATGCCCGATTCGGGCTGCCGGGGGCGGCTCTCCAAAAAGACCGGACTCCTTGGGGGTTTGGAAAAACAGGGAAAACCCTATCTGCTAAGCGGCGTAAAACCCGTTTTGAACCGGCCCCTCACCGGCCTGGACGCCCGGCCCGGCTGGGGCTGGTACAACGACTACGCCCCGGTCCGCTCGTTGACCCACCGGATCAAGGCATGCCGGAGCCTGGAAGGTTCCGGCCTCAGCCTCGTTGAATTCGATTTTGCCATGGAAGGGGCCGCCCCAGGCGCCGCCGCCCCGTCAATTAACGGAACCCTTGGCTATACCTTTGACGCGCGGGGAAGTATAACCGTGGATTACCGGATCCGCATCGATCCCGCGTACACCGCACTTCCCCGGGTGGGAGTGGAATTGATCCTCCCTCCGGGCTTTGAAACCCTGGAATACTACGGCTATGGGCCGGGGGAAAATTACCGGGACCGGCGGCTCTCCGCAATCCTGGCGGTATACCGCTCCACGGTGGCGGAGCAGCATTTCCCCTTTGTACCCCCCTCGGAAAACGGCGGCCATGAGGAGACCCGCCGGGTGGTATTAAAAACCGGGGCAGGAGAGGCCCTCAGGATCAGTTCCCAAACCCCCTTCCACTTTGACGCCCACCACAGTTCGACGGAGGATTACCTCGCGGCCTCCCATGATCACCTGCTGGTCCGCCGGCCCGAAACCTTTGTGCACATCGACGCGGTTCACGGCCCCATTGGCGGCGACATGGCCTGGAGCACCGTCATGCCCTCCCGGTACAGCCTTGGCGGCGGGACCTACCGGCACCGCTTCAGGATTGAACTGCTCTGACGCGGGGATGCTACCCGTCCCGGGGCCTGCAATATGCCATCATGGGAAGCGCCCCGGATTCCCTCAGGCCCCCCCGATCCGTCTCCTGCCATGCTTTACAATGGATCTCATCCAATCGGAAAGGGCAGGCTGCGTCATTGCCCTGCGGCCCCTTAGTTGCCTTCCTTGATTATCTCGATCCTGATGCCGTCGTTTTGATCCGGTTCGTCCTTGGGAGGGATGCTCACCTTGAGGATGCCGTTTTTATAAACCGCCTTTACCTTTTCCTGGGCATATTTATCCAGCGGGACATAGTATTTCTGCTTTTCAATGTCCTTCATTTTAAGGCGCCGCTTAAAGTAACGGACGTTTTCCTCGGCGCCGCCTTCCCCGGCGTGGCCGTCTGCGGCGCAGCTGCAATCTTCACCGGTGTCATCCCCGGCGCTTCCCCCGGGACCGGCTTCCCGGACAGTCCCGGAGCCGCGTTCCGGGCTCCAGTCCTCGCCTATTTTGGCGGAGAACACCATGTAGTCCCCCTGAAAGGAGAGACTGATGTCTTTTTCATCGAATCCCGCCAGGGCGAATTCAAAATTCATGCTCCTATCCGCCGTCATATACACATTCATCGGCGGATAGGAATAGTTGGGGTAATAGTCGATGTTTTCATCAAAGGGATTTCGCCGGGAGAAGGGTCCCTTTGGTCCAAACGGACTGCCGGGTCCGTAAGCTCCGGAATGTATGCCGGGATCAAATTCATTAAAATTTCGGTGAAATTCGTCACTGAAATTCTGGGCGGCCTCGAAGATCTCATCAAAGATCGTGCCTAAATCCACATACCCTTTGCTGCCTTTCATGCCAGGCTCCTTTGCACATCCGGAAACACCCCGCATCCGCTATCCGGCGGAATGCCGCGTATCCCTGTGCGTAACCGGCCATAACGGCCCGGTGTATTTTGAACCCTCCACAGAGCGGTTCCCGAGAAGACGCCGCCTTTTGGTACAGCAACATCCTCTTTCTTAAATATAACCCTAATTAATGGAAGAGACAATACGTTTCACCGCCGCTATCCGGTGAAGGGTCTTTGGGGGAAAACGCCGGCGGATGAAGTAGAGGGCGGCGGCGATTCCGAAGAGGGCAAAGAGGCCGATAAAAGCCCTGGGAGGATCCCCCAGGGAGGGAAAAGCCAATCCGCTTAGGAAAAACCCGGCAATGCAGCCCGCAATGGGGAGTATGATGGTTAGAAGCCCCTCCCCAAGGGCGGCGCCGGAAGAAAATTCTACTTTCACAAGCTCCCCCGGTTCCGGAAGCGGCCGGTCTTTATATTCCACGATAATAATCCCCCCGCCAATCCGGCATGCCCGGTTCATACAGCCGAAACAGGCCTCTACAGAATCCCGTTTGACCGTAACCCGGTTGCCGGAGACTTCCTGTACCCTGCCGGTTTCAGTCATGGGAAGCTCTCCGATTCGTCTGCCTCCGGTTCCCCGTTTTCCGGCTCTCCGGCCGCCGGTTCCCGGGCCGGAACAGGGGATGCCTCCGGCACCGGATACCGGATCCGTTCTATGGATACCGCCCTGCCGTCCCGGTTTATATCAACCAAGACCCCCTGTAGTTCCGGCCCGGCCCAGGCTTCTTTGGTCCATTCGGGGATCCCCGTAAGGTACTCCCGGATACGACTCTCCGTTTCGGTGCCTCCCACGGAATCCCTGCTGCCGGTACGGCCGGCGTCGGTAATCACCGCCGTTCCCCCGGGGAGGATCCCCTCATCCGCGGTCTGTACCCGGTTGTGAGAACCAATTACGGCGCTGCAACGGCCATCGGCGGCGGTAAAGAGGGTACGTTTTTCCCCGGTCGCTTCGGCGTGAAAATCGATGATCACATAGGGAGTTTCCTGGCGGAGCCGTTCCAGCAGAACCGGCAACCGGGAGATGGGGTTTTCCCCGTGGAGCCGGGTAAAACCGCTTTGCCCAAGGAGCACCGCCACGGCGATCCTGGCATCTCCCCCCTTAAATATGCGGGCCCCAATACCGGGAGCCGCGGGATTGAGGTTTTCCGGCCGCAGCACATAGGGGATATGGCCAATATTCTCCACCAGATCCTTTTTATAGAAACAACATTCCCCGGTGGTGAGCACATCGGCCCCCAGTTTGTGGAGGTAGGCCGCATGATTCCTGCCCAGGCCGTTTCCCCCGGTGGCGCCATCGGCACAGGTGACGATAAAATCTATCCTCCACCGTTCCCGCAACCCGGGCAGGCCCTTCTTGAAGGCGTAAATACCGGCTTTACCGACCACTTCAGCGATGTACAGAATTTTCACTTTTCACCCCGGCCTTATTCTGTCCTGCCAGAGGATTCATATCAAGCCCCTGCGATACTACGAACTACGGCCTTTCAGTTACCGCCAAGGGGATAGGCAGGATGGTTGATCTGCCCCCGGAGTCCCGAGAGAATCCGGCCGAATTCCGCAGCCGCCCGGTAATCCTGGAGTTCCCGGCAGGTGTCCCTGAGGTTGTAGAGGGCTTCATAGTACAGGGGAGAAAGGCTCACCGCTTCCTCAAAGCAGTGCCGCGCCTCCTCATAGCTGCCCTCCACAAAGTAAAGAACTCCCAGGTTGTTCCAGGTTTTAGGGGCGTCTCCCTGACGGGCCAGGGCTGAATGGTAACATTCTTCCGCCATGTCAAACTGTTCAAGTTCATAGTAGATCAATCCCATAGAATCCCAGACCTCTGCCAGGTCTGAAGAGATAAAGATAGAACGTTGAAAGCTGTTCAACGCTTCTTCATAATTACCGGTCCGCTGCTGGGCTATCCCCAGATTCATCCATAGCAAAGGATTTTCAGGTTCCATGATCAGAGCCTTGCGGAACAGGGGAATCGCTTCATTCGGCCGGTTTGCTTCTGTTAACGCAATACCGGAATCATTCAAAAAGGCAGCGGTTTCCATCTTACCCCTCCTGTTTATAAATATACTATAATGTACGAATGTACACCATAGTTTGACCCTATAATAATAGTTCAAATTGTAGTATATTTACAGGAGATTAGTTGTAATGGAACTGCGGTGAAAGATCTGGCCGAATATACCGAAGCTACATCAGAATATGAGTTGTTCTCTTTTTTGTACGATCGGATAATCAGTCGTGAGATCGTTACTTTTTCGCAGTTAACGGGATACGCTGCCTCTATCGTCAGGGAAAAACGGTGGTACTCCGTCATTATGCGGCTTTTTGAGCTTATCAAGCGGCTGAATTGGGGGTTTTTTGCCGGAATATCCCCGGCGACTCACCGGAAGATCTGGCGGGAACTGGTTATTCCTGACAAAAATTTCCCCGATGCAGGGGATATGAAGCGGACCCTCTCTATCTCCAACCTCTATGTGGCCATGCTGGATATACATGGGTATACGAAATTCTGCCAGGATTCCCGGAAGAACCTTTCCATGCTCCACACCCTGGATAAGATCATCAATAACGAGATTCAGCTGATCTCTACCCAATGCCAGGCGGTAAGCCGCCGGGAACGGGGGGACGAAATTGTGGTGGTAGCCGCTTCCGCTGCCGATGCCATTACCGCTGCCCTGAGCATCATCGATTACTTTGGAAAAACCAATACGGTAAATGATTCTGCCATATCCACCCAGCGTTCCGGGGATGCGCTTATCCTGCCGGCCTTTAAGCTTTCCGCGGGAATAGCCGGGGGGAACACCTCGATCCCCCTGATCATAACCGAGCAGGGGAACCTTTCGGGCTTCCTCCTCAATACGGGGGCGCGGCTTCAGACCCGGGCGAATGAGTTGTCTCCCCGGGAATCCCGGATGATGATCACCAAACAGGTCTACCTCAGTTATATAAAAGAGAACGAAACGGAAAAATGCATCCTTTTTAAGAACAACGCTATTTACTTCTTCGATACGGGCCTGATCGAATTCAAGGGGGTTATGCTCCCTACCTGTGAGGTGGTATTCAAGCCGGAAGAGCGATATAAGGAGAAGTTCAGCGATGAGATGAGCCGGCTCTACGGGTCCATCCGGGAATCCCTCTGGGAGCAGCGGATATTTCTTGATCTTATGGATCTCTTGGCCAAACTGGCAAGCGTCATGCCGCCCTTTGTAGTTACCCCCAAGGAAGCTGTCAACGGGATGTGTACCATCAGCAACGATTCGTTCGCCCATCTCTGTAGGATTGCGGTAAAAACCTATATACAGGATGAGGATTACGCCACTGCGGTGGCGATACTCCATGATTTTATCGATATTATAGAGTTGATCCCCCGGTTTGATCGGCTTATTCTGGATTATACCCGGGGTATTACGGAAAAATACGATCTCCTGCTCAGGGCCTACGAGGATGCCATCAACAGGGAAATCGACGAAAAGGCGGATCAGATTTTTTCCGGAAATTACCTTAAAACCTACCATGCAGCCAAAAACGGGGCTGTTATCTATGAGCGCCTATGCCAGATTGGACGGAAGAGCCCCGAGCTGACCAAAAAGAAGAACCTCTGGTACAATCTGATCAAGGCGAATCAGGAAAAAATGGCCATGATCATTTATTCCGGCAAGAAATAGGGGAACTGTGAAGATGCTCAAGTTTAACCGTAACATCGGCATAATGGCACATATTGACGCCGGAAAAACTACTACCACCGAACGGATCCTCTACTATACCGGAAAGAGTCACCGGATAGGTGAGGTTGATGACGGGGAAGCCACCATGGACTGGATGGAACAGGAACAGGCCCGGGGGATCACCATCCAGAGCGCCGCAACCACCACCTATTGGCGCCGGGACTTTCCGGTTTCAAAGACGGAAGAGGCTCCGCCGGCGCAGGAGGGACCGCTTTTTCAGATCAATATCATCGATACCCCGGGGCATGTGGATTTTACCGCCGAAGTGGAACGATCCCTCCGGGTCCTGGACGGGGCGGTGGCCATTTTTGATGCGGTCCGGGGGGTGGAGCCCCAGACAGAGACGGTTTGGCATCAGGCGGAGCGGTACCGGGTTCCCTGCATCGGCTATGTGAACAAAATGGACAGGGTTGGGGCGGATTTTTTTCAGGTCCTGGAGGATGTGCATGCCAAACTGGGGATACCCACGGTGGCCCTCCAGATACCCATCGGCAGGGAGGGGGGCTTTGAGGGGGTTGTCAACCTTGCGGAAGAACGGGAGATCCGTTGGGATGCCGGGACCAGCGGGGAGCGAATGCTCTACTCTCCGGTTGCCCCCGAACGGGCGGCCCTGGTCAGGGAGTGGCGGGAAAAACTCATCGATACCCTCTCCGCCTTTTCAGAACCCATCACCGATAGTTTTTTAGCAGGGGAGGATATTTCTGCGGAGCTTATCAGGACGGAGATGAGGAAGGCTGTTTTGGCCCGGTCCCTGCTGCCGGTTTTGGCCGGGGCCTCCCGGCGGAACATGGGGGTGCAGCCCCTGATCGATGCCGTGGTGGATTACCTTCCCGCCCCGGATGAGGTAGTCCCTGCGGTGGCCCACCATACCAAAAAGGGGGAGGACCTTCCGGTTCCCTGTGATCCCGGGGCCATGCCCCTGGGCCTGGTTTTTAAGATCCAGAATGACCGGGAGGCGGGGAGCCTCTGCTATGTGCGGATGTACTCGGGAACCATTGCAGCCGGTTCGGCGATCTTCAATGTGGGGAAGCGAAAGCGGGAACGGGTCGGCCGTATTCTGCGGATGCATTCCAACAAATCTGAGCCCATGTCTGAACTGGCCGCCGGGGATATCGGGGTGATCACCGGGATGAAGCTGGCCCAGACCGGGGATACGGTGGGGAGTGAAGGCTGGCCGGTGATCCTTGAAAAGATGCAGTTTCCTGAGCCGGTCATTTCGGTTTCCATAGAGCCCAAAACCATGTCGGAGCAGGAGAAGCTGCGGGACAGCCTGGTCCTGCTTTCAAAGGAAGATCCCACCTTCCGGGTAAAGGAAAACGAGGAAACCGGCCAGCTTATCATCTCCGGTATGGGGGAACTGCATCTGGATGTCCTTGTTACCCGGATCCTCAAGGAGTATAATGTGAGCGCCAAGGTGGGGAATCCCCAGGTTACCTACCGGGAGTCCATCGCTAAAACCGTGGAACGGACGGAAAGCTACTCCCGGGTTATTGCGGGCAAGGAGAACGCTGCGAACCTCAGTCTGCGGGTGGAACCGTTGCCCCGGGGTACGGGGAACCGCTATACCAATATCGTCAGGGCCGGGGCTGCCGGGAAGACGGAGATCCCCGGGGGGATCTTTTCTGCGGTGGAGCGGGGTGTTTTTGGGGCCTTTGCATCGGGTATCGTTCTGGGCTACCCCTGCATCGATGTGGGGGTGACCCTTACGGATATCCGTTACTCGGAGTTTACGGGTACGGAATTCGCCTTTGAAGCCTGCGCCAGCATCGGGGTGGACGAGGCCTGCCGCGGGGCGGAACCCCTGCTCCTGGAGCCGATCATGGCGGTAGATCTGGTTTCTCCCAAGGAATTTGTGGGGGATGTGATAAGCCTGGTGACCCAGCGGGGAGGACAGGTGGCAAGCATGGTGTCCAATGCCTCTATGGATGAGGTAAAGGCCCTGGCCCCCATGGAAAAGATGTTCGGCTTTATGACCGCTCTCCGTTCCGTAAGTCAGGGCAGGGCAACCTTTACCATGGAATTTTCCCACTTTGAGAAAAAAATTGATCGCTGACAGAGGGTCCGGCTGTCCGGAGGAATCCCGCCGGGGTTCCGGCAGGGCGTTTTGGGGATGGCGGTATCGTCATGCGGCAGAAAGGACACGAACAGCACCAGGTACCGGAAGGGTATTCCGGTTTTTCCCCTATGGGTTGTTCGGGCTGCCCGGGGCGCTCTTCCTGGGGCTCTGTTTGTGCTGCGCCACCGCCGCCCCTCCTCCGGTAGTGGAAGCGCCGGTTCCCCCCGAAAAGCCCCTCGTCCGCCTCTCATTTGACCGAATCCTGGGGGCCGATCCCGGCCATATTACCCTTTTTTTCAATCTGGAGATTGAGAATTCAGGATCCGCCGGGGCAAGGCCCGCCCTTTTGGCCTGGCAGTTCCGGCTAAACGGGTTTGAACTTCCTGAAGGGGCCGCGCTGGTTTTTGAAGATCCCGGCCATCCCCTTGACCCCGGAGCCCGCGCCCTGCTGCCGGTACGGCTTGAACTGGACATGGAAAAGACCGCCTCCTCTGGGGATCAATCCCCGGCCTGGTCCGGCGCCGGTGAATACCGGGCGGAACTGAACCTGGATCTACGTTTTGATTTCAGCTCCGGCGGCAGCACGGAACTGCGGGCCGGAATGGAGACGGTTTTTCTCCGGGTTCTGGAGCCTCAATTCAGCATCACATCCATCGCCGTCAGAAAAGCGGAACTGATCAACACCCGGTTTAGGGTTCGGTTGCGGATAGATAACCCCAACCCCTTTCCGGTGGAACTTTCCGCCCTGCGCTATGAATTGTACGGCGGGGGCCGTTTTTGGGCCGATGGGACCGGAAAGGACATCCTCCCCATACCCCCCGAGGAGGCCGCCGAAACGGATCTGTCCATTGTCATGAATTTTATCGACATGCGGCGGGAACTCCTGGATGAGATCATCGCGATGGGCCAGGTCAGGTACCGTTTCACCGGCGAATCCACCGTTAGTACCGGTGTGGACTACCTTCCCCAATTCAGGACTCGTTTTGACCGCAGCGGGGACGCGCCGGTGATCGAATAGGCCTCTATAGGGGATCCATGGGAAAGGGCAGAACCCCATCGATGGAGGATCTGCCGGTCAGGGCCATGATAAGCCGGTCGAGCCCCAGGGCAACCCCGGAACAGGGGGGGAAGGGCCGCTCCCCCCCATCCCTGGTTTTGCGGGGGAGGAAAACCTTCCAATAGTCCCCATCGATTCGGTGGGGAGTCAGGGCGCTTCTGTTTTTTATCTCCCCCTCGGATTCAAAAAACCGGCGTATAGCCTCCGGATCAGTTTCTTCCGAGTAACAGTTGGCCAGTTCTATCCCCCGGACGTAGAGTTCCCACCGTTCCCGGGTTTTGCCGCCGGAACTTGTCCGGGCAAGGCAGGGGACAAAGGCGGGGTAGTCCAGAATGGCCACCGGCCGATCCCGGGGCAGGGCGGGTTCCACGGCGTGGATGAAGATCAGGTCGTAGAGGGCAGGCGGGTCCATGCCGGGCGGCGGGTCCAGTCCGAGCCGCCGGGCTTCAGCATCAAGTTCCCGGCGTTCCGCCGCGGCAAAGAGATCCACCCCCGCCCAGCGGGCAAAGGCCTCCTCCATGGTTATCCGCAGGAAAGGCGGTTTGAGTTCGGGGAAATTCTCCCCGGGAGACAAGGCTCCGTCGAAGGACCGGGTTCCGCCGGGGTTTCCGGACTGCAAGGCGGCGAAGAGTTCCTCCGTGATGGCAAGGGAATCCAGGTAGTCCGCCCCCATGGTGTAGTATTCCAGCATGGTGAATTCCGGGCTGTGGAACCGGCCTGAAGATTCGCCGTTCCGGAAGCATTTACCGATCTGGTAGAGGTTTACCCCGTGATCCCCGATTAGCCGCTTCATCCGGAGTTCCGGGGAGGGGATAAGCCAGTAGGGCCGGCTCTTCCGGGTCCGAGGCTCCGCCCCGGGGATGTCTCCCGGAGATGCCGATGCTAATACAGGCGACAGCCGGGTGGTCTCAAAGACCTCCAGGCAGGATTCCGGGATCAGATCCGGAGCGAGAAGGGGGGTATCCACCTCCAGGTAGTCCCGCCGGTCAAAAAAACACCGGACATCCCGGATGATCCGGGCCCGGCGCCGCAGAAGTTCAAGGTCCATACACTCAACAGGTCAGGGGAACTATACACAGGAATACCGGAATGTACAAGGGGAGATCCCTCAAAAAAATACCCTCCAAAGAACCAGGCCCCCAAGGAGCGGGAGCCCGGCGCCTGCGATATCCGGTGGAGTTACGATTCCGGCGGCGTAGTATTCCCGGGAAAGTCCGTTCCGCCCGTCAACCGTATAACCCCTTCCTTCCAGCGGCGGCCCCGGTCAAATTCGTTGAGGAACATGCCGAAGGAGGCGCATCCCGGAGAGAGGACCACCGAATCCCCCGGTTTTGCCAGTTCCAGGGCGGCCCGGATTGCGGTGTCGGTGGAATCGAAGGGGCCCCGGTAGGAGAGCCCCCCGGCGTCCAGCAGTCGCCGGAGCTTGTCGCTTCCGGTTCCTGCAAGGAGCACAAGGCCCTTCGTTTTGGCCGCCGCGGGGAGGAGGAGGCTGAAGTCCAGGTTTTTGTCGGCGCCCCCGGTGACCAGAATCACCCCGGTATCAAAGGCTTCCACCGCCGCCGCTGCGGCCTCGGGGATCGTGGCGGCGGTATCGTTGTAGAACCGGATTCCCCCCTTCTCATGAAAGAACTCCAGCCGGTGTTCTATCCCGGGAAAATCTCCCAGGTATGTACGGATACTGGCCGGGGGGAGTCCCATATCCAGGAGGGCCAGGGCGGCGGCCAGGAAGTTTTTTTTCTGATGGTCCCCCGGACACCGGAGTTTTGGGGGAACCACCTCAACCGGATCGCCGGTCCCCGCAAGGCGGGCAAAACCGGGACTATCCCATCCGTCATGGCTGCGGCGGGTGCAAAACCAGCCCCCCGCAAGCCCTTCCGGCAGGGGCGCTTCGGCGTATACCAGGGGACGCCCCGGGGTTTCCCGCCGAAAACTCCGGCCCCAGGAATCGTCCCCGGCAATGGTGACATCCCCCCGATCCTGGCCCTGATAGATGACCCGCTTATCCGCCACATAGGTATCCATATCGCCGTAGCGATCCAGGTGATCCGGCAGGATGGCGGTGATCACCGCGCAGCGGGGTTTGAGCAGGGCCCCGGCGGTACCGGCCCGGCGGCGGCCCCGGAGGTCTCCGAGCTGCCAGCTGGACAGTTCCAGGACCACATCATCCTCCGGTCCCAGCTTATCGAGGAAACCGAGGGGAGAGACGGTGATATTACCCCCCAGCCATGCCGTCCCCGGGAGGAGAGCCCCATCCCGGGCCCGGCACAGGGCCCAATGGATGGCGGATGCGGTACCGGATTTCCCCTTGGAGCCGGTAACCGCGGTAAGCCGGGCGGGATTCTCGGCGAGGAAGATCGAAATATCCGTTTCAATCCGGCGGCAGTTTTGCAAAAAGGGAGAATCCGGCCGTACCCCGGGGTTCTTTATCACCAGATCCGCCGATTCAAAATCGGCGGTTTCGTGATGCCCCAGGACATACCGGATTGGCAGGGGAGCGCCGCCGGGATACCGGAGCTTGTCTATCGAGGGGGCCAGAGTCTCTTCGTCCCGCAGATCCGTCACCGTTACCTCCGCCCCCCGAAGGGCAAGGAACCGGGCGGATTCGATCCCCCCGCCGTGGAGCCCAAGCCCCATGACCAGGACCTTTTGTCCTGAATAGTCAACCTTTCCCATCGGTATCTCCCTGCCGTTTTTTACCATTGCCCGATAGGGCGCTTCGTAGTATAGTGTTTTTATGGGAAATTGTGCTACCCGGATAGTTTGCCGGGCCCTGTCCTTTCCGGTTCGTCCTTGGTTCCGGATAGGGGCGTTGTTGTTCGTTCTGGTCTTTGAGGCGGCTGCCCAGGAAGCGGTCCGGGGAAGCATCTTCCATGTTCAGGGAAACGAAGTCGCCATCACCGGCCGGGAAGGGTGGCAGGTTCAGCCGGACAGCCTTGCCGCCGGGACAGTGTTCCTGAATGAAGGGGATATGCTGCAAACCGGACCGGGTAGTTTTGCGGAGCTTCAGTTTGTCCCCGGCGGAACGGTGATCAAGCTTGCGGAAAACACCAGCCTTGTCTTTATGAATGGCGATGATCCGGTTTCCCTGTCCCTTTTGTACGGCAGAATCCGTCTGGTTACGGGATCGGAAGAGCGGAGGTTTTCCGTTGGGACCGGCGATGCGGTGGTAGAACTGACCCGGGGGGACATGGGCATCGATTACATTGTCCGGCCGGATCAGTTTTCTCCGGATTCCGGGGGCGCTGCCCGGCCCCGTTTGCAGGTCTACGATTTCCGGGGGAACGCCGGGATCGCCCTCCTTCCAAATAGCTCCGCCCTTTACCAGGAGGGGAATTCTTCCGTTTCGGCTGTCCCTATTCCCGTTAACGCCCAGGAGATGGTTTCCCTGGAGATCCACTCCGTGCTGCACTTCATTGAACGGAAGCCGATCCATTCGGACATTGTGGATTACTGGATTCTGCATGATTTCCAGGGTTCCCCTCCGCTGAAGATGCCCGATACGACGCTGCCCCGGCTTGATGTCCGGGAACCGGCAGCCGCCCCGGTGCGATCCGCCTCCCAAACCGGGGGCAGGAATCTGCGGATGCTGTTGAAAAACAATGCGATTATCTTTGGTATTACTCTGACGGGTATCGGCGTAGGGATGCAGGGCTACGGACTCTCCTCTCTGTATACCGGCGATTACTACATGGCCAAACAGATGAATACCTGGGGGTTTTTACCCCTTGGTATGGGACTGGCCCTTTTAGTTTCCGCTATCTTCCTTAATCCGGTTTTGCCCTAAGGGGGTCTCTATGCCGCAGATCGAGATGAGTGCGCCGCTCTCGGCCCTTGACGACCTGGGTCGTCCTGTCAACTTTGGCTGGGCCCGTGCCCCGGTTTTTCAATACAGCGCTTCGCTGATCCACCGGGGTACGGCGGGGATCACCGAATCTGACCGGTATATCATTTTTTCTTCCACCCATCTTCTGATCTTTGAGGTCCTTGACGGCGGCTACCTGGGTTACATCGGTATATCGATAATCTCCCTCAAGGATAAGAAACGTTCCACCCAATACTACATCATTCCCTTTTCCATGGGGAGTTTTGAATTACCCGGCAGCAGTGAAACCGGCTCGATCCGGATTCAGCAGAAGAAGTCGATTGTTGGTTTTATTGTCATGGATGGGGGAGTCCGGATTATCAAAGTTGACATTCCCAAATTCGGACACCACCGGCATCTGCGGGGAGAAGTGGTTCTATCTCCGCCGCCGGCGGCGGAATCCATGGTTACCCACATGCCCTGGCGCAGGGGACAGAAGGCTTTTTGCCTGTCCCGGCGTTCTCCCTGGTATGTCGCCGAAGGGGTCATGCAGTTTGGAACGGCAGAACTTATCTTTACCCGGGGTAACGCCTGGGGGATCTTTGATTGGAACCGCGGGGTCCGTCCCCGGTCAGATGTACGGTACTGGGCATCCGCCTGCGGACAAAGCGGGGACCTGCAGGTGGGCTTTAGCGTGGGTTACGGTTCCGCAGACGCAAGCATGGGGACGGAAAATGCTTTTTTTGTAAACGGGAAACTCCACAAGCTGGATCAGGTGACCTTTCATATCTCCCCCAGCAGCTGGCTTTTGCCCTGGCATTTTACCAGTAACGATAACCGTATGGAGATGACCTTTATCCCACACCAGGAACGGTTTGAACATAACCGCATGTTTTTGCATACCCTTAAGCGCAGGCAGGTTATCGGTTCCTTCTCCGGAAAAGTTGTGCTTGACGGCGGCGGGGAGCTTTTGTTTAAGGACATTACCGGCGTGGCGGAACGCCGCAAGACCCGTTTTTAGAAAACAAGGATTATACGCCAGCTTTAATGCCATCCCCGGCTCCGGTTAAATTCATTTCCTGTTTTCTCTGTCCCCTGAACCTGTCCCAAAACTAATTGACAGTGCGCTAACGCGCAGGGCTTTGGGACAGGCTCTGCGGTTTTTCAGGCTTAAAGCTTAAAGCCTTGCAAAACCGCGAATTTCAAGGCTGCTTTTCCAAAATTGAAGTTTTGGGAAAGCCTCTCCTTATTATTTTTTTATTATTTATAGAATTCTTTTTTGAGTAAAAACACAGGACGGTTGATGTTTCCGGAAGCCCGCATTAGTTATTAAGAAGAGGTGTTTTTAATAGAGTTGTCTTGAAGCTTCAGCTTCCGGACAAATCCGTTAAGAATGCAGGTTCGTCGAACTTTCTGTTCCTCGAACCTTCGGTTCACAGGCTTTAGCCTGAGAAAGCCCAGGACTTGTGCAGGACCCAAAGTCTGCGGCAGCCGGCCAGGCTGTCGAACAAGCCTGACAATGCTTATTTTAGAAAACCCGGAGAGGCTATATGAAAGCATATACAAAAAAACATATTTCGCTAGGATTTTTTACAATACTAGCGGCGCTTGTAATCTTAATTTCGTTATTTATTCTTTTGACGAACATCTCTTCCCGCATCGTGAGTGGAAATAGTAATACTGTTCTTTCTTCTATTGTGTACATGCGAACTATTGTGACAGTAATTCTGGGGTGTGCAGTAATACTGTTGTGCGTCGGTTTTGTTGTCTTGCGGCTTCAGCATAAGCCTGAAATGACAGAGATGTTTCCCCTAAAGGCAAAAGGGAGCCCTCAGTCCCTGAAGGATGATGAAGCTGTCTGTGATGATAAAAGTATAACTACCGCAAGCATGGATGATGCCCTGCAATCCATCAATAATTCCCTGGAGAGGCTGCAAGCCATAAATGACCGGATACATGAACAGAACGAGTCCCTTATCATGATAAGCCATGCGCTTTCCAGTTACAGGGGCTTCAGGACCGAAACGGCCCAGTACCGATCTGTACGGGAAACATCGTCGGCCATGTCTCCGGCTGCATCATCGGCTATGCCGGATGCAAGGACCCCCATTCCCTTTATCTCCCCTGCAAGTTCCGGCAAATCTCCGTCCTTAACCGAGGCGGAAATACTGGCGATTCATCTTAACAACATAAAGATAAAGCAGGAAACCGCCTTTTTCCGAAACGACGGTTATACCAATTTGCACCATTAGGGGTTTGTTTGACCAAGAACGCCGGTAAAAAACCTCCGGAAGAGTTTACCGCTCCGGGAATCGCCGTGACAAGGCTTCCGGAGCGGGATCTCAGCGGTAGCCCATTTCGGCCAGGGCCTTCTCCGCCTCTCCGATCTCATCGTAGGGTTGTGCGCCTTCCCGGTAGATGATCGAATTTTCATGTCCCTTGCCGAGGAGTAACACGAGATCTCCCCCCCGGGCCAGGGAAAAGGCCTTCCGGATGGCCGCAGGCCTGTCGGGAATGAGGAAGATGTCCTCCCCGGGCCGCCTTTCGGAACAGCCTGCGGCGATTTCCTCCAGTATCTCCCGGGGGTCTTCTTCCCGGGGATCCTCATCGGTAAGGAACAGCAGATCCGACCACCCGGAGGCGATCCGCCCCTGTACCGGCCGTTTTGCCCTATCCCTTTCGCCGGCGGAACCGAAGAGACAGAGGATTCTGCCCCCGCTCTTGTCAATCCGTTCCCGAAGGGGGGGGAAGATGGTTTCAAAGGAGGAAGGGGTATGGGCATAGTCCACCAGCACCTCAAAGGGCTGTCCCTTCTGAATAGCCGTCATTCGCCCCCGGACGGGTTTAAGACGGGGGATCAGGGGCAGGAGATCTCCTGCCGGCACGGCCAGAAGTTCCGACAGGGTGAGCAGTGCCGCAAGGACGTTCCCCCCATTGAAAGCCCCGGGGAGTCTGTCCTCTGCGGTTAAAACGGCGCCGGTCCGGCCTTCCCGGATGACATACCGGTTCCCCAGGGAGCCGCTTTCAATGCCGATCAGGGAGAGGTCCGCCCTGGCGCCCCGGGTACTGAAGCTGCGGGTCTGCTGCCGGGTTGCAACGGCAAACCAGGAGGCGCTGGGATCGTCACCGTTCACTACGGCAAAGGAGGGAATTTCTACCGGTTTCCCCCGGTGCAGCAGCTTCCTGTGGATTCCCTGTCCGCCCCGGTCCAGGGCCCGGAACAGATTGGCCTTGTCATAGCGGTACTGTTCCCAGGTTCCGTGGAATTCCAGGTGTTCGTGGGTCACATTGGTCATAATCCCCACATCAAAGGCCACATCTCCCAGCCGGTTGGTTTTTGAAGAGAGCCCGTGGGAACTGGATTCCAGAACGGCATATTCCGCCCCCCGATCCCGCATCTCCCCCAGCAGCCGGTGAACCGCGGTGGCCTCCGGGGTGGTTTGGTGTTCACTGTTCCACTGTTCCTCCCCGCCGTCGGAGAATTGTACCGTGGAGATAAACCCCGCCTTCTTTCCCAAAAGGCGGAGGAGCTGGAAGATGAGGTATACGGTGGTGCTTTTCCCCTCGGTACCGGTGACGCCGATCAGGACAAGGTTGGTTGAAGGAGAATCGTAATAGGCATCCGCCACCGGTGACATGGCAAAACGGGAATCCCGCACCCTGAGGTAGAGGACCCCCGGTTCATACTCCGTCAGGGCATGCTGATGGACAATCGCAGGGGCGCCGGCCCGGACCGCCTGGGGGATAAAGATGTGTCCGTCACTGTGCAGTCCCGGCAGTGCAAAGTAGAGATTGCCGGGCTGTACCTTCCGGGAATCGTATTCCAGGCCGGTTATAAGGGGATCCTCTGCGCCGCCGTCTTTCCTGAAGGGGTGTTCTGCGGTACAGCCCATGCGTCCGGCGAGCTTGGGAGTAAAGAAATCGGAAAACCGGCGTTTGGGGTTCAGCTTTTTTCTCCAAAGACCACGGCGGTAAAGGTGAAGAGTCTTGCATCCGCCTTGGTATAGGACCCCGCGGGAAGTCCCGCCTTGAGGCATATATGATCGAGGAAGGTATCCCGGTCCCAGCCCTGTTCAAGGGGAACCTGGGGGAGGAGCACCCCGGAATGTCCCTGGTAGTTCAGGTAGAGGCCGTGGAGTCCGACCTCCACGGAATGGGGATCGGGACAGATCTCCATAGGGGACAGGACCGATATTTCGATGTCGCAGAGGGGTAATTCATCTTTGGTCAGCGGAGAAAACCGGGGATCCCCAAAGGCAGCCTCCAAAGACATAACCTGGACTGTCTTTTCCAGTGTATCCGTAGCGCTCATCCGGCCGATGCAGCCCCGCAGATTCCCCGTCTTGTGGAGAGTGACAAAGGCCCCATAGTGTTTTACCAGTACCGAAGTTCCCAGTCTGATAGCGTTTTTTAACACTGTTTCCCGGTGATATCTAGGCAGCCTGTTTTCCAGTGTAGCCGTAATGCTCTCTCGGGCATCCCCAAGGAGGGCATCTCTTTCTTCCTTAGTGATTATCAAATTCATACTATTATTATATACCGGATGATCGGTTTCGCATAGACAAAATTGCTCCCCGGGACTATACTGAGCCGATCCTATGAATCAGCCTGTTCCGCAGTCTTGGCATGGGAAACGAAACTTTTCCCGGATCTTTCTCCCGGCCCTCCGGTACTCCTTCCCGGTATTCCTAGGCTATATGGCCATCGGGATTGCCTTTGGCCTGCTCCTGGTGGACGCAGGGTATCCCTGGTGGCTTTCCCTGGTAATGGGGTTGTTCATGTATGCCGGGGCGGGGCAGTACATAGGGGTGGGGCTCTTTGCCGCCGGGGCGGGTCTCCCCGAAGCCGCCCTGGTACAGTTGGTAGTGAACGCCCGGCACATAGCCTACGGCCTCTCCATGGTAAAGCGCTTTAACCTGGCGGCTCCCTTCAAGCCCTACCTGATTTTTTCCCTGACCGATGAAACCTTTGCCCTCCTCTCATCCCTGAAGGATGAGGGGCTTGAATCCCCCGCTTTTCGGGGCGGGGACACCGGGGAAAATCGGAGCCTCTTTATGTTTCTCGTGTCCCTGCTGGATCAGTTCTACTGGGTCTTCGGTTCGGTCATCGGCGCCGTGGCGGGAACCCTGATCCCCTTCAACATGGAAGGAATCGGCTTTGCCCTTACCTCCCTCTTTGTGGTGCTCATGATCGAACAGATCCTCCGGGCCCGGGAGGATGCTTCCGCCGGGGCATTGCCGGTCCGGAGTTTCCCAGGCTCCGTCTTCTGGACGCTGCCCTTTGTTATCTCCGCAGCGGTTGCCGTTGCCGCCGTAGTATTTCTCCCTTCCCGGATAGCCCTCCTTTCGGCCATGATAGTATCCCTGGTTTTGGTGGAACTGATTGGCGGACCTGGGCGGCCGCGGAAAAACGGAAAAGTCCCATGCCGCTGAGTACCGGTGAAGCCCTGCTCTATACCCTTGTCATGGGACTGGTGATCCTCTTCTGCCGGGCCTTTCCCTTTCTCTTTTTCAGGAACCGCGCCGATGGGAAGGGGTTTTCCGGCTCTTTCCTTAGGATGGTGGAACGGGTGGTCCCTCCGGTGGCTATGACGGTATTGGCCTTTAACTCCATCAGCAGCGCGCTCAGGGATACCTCCCCGCTGATCCTTCCGGTCCTTGCCGCATCGCTCTTTACCGCCCTGGTACACCTGCTGAAGCGGAACGCCCTGATCAGCATTATCGGGGGAACCATCCTGTACATGATCCTCCGGCGGGTTACATAATTATACAACCCTGGTCCGTCTCTGCCCGCTAAGGTATGAATAAATATACTTGACACTGAATAATGACCTGTGAGAATATCGATACATGAAAATTGATGATCTCAGGGAAACCGCCCTCCTTGCCCATCTCAATCTTGATGACGGAGAGCTGGCGGCCGCTTTCCCCGCCTTTGAGCAAATGCTCGGGTTTTTTGCCGCCATGCAGGCGGCCGATGAGGACAGGGCGGCATTTTCCGTTCCCCTGTCCGGTCCTGCGGTGGAAACGCCGGGCAGTTCCGATTTTTCCCCTTTGGTTTATGCCGATCACTTTCGGTCCGATGCCGATAATCCGTCTAATAATGCCGCTTCCGGCCTGAATGAAAACCTGCTCAATAACGCGGGGGAACGGGATGGCCGGTTCATTGTGGTCCCCAATGTGCTGTAGGGCCCGGCAGGGTCTTTAGGGACTTCGGTTTCCAAACCATTCTGTTTACCCGTATTACCCGCCCTGGTTCCATCCATAATATAAAGATGGAATAGCGGGCAGGAGGGAGGAGGCGTACATGGCAGGATCATTGCCTGAAGGTTATGAAGCGTATTTAGATGAATGGGAAAAAAAGATTGGCGCCTTTATTCAGCTGGAACGGGACCCCTTGAAGATTCCCGGACCGGAAGCCGGCCTGCCGCTCCCTACCGTCCCCCCGGAGGCCCTCCGGGCCCTCCAGGGCCTTCCCTTTGCGGTAAAGGACAATATCGCGGTCCGGGGTTTTTCCCTGAGCTGCGGTTCCAAACTCCTTGAGGGTTTCAAATCCCCCTATACATCCACCGCGGTACGGAAACTCGAGTCCGCCGGGGCCTTTGTGATCGGCAAAACGAATATGGATGAATTCGGCATGGGTTCTTCCACCGACGCATCCGCCATCAGGCGGACCAACAACCCCTGGGATCAGAGCCGGGTGGCGGGGGGGTCTTCCGGCGGTTCCGCCGCGGCGGTGGCCGCAGGGATTGTCCCCTTTGCCCTGGGGTCCGATACGGGTGGTTCGGTGCGGCAACCTGCGGCTTTTTGCGGGGTGCCGGGACTAAAGCCCACCTACGGTGCGGTTTCCCGCTACGGCCTGGTGGCCTATGCCTCAAGCCTGGAAACCATCGGCATTCTCGCCAATACCACCGCCCTGTGCCGGGCGGTTTTTGCCGTCATCCGGGGCAGGGACCCCCACGATCAAACCTCCCGGGATGCCCCCGCCGCCGCTCCGGCCCTGTACAACGGAAGCGCCCCTGCCGGGTCCGGCGGCAGGAAGGTTATCGGGGTCCTCTCCGCTGAAACCGTGGCCAAAGCCATTGCCGCTGCCGCGGCGGAGGGAGGGGATGACGAGGGGGCCGCCCTCCGGACCGCCGCCCTGGCCGCCGCTCCGGAGGAGGAGGTAAGCCGGGGCTTTGAACTGGCAAAAAGCCGGCTTGCCGCCTTGGGCTATACCCTGGCCGATGTGGAACTCCCCAGCCTGAAATACGGAGTCCCCGCCTACTACACCATCGCCACCGCCGAGGCCAGCGCCAACCTGGCCCGGTTTGACGGGATCCGTTACGGCCGCCGGCCCGATTGGGCGGAAAACCCCGACGACCTCATCGACAAGAGCCGGGAAGCGGGGTTTGGCCCGGAGGTAAAGCTCCGTATCCTCCTGGGGACCTTTGTGCTCCGTTCCGGCTTTCAGGATCGCTACTACCTCCGGGCCCAGCGGATCCGTACCGGAATCCGCCGGAATTTTGAGACCCTCCTGGGTTCCTCCGATTACGGAGAGGTTCCGGGAACGGCCCCGCCACCCTGTGACGCCATTCTCCTGCCGGTGTTTCCCACCCGGGCCTTTGGCCGGGGGGACGCGGCGCTGTCCCCCTTTGCCCAGAAGGCGGCGGACCTCTACACCTGCTGCGCCAACCTCGCAGGGCTTCCCGCCCTGTCCTTTCCGGTCAGCGTCGAGGGGGGGCTCCCCGTGGGGGTCCAGCTTTTGGGCAGGGCCTTTGCCGAGGCCACCCTGCTGGATATCGTTGAATCCTATGAAGCGGCTTATCCCTTTCCCCATCCCCCGGGTTACCGGGTATTCCGGAGTTAGCCATGTACCAGTCATTTATCGGACTTGAGGTCCACATTCATCTCCTCACCAAAACCAAGGTCTTCTGTGGCTGCGCCGCGGCCTTTGGGGACGAACCGAACACCCACGTATGCCCTGTCTGTCTGGGCTATCCCGGGGTGCTGCCGGCCCTTAACATTGAGGCCATGCGGATGGGCTGTACCGTGGCCCGATCCCTCAACTGCCGGATTCCCTCCCAAACCTGGTTTGAGCGGAAACAGTATTTCTATCCCGACATGACAAAGAATTACCAGATTTCCCAGTTTGCATCCCCTCTGGGACAGGAGGGGTATATGGATCTGGAGGGAAAGGGGATCCGCAGGCGGGTGCGGATCAGGGAGTGCCATCTGGAGGAAGATGCGGGGAAAATGATCCACACCGGTACGGTATCCCTCCTGGACTATAACCGCGCCGGGGTGTCCCTCCTGGAGATCGTCACCGAACCGGACATGGAAACCGGCGAAGAGGCGGAGCTCTTTATCCGCCAGCTCCGGCGACTGGTCCGTTACCTCGGAGTCTGTGACGGTAATATGGAGGAAGGCTCCCTCCGGGCGGACGCCAATATTTCGATCAACCTTCCCGGCAAAGGGCTGGGCAGGAAGGTGGAGATCAAAAATCTCAACTCCTCCCGGTTTGTAAGATTGGGGCTCAACTACGAGATCCTCCGGCAGAGCGCCCTTTTGGACCAGGGGAAGGCCGTGGTTCAGGAGACCCGGCTCTGGAACGAAAACCGGGATCAGACCGAACCCATGCGGCAAAAGGAAAACGCCCAGGATTACCGGTATTTTCCCGAACCGGACCTTCCGGTTTTTATCCCCGACGCAGCCTTTCTCAGATCCGTGGAGGAGGCCCTGATAGAAGCCCCCCAGGATCGGATTCGGCGGCTGCAGGAAGAATACGGCCTTTCGGAGGAACAGGCGGAACTGGTGGCCGACGAAAAGGCGGAGGCCGACTACTTTGAAGAGGCGGCGGCCGCTGCGATGGCCCGGGGTCTTGAAAAAAGCGCCGCAAGCCAGCGGATCTGTCACTGGCTCCTTTCGGATATCCGGCACATCCTGGCCCGGGAGGGCATCCCCATAGCCGCCATCGGAACCCTGAAACTCAATCCCCGGCGTCTGGCCGCCCTGGTGGTCCTCTCCGCCGGGGGGCAGGTGTCGGGGAAAAACGCCAAACAGGCGGCGGAGCTTGTCCTCTCCGGTGACCGGGACCCGGAGGACATCATCCGGGAGCAGGGCTGGGAACGGATCACCGACCCTGCCCGGATCGCCGATGTAGTACAGGCGGTTTACGCCGATGAGGGGAAGATCTTTGCCGAGATCCGTTCCGCCCTGACCGGCGGCAGGGATAAGCGGGGACAGACCCTCAAAGCCTACCTCGTGGGCAGGGTGCTGGAGCGGACCGGCGGCCGGGCAGACCCGAAGATAGCCGAAAGCCGGATAGAGGAACTTATCGCGGGGAGATGAGGGATATTCAGGGGCATAAACCTGGGCTTCTTTGCTGGTTTAGAAACGCCATGGTTGTTGCACCCGTCATTCTTACGCCATACCCCATTTTGGCCACGCCACCGGAACCAGCCCCGGTTACGACAACTCCAGACGCTGCCCCGCCTGGATGGACAGGGGCTCTTCAAATACCGCACAGTTCTCCTCCATGCCGAATGAAACCGGAACGCCCTCCAGGGAGGCCTTGCCCGGCGCTCCCCCCGGGGAAAGCCGGAGCCGCCTGAGC